>NZ_JACJTV010000001.1:0-300000 GCF_014698845.1 Coleofasciculus sp. FACHB-1120 | reverse complement strand
TCAAACAAATTAGCGAATATTTTCCTCATCTGCGAGTAGCTTATTCAACGATTAATCCCCAAGGCATCTTGATGGTGATTTCCTCCATCGAACCGCCGGGAATGCCGAAACTCTCAGGATTAGCCATCGATCTGACGGTTGCATCGGAATATCTTAATGCCTTGCAGATGGGCGAATCCTTCATCTGTAACGATGTTACCCAAGACTTCAGGCTAACACCTTTAGCGGATGCCTTGCTGACAGGCCAAACTCAGTCTATGCTGGACATCCCCTTGCAGCATTCCGACCAGTTAATCGGCTTGCTGTGCTTTGACTCGCCGCAACCATATAAATGGAACGAACACGAGATCGCCACTTTGGTTGATATGGCTGGATATCTGACGATTACCATCAAAGATGCTCATACCCAACAACAGCGCCTGCGAGCCGAGTCGGCACTCTCTGAGTCCCTCAAAGAAGTGGCAGACATTAAGTTTGCCCTCGATCAATCTTCGATTGTGGTAGTTACAGACCGCACCGGAAAGATTAATTATGTAAACGATAAATTCTGCGAAATTTCTCAATATTCCAGAGAGGAACTGCTCGGACAAAATCACCGCATCATTAATTCTGGACATCACCCCAAGGAATTTTTTCAGCAGATGTGGGCAACCATCAGCAGTGGCAGCGTCTGGCATGGCGAAATCAGAAATCGAGCCAAAGACGGAACTTGTTACTGGGTGGATACGACAATTGTGCCCGTCTTAAATTCCGACCAACAACCTGTTGAATATGTCGCCATCCGTCAAGATATCACTGAGCGAAAATGGGCAGAAGAATTACAAAGACAAAGCCAACAGCGCTTTCGCGCCTTAGCTGAAGTGATTCCGCAGCAGGTATGGACGGCACAGCCAGATGGGGCACTCGATTATGTGAACCAGCGCGTTCTGGAATATTTCAGACGCACGTTTGAGGAAATGGTGGGCTGGGGATGGCAAGATGTGCTGCATCCGGAGGATGTGCCAGATTGTATCGCCCGATGGAGCCATTCTCTCTCTACGGGAGAGCCTTACGAAGTTGAATTTCGCCTGTTGAATGTAACTGAGGGAAGCTATCGCTGGCACCTGGGGCGGGCGGTTCCCGTGCATGATAACGAAGGCAAGATCGTTAGTTGGTTTGGGACGAACACGGATATCGACGATCACAAGCGGCAGGAGGAGGAGCGCATTCAACTTTTGGCGCGAGAACAGGCGGCGCGGGAGGCAGCTGTCAACAGCGAGAACCGCACTCGGAACATTTTGGAAAGTATTACCGATGCTTTCTTTACTTTAGATACGGAATGGCGATTTACTTATCTGAACTCACGGGCAGAGCAGCTTTTGTTTAGAAGCAAAGATGAGTTAATTGATCGGTGTATTTGGGATGAGTTTCCAGAAACAGCCAGTTCTAATTTTTATCATGAGTATCACCGGGCAGTTGCCAATCAAGTAACCGTTCACTTTGAGGTGTTTTATGAGCCTCTAGAGAGCTGGTTTGAAGTGCGAGGCTATCCTTATCAAGATGGTCTATCGGTTTATTTCCGGGATGTTACAGGTCGTAAACAGTCAGAGGCAGCGCTGATGGAGCGATCGCGCCTCTCCACCCTGGAAGCAGAAGTCGGTACTGCCTTGGGCGCGGCTGGCTCTTTATCGGAAAGCCTCAATCGCTGTACGGAAGCAATGGTGGAGCATCTCGATGCAACTTTTGCGTGTATCTGGACATTTAATCAAAAACTTAACCGCTTGGAATTGCAAGCAACCACAAGGGTTGATTCTCAGCGCGAATTCTATTGGGAAGATTTGTTGGCTCAGCGTCACCAGGTTCTCGACGGTTCCCTAATCGGCTTCGTCGCTCAAACTCGTCAACCCTATCTGACTCAGGATAGTAATTATCGGTCTGGGGGCGGATTGGAAGCCCGTCTGTACAATGATTTTGTCGCTGAAAGCTGTTTGCGAATCCCCGAAAGCTATTTGGCAACCTATCCCCTGATTGTCGAAGACCGACTGGTGGGCGTCATGGCTATATGCAACAGCCAACGCTTTAGCGAAGCTGTTCATCAAGCGTTGGGGTGGGTCGTCAACGCGATCGCGATCGCCATCGATCGGTCTTGGGCGAAAGAAGCCCTCTCGGCACGTCGAGAAGCCTTGCTGTTCCGCTTGGCAAGCCAGATTCGCGATTCCCTCGACCTGGATACCATCCTGGGAACCGCTGTGAATGAGATTCGCTGTTTGTTGCAAGTTGACCGATGCCAGTATTTGTGGTGCTGGGCGCAGTCCAATCAGGCGAGTCTGACCGTCACTCACGAAGCGACAACAGACGCCAGTAGACCCAGTTTGCTCTCCGAGTGTCCCCCAGAAGAACTCGATCCCCTCAGCGAGAAAATCCGCCAACTTCAGACTTTGCGGGTTGACGATCTGACAAGCGATCGCCGCCTCAGTGCCGAGGATGGAATGCAAAGTCTCGTGCCTCTACTGAGCAATTTGGGTGTTCGTTCGGTGCTGCTGCTACCTTTGAAAACCCACGCCGGTCATCTAGGCGCGATTGTCTGTAGTCATAGCAGTGGATCTCGTCCTTGGCTTGACAGCGAAATCGAGCTACTGCAAGGCGTCGTGGATCAGCTAGCGATCGCCATTGACCAAGCCGAACTCTACGCCCAAAGTCGTGCCGCCGCCCGTGCTGCTCAAACCCAGACCCAACAACTAGAGCAAGCATTGCACAATCTCAAACAAGCCCAATCTCAGCTGATTCAGACCGAAAAAATGTCCAGCTTGGGTCAAATGGTCGCCGGTATCGCCCACGAAATCAACAACCCAGTCAATTTCATCACCGGCAACCTCAGCCACACCAGCGACTACATCCAAGACCTACTCGATCTCGTACACCTCTATCAACAGCACTACACCAATCCTGTTTCCGCAATTCAAACCCAGGAGGAAGAGATTGATTTAGACTTCATCATCGATGACTTGCCCAAAATGCTATCGTCCATGCAAATGGGCGCTGACCGCATCCGTCAGATTGTCTTGTCACTGCGAAACTTCTCTCGCCTGGATGAAGCTGAAATGAAGCCGGTGGATATCCATGAGGGAATCGACAATAGTTTGCTCATTCTCCATAGCCGTTTGAAACCTAATGGCGCTTACGGCGGGATTCAAGTCTTGAAGGAGTACGGCGATCTTCCCTTAGTCGATTGCTACGCCGGTCAGCTGAATCAAGTGTTCATGAACATTCTCAGTAATGCCATTGATGCCCTCGACAGCCAACCAGAACCAAAGAAAATTACCATTTCTACCGAAATCCGAAATCGTCAACAGGTAACAGGTAATGGGGAAGAGACTCGAAGCCCTAACACGCCGCTAACGCCAATCACCAATGACCGACCCCCCATGACTCAGAACCAAATCGTTGTGATTCGGATTCGAGACAATGGCCCAGGAATGTCAGAGGACGTGATCAAGCGTTTGTTTGACCCCTTCTTCACCACCAAGCCAGTCGGCAAGGGAACTGGTTTGGGGCTATCTATTAGCTACCAAATTGTGGTAGAGAAACATGGCGGGATGCTCAAGTGCCTGTCAGAACCAGGTCAGGGGGCAGAGTTTTCGATTGAAATTCCCTGGATTCCCTCCCTTTAACAATTCAACCCGGCAAAGCGTTGCCCTTCCCGATGAATGCCGATGCCGCATCGTTGCTTCCCTCCCTGGATGCCTGTAGAGTATGCCCGTAAAGCGATTTTTTCGCCCTACCGGGCAATTTTAATCAGAAGGAGATTCTGTGTCATTTCAAAGACAATTTAATGAGGCTCTCGTACAGCGTTTTTTACAACTCATCGGGACTCATACAGGCTTACAGATTCGCCCGCAAGATCGAGAAGCTTTATGTGAGAAAATTTGCTGGCGGATGAATGCCGTTTCTATCTATCTTCCTGAAGTCTATTATCAATTATTAGAAACTGATAGTTATCAAAGTCAGTGTGAATGGCAAGAACTCGCGATTTTGTTGACAATTGGCGAAAGTTATTTTTTTCGAGACAAAGGTCAATTCTCTTTATTAAAACATCAAATTTTACCGCGCTTAATCGCTGCTAAAAGGCAAACAAAAACTCTGCGAATTTGGAGCGCGGGATGTTCAACTGGTGAAGAACCTTATTCCCTGGCGATTCTTCTCACCCAACTCATCCCAGACTGGGAAAACTGGAATCTCTATATTTTAGGAACAGATATTAATCAAGAGTCCATTAATAAAGCAAGACAAGGAATTTATAGCTCTTGGTCATTTCGATTGTTAGACCTGCAATTACAAAATTGTTACTTTGAGCAACATCGGACGGAATGGAAAATTAACGCAGATATTCAAAATATGGTTAATTTCAAAATCGTCAATTTAATTAAAACACCCTTCCCTAATCTATTGTTAGATATTCAAAATATTGATTTGATTCTTTGCCGGAATGTTTTTGTTTATTTTGACAGACCGGCTATTTCCCTTGTTGTCAACAAATTTTACAATACTCTACAACCAGGAGGATATCTTTTGACGGCTCATGCTGAACTTCAAGGGCTGGATCTAAGCTTGTTTCACACTGAGTCGTTTCCCGAATCTACGATCTATCAGCGCCCCGAAGAAAAGATTGGGGCAAAGCTTTCTAAGAAAACAGTAAAAGTTTATTCTAATACTGAAGAACCAATAAGCTGCCCATCCTCTTCGACGCCAAATCAACAGGAAAGAGAATTTGTACAATTAATCCCTAAAAATTATCTCCCGGTACAAATTGGAGATAAAATTAATCCAAAAGTCAATGAATCTGGATACTTATCTAATTTAGAGCTTAGCAAGATACCGGCGGACATTTCCACTTTTCAGACACTTCTCTGTGAAGCAGAAACCCTTTTTAAACAGAAATATTATGCTTCGGCGATTCAAAAAACAGAACAAGCGATCGCTCTGGCACCCAAAAACTTTGGCTCCTACTATTTGATGGCTCTAATATATGCCAATTTAGGTGAGTATGATAAGGCAGTTCACTACTGCCAACTAGCACTGAAAATCGATTCTCTTTCGGAAAAGCCCTTATATTTACTCGCCCATATTGCTGAAGAAAAAGGGGATGTTGAAGAAGCTAAAAATTTATTGAGAAAAATCATTTATTTAGTGCCTTCTTCTATCTCGGCGTATCTAGAACTCAGTAGCCTTTATGAGAGTGAAGGTAATCTCTTGAGAACTTTAAAAATGCGAACAGCCGCTTTAGAAATTTTAAAAAAATTACCCCAAGAAACGACAATTGAGTCGCAAGAAAAAATGACGGCTAGAGAATTGATCGTACACCTCCAAAAAATGTTACAGCCTCAGCTATAAACTCTATGGAATCTAAACACTATATTGTTTTCAGCTTGAATGCTTCACTTTATGGAATAGAAGCATTTTCAGTACAGGAGATTTTCTTTCTCCCGGAGTTAACCCCAATCGTAGAAGCACCGCCGGAAATGGTAGGAGTGCTTAATCTCCGGGGTGAAATTTTGCCAGTTATGGATCTCCATTTTCGCCTTGGGTACGGATTCCCTGAATACCGCCTCACGGATAGTGTCATTGTTCTGATATCTCAGGGATTGAGATTTGGCATTGTTGTCAATGAAGTTCACGACGTGCAGAAAATCTCCGCGAATGCGATCGCAACAGATTTCTCCTATAAACGAGAAGTCACGAATCAACCCCATTTGGTTAGGGGTGTTGCCAAGGTAGAGGCAGATATCGTGATGTTGCTGAACCCGGAAAAGCTTCTCCAATCCTCAGAGCAAATTGAAGCATTAATTACAGAAAAAAAACCGTTCAATCTAGAAGGGGAAGCTGATACTTCCCTTAGTTTTTCTAAGAAAAACCGTTTATTTTCCTCCAATACAACATCTGAAGAAAAAGCGATTTTTCGGGAACGGGCAGACAGTTTAATGCGGCAAGCAGAGAGCCAAGATTTTTCTGGGAGTCGCCCGATGGCAGTGATTAATTTAAATGGTGAATATTTTGGTGTAGATTTAGGAAACGTGCGCGAATTTACTGATATTCGCAAAGTTACTCCAATTCCTTGTTGCCCAGCTTATATTGTCGGCAATATGAATTTGCGGGGTGAGATTTTGACATTAATCGATATTCGTGGAGTATTAAATTTACCATTGGGTAATCTAGAGAATACATCAAAAGCGATGATTGCTTGCATCGACGATCTGGTTGCTGGCGTGATAGTTGATCAGGTATTGGATGTGATGTATTTGCACCTGTCGGAGATGATGCCAGTGCCTGCCGCAGCGCGTTCTGGTAATAATGAATACCTCCGGGGGACGGTTGCTTACGGCGAAAAAATGATGGCTATTTTAGATTTACCGAAGCTCTTGACGCAAACAGAATTAATGGTTGATGAAGAAGTGTGATTAGTTATTAAATTCTATTGCCAAAAAAATTGCCAAAAAGGCTCTACTGCTTGCTGAAAAAGCAAACCAGGCGGTATTGCACTCCTTATAGAGTTGGTGATGCTGAACAGAAAAGCGGAAGCGCGATCGCTTTCTTTCACGTCTGTGGGCGCGATGAACGCTCTATATGGTGCTTTTAATCAGCAAGCTAAAGAAACTGCTACCAGCATCACTCCACCGAAAATCTGCACTCAAAACCTCAGTAACACTTCCTTAAGATTTCAGGCAGTCGTTTAGTGAATATGCACACGACTGGTTGGTAACGTAAATAAATATCATCTCTATATTTTAAGTTTTTTAAACTCTTAACACTCCTAGGGCAAAAGAGGGATTAATAATAAAAGTCGTTCTAAGCCAAACTGAGTATGAATAAATCCTTTAAAAAATTCCCAGGAGTATTTCTCTGGTGGATTCTGGAGATTTTAGGGGCAAGCTTGACTAAGAAATTTTACATTTGCTAAACAATCCTCTGTTTAGCAATTCAATTTTTCAGAAAAACTTGCCACAAGAAGAATTTGTCAACAGTATTTCTGCTAATCCTGTGAGGATGTATTTAATTCAAAAATGGAAAATCAGAGCCAGGGGGAACTAGCTAGAGTATTTTGGGTTACTGACTTTCTCTTGCTGAGGGCTATGAAATGAGCGATCGCTATCCAGCCAGTCATAGTGGATTGATTGGGGAAGCAAAGAAACTCCTTGCCTTACTCAAACTAATACTTGGCACCAGAATCTGAACAAAGTCGCCTTTAATCTTCAACCAATCGTGTAATTTGACAATGCAGGATAAGTCTGATGTTTAAGAATTTGTCTTTACAATCCCGATTAATCGGCTCATTTTTATTAATGGGTCTAATTGTATTAGTGGTTGCCCTAGTAGGCTGGAACGGAGCTTCTCGGCTGAGCGGTCATATCAATACACTGGGGAATAATACTTTGCCCAGCATAACTGGATTGTGGAAAATCAATGAAGGGCAGACCCAAATCCAGTCAGCGGAGCGAGCGCTACTTAATACACTCTTGAGCCAAGAAAATCGGCAAATTGAATTAGACCGAATGAAAAATGCTAAAGAGCAGATTGACGAAGGGTTTAAACAATATGAGTCAGCTCCACAGACCGAGGACGAAAAAAAGCTCTATCAAAAATTTCTTCTAGACTGGAAAAAGTGGCAACGAGACCATGAAAGTTTTCTGAATATTTATCAACAATTTGTCAAGCTAGGCATCTTAGATCCCCCAACCCGTCTGGCTGAGCTTGTCAGTCAGCAGAGGCAGACTTCACCGGAATTTGCAGCTGCAAAAGCAGCAGATTCCCTGCTGGATCAACTCAGCGAACTGGCAGCAAACGAAGAACTAAACTCCTTTAACACATCCACAGAATCGGTTCTAGAAGTTTTGCAATACAGCCACAACATTGGGGAAGCAGCCCAGAGGGCAGCAGAAAAAGATGTGACTCAAACAACATTTTGGCTGGTTCTGGGTGTAATTCTTGGTCCCGTTACTGCGATTATCTTTGGCATTTTCTTCAGCATCACGATTGCTAAGCCGCTGGGTGCCAAAATATCTGGCATCGTCAACACGATTGTCACTTCTTCATCAGAAATCGCTGCCACGGTAGAGCAACAAGAACGCACGGCAGCTCAACAAGCAGCGTCTGTGAATCAAACCACGATCACGATGGATGAGTTGGGTGCTTCGTCCCAGCAATCAGCAGAGCAAGCCGAAGCAGCAGCAACCGGCTCGCGGCAGGTGCTGTCGCTGACGGAGGGTGGAAGCCAAGCCGTCGGGCGAACTTTGGAGGAAATGGCGCTGCTCAAAGATAGAGTGGGAGCGATCGCTTCTCAAATTCTCCTTCTATCCGAGCAAACGAATCAAATTGGCAATATCTCTGGCTTGGTGAGTGACTTAGCCAACCAGACGAATATGCTGGCACTGAATGCAGCCGTTGAAGCCGTTCGAGCTGGCGAACATGGCAAAGGCTTTGCGGTGGTGGCGGCAGAAATTCGCAAACTGGCAGAACAAAGTAAGAAATCCGCCGGGAAAATTAACGTCCTAGTTGGCGATATTCAAAACGCGATCAATGTCACGGTGATGGTGACGGATGAAGGGACGAAAACGGTGGAAGCCGGGGTGAAAACCGCTCAGGGCACAGCACAAGCATTCACCGGCGTGGCTGATGCTATCGAAAATATCGCTATAAACAGTCAACAAATTTCGCTTTCCGCCAAACAACAAGCGATCGCGATTCAACAAGTCGTTGATGCAATGAGCAGCCTCAATGTCGCAGCGAAAGAAAATGCCAGTGGCATTACTCAAACTAAAATCGGCATCCAAAGATTGAATGAAGCGGCTCTCAACCTCAAGTCAGTGGTGTAGAGAATCCCAAATAGCAATCCATTCAGGAGTTGTAAAATTATCTGCTCCTTTTCCTCTCTTACTTGGCGTCCTAGGCTTCGCACCGCTTTGCTAGAGCGTCTAAGCGCTAACGTGCAGGCTCCGCCAACGCGGTTCGTTAACCAAAGAAAATTCACCAGTCAACCAAGATTGCTAGATCCGCTTAAAAATATCCTCAAAAATCACGGCTAATTATCTCTAAAACTAACAACCAAAAGCTAAAAGCTTCTTTGTTAACCATGATTATAGAAGACGACGAACTCCGAGATTTATTCAAAATTGCCAGCGAAGAACATTTGCAAAAACTGGATGACGGGTTGCTGCATTTAGAAAAGTACCCTGACGACGAAGTTCGATTAGAAGAATTATTGCGAGAAACCCACAGCCTCAAAGGCGATGCTCGAATGCTGGGCGTGCGTGATGTAGAAACTCTCACCCATCAACTGGAACATATTTTGGAAGGCGTCAAACGTGGCGAGACACAACTGGTATCTACAATATGCGATCGCCTCTATCAAGGTTTGGATGCCATTCGCAAACTGGTCTGCGAAGCCGTCACCGGGGAACCAGCAGGCATCAACACCTTTCTCGTCCTCGCCCAAATGATGGGAGCTGAATTTACAACTCCAGCCAATCAAAATCATCAGAATTTTTTAGACCAGGAAGGCGTTCAGGAAGTAGTTCAGCCAGAAGATGAGGAAGCAATTGAGAAAGAAACCCTTTCCCCGGATATAACTTCCGAACTGCCCGAAACAGCCGCCGACATAGAAACATTACAGACAACGTTTCGACAAACCCCCGCAGCTCTGATACCAATGGAGGTGGGGTTGAAGGAGGTGGGTTTGAAACCTGCCCCTAATGCTCTCGACAGTAGGGGCGGTCTACCCAACTTTTCGAGCAATGGCTCTCAATCCCCTCCCTCGCCACCCATTGCACTCGGTGAACCCTACCGCATCGAAACGATTCGCGTCGAAACCCGCAATCTTGATGCGTTACTGACCCAAGCAGGCGAACTCACCGTTACCAAAATCCGCATTGCCCATCGCTTAGCTGAAATTGAGGAAATTGTGGCGCTGTGGGAGGAGTCGAGCCGTCTAAGCGTGCAGAAAACTTCAGCGCTGAGCCTACACAGAGAAAAGATAACAGGTGGGCGGCAAGCGGTAAGTTTCATCGCTTCCCCTCAGAACGGGCGGGGAGACCGCATCCCTACAGCACCGATGGGGGGACAGCCCTACAGCCTAAACGGGGGGAGCCAACCCCTACAGCACTTCGACGAGCGCTTGGGAGTTCTGATCAACCAGTTAAGAGATGCCATCTATGAAGATACTGCCAGACTAGACACAATTGCCGGTGATTTGGAAGAAGGCATTCGCACCCTACGCCTGTTGCCCCTATCCACCATCTTTCAGTTATTTCCCCGGATGGTAAGGGATTTAGCCAGACAGCAAAATAAAGAAGTCAATCTGATCATTGAAGGCGGCGAAACTAAAGCGGACAAGCGCATCCTGGAAGAAATGAAAGATCCCTTGATGCATATCCTTCGCAACTGCGTCGATCATGGCATTGAGACCCCAGCCGAGCGAGAAGCACAGGGAAAGCCGCGTACCGCCACCATTGAGATCAAAAGCTACCAAACTGCCACAAATATTGCGATCGCGATCAAGGACGATGGGCGAGGATTAGACATCGAAAAAATTAAGCAGACAGCTCTCAAGCGCGGACTCTGCCGGGAAGAAGAACTCGCCGCCATGACACCGGCTCAAATTCACTCGTTGATTTTTGCTTCCGGTTTCTCAACGCGGACTTTTGTGACCGAAGTTTCAGGCAGAGGCGTAGGGTTAGACGTGGTTCGCACCAATGTAGAACGCCTCAAAGGCAGCATTGAGGTTGAATCAACACCCGGAAAGGGCTGCACGCTGCGGCTTTGTCTGGGCACAACCCTGGCAACCGCGCCGGTACTGATTGTAGAAGTGAGCGGAAAAGCTTATGCCCTACCAGTGGAGTTTGTGCAAACAACGCGGTTGATTTCCCTGGAGCAGATTTTTACGATCGAAGGCAGAGAGACCATTGTTTTGAATGGGCACCCGGTTTCCGTCGCGCGACTAGCAGATTTGCTGGAATTACCAGTCGTCAGTAGTAACGGACAAAGAACTGCTGACAAAGAACAACTGCCCTGCATTATTTTGAAAGTGGGAGAAGAGCAACTGGGGATATTCGTTGATGGTTGGGTAGATCAACAGGATGTGGTACTCAAATCTCAAAGTAAATTGCTCAAACGAGTTCGTAATGTAGTTGGCGCAACTATCCTCGGTACCGGGGAAGTTTGCATGATTTTAAATCCTTCAGATTTAATTAAATCTGTGCGAAAACGAACTCCACAAGTAAAATCGTTCAAACCAATTACAGACGAAGTCAGAAAACCCGTAATCTTGTTGACAGAAGATTCTATTGCCATTCGCACTCAGGAAAAACGCATTCTGGAGGGTGCTGGTTATGAAGTAGTGACAGCAGTGGACGGGTTGGACGGTTTCAACAAACTCAAAACTCGTTCTTTTGATGCGGTGGTTTCCGACGTGCAAATGCCGAATTTGGATGGTCTGGGTTTTGCCGCGAGGATTCGCCAAAATAAGGAATATAATGAAATTCCAATCATTCTGGTGACATCCCTGGCTTCAGATGAAGATAAACGCAGAGGTGCAGAAGCCGGTGCGAATGCTTACATTACCAAAGGCACTTTCAACCAAGAAATATTATTAGAAACATTAAGAAGACTTGTGTAGTGAATCGCTAATCGCTAATCGCTTTTGAATAATTAGCAATTAGCAATGAACAAAATGCCAATTCGAGTTTTATTAGTAGACGATTCTGCGATCGCGATGACAGTGCTGAAACGGATTCTGTCGTCCTCACCGGAAATTGAAGTGGTGGGGATGGCGCGAACGGGTCGAGAAGCATTGGCACTGATTCCCTCTTGTGCGCCCCAGGTGATTTGCACAGACCTATATATGCCACAGATGGATGGTCTGGAATTTATCTCTGAGGTTATGGCAACTTATCCGCGCCCGATTCTGGTGATTAGCACTTCAGTACAGGAAGAAGATAGGCAAAATGTTTTCCGGCTTTTAGAGGCGGGGGCAGTGGATATTTTTCCCAAGCCTCGTGGTGGCGCAGGATCGGATTATGAGTTGGTAAAACAGGAGTTAATTGGCAAGATTAAAATCCTCTCTGGTGTGAGTGTCTTTACCCAGTATCGGAAGAAGGCAGTTTTAGATTTTAAATTTTCAACGATAAATCCCCAAGCTAAAATCCCCCATCAGAAATCCAAAATCGTGGTGATTGGCGCGTCTACTGGAGGTCCGCAAGCTCTCTACAACATTCTTATCCATCTGCCCGTGAATTTTTCCCTGCCGGTGATTTGTATTCAGCACATCAGCGAAGGGTTTTTACAGGGAATGGTGGATTGGCTAGGGACAGAATGTCGTTTGCCAGTCAAAATTGCCCGTGCTGGGGAAATACCAAAAGCGGGAACGATTTATTTTCCACCGGAACGGCTGCATTTAGAATTGGATACTCAAGGCAGATTTTGTCATTCTGCCGCCCCGCCGATGGGGGGACATCGCCCCTCTGTCACAGTCACTTTTAAGTCGGTGACGAGTTTCTACGGTCAAGGAACGGTGGGGATATTGTTGACTGGAATGGGTAGAGACGGTGCGGAAGGAATGGAAGCGATCGCTCGTGCGGGTGGCGTTACCATTGCCCAAGATGAGAAAAGCTGTGTGGTGTTTGGAATGCCAAAAGAAGCGATCGCTCTTGGTGCAGCGCAGTATGTTTTGCCCATCACTGAGATCGCGCCTATGTTACTTGCCAGAATTATGGGTAGCGATTAATGATTTAATCGCTCATTGGAAATGAGACAAAAGTTTTAAGTGATGAGTTTTGAATTAAAAAACTCTCTGATAACCCAAAACTCAAAACTCACCACTTTACAAACGGGGTTAGGTCGTAATCGCCGTTTTCAAACTCCGGCAAAACTCAGCGATCGCATCGAGTCCCTGTTCGGGTGTTCCTTCTGCCAAACGTTTCACCAAGGCACTCCCGACGATTGCAGCATCTGCTCCCCAGTCTTTCACCTGACGGGCGTGTTCTGGCTCAGAGATGCCAAACCCAATGCCGATGGGCTTATCCGTAACGCTTCGTATCTGCTTGAGGATATCTTGCACCCGCGAGTCCAGTCCAGATCGTATTCCCGTTACACCAGTGACACTCACCAAGTAAATGAATCCCTGAGACTGACGCGCGATCGCTTCTATTCGCTCTGGGGAACTGGTAGGCGCGACCAATAAAATTACATCAATTCCCATACTGGCAGCAGTTTGCAGCAGGTTGGAAGACTCCTCCAATGGCAAATCTGGCACGACCAATCCCCGCACCCCAGCATTCGCAATCTGCTTGAAGAACGGTTCAATGCCCCGGTTTAGAATCGGGTTGTAGTAGGTAAATAAAATGATAGGCGATCGCACCTCTTTGCTAACGCCGGAGACCATCTCTAGTACCTGTTCCAAACGGGTTCCCCGTTGCAAGGCGCGAGTCGCAGCCGCTTGAATCGTGGGTCCATCTGCCAACGGATCTGAATAGGGAACGCCCAGCTCAATCATGTCAGCACCGGCGGCATCAAGGACTTTTAACGCCTTAGCCGTAGTCTCCAGATCCGGATCTCCCGCTGTGATAAAGGGAATTAAGGCACATTCAGAGCGACGCGCGAGAGACTCAAAGCACTCGGAAATTGAAGTCATTTGTCAAAAATCAGTGGTCAGTGGTCAGTGGCACTTCGAGCTTTAGCAATTCAAGGGTGAGCGGTCAGGGGCCAAAAAGGAACTACGCTCCTTTTTTGGGCACAGCATTGCGTGCCCCTAGACACCTGACCGCTGACGGCTATCTGCTATTTTTTTAATTTGTTTTCCCGTTCGATTTCAGCTTGCATCTGAGCCAGTTCTTCTGGCGTCAATTCTTCCAGTCGCTTTTGCAAAACGGCTTCTTCATAGTCTTTTAGCTGCTGGTTATAGGTCATCCGTTTCGTTCCCACTCGGAACAAGTAAGTCAGCAGCCAGCCAACCAACCCGCCCACCAGGAAAACTTGACTCCAAATCCCCGCTTCCAAGCTATCTAGCCCAGCCACCAGCAACAGAAAATACGCAATTCCACCGGCGGCAAAGACGCCGATGCCAATTCCAATGATGTCAATTCGTCGCATTTAGCGCTTATCCAACGACAAACCTTAACTCTGAACTTGCCGCCGCTTGGGTCGAAAATTCAAAAATGGGCTGAGGAGCAACAAACCTGGGAAGAAAAAGAAAACCAGGAAATACATGAAACTCCGTTCAAAGGAGCTAGCAACATACCAACGCTGTTGCAGGTAGGCATACAGGGCGAAGGGAATCACTACCAGGTAGGCTCCACTCAAAACTAGATACAATATCGCAACCATCATAATTTTTTCTGGCGGTAGAAGAACGAGGACGAGTACCGGCGTCCCGGCGCGAACATCAACACAAAAAGTCTCCCAAAAGAGAACTATCCGTTTAGACACCCGACGAACTGTCCATATTTTACCGTTTGCTGGAATCAGCCGCTTAATTGGTGAGACTACTAAAGGAATAGTTGCACAAAGTCCCCATTTAATGGTGCAATAGACAATGAAGTTAGTTTTGTAGAAGATACGGAACGATACTTCTCCCCATCAGGGGGGCATGGCGGAATGGCAGACGCTACGGACTTAGAAAACTGGGCCTTGATGGAGAAATCTGTCAAGTGACGGCTCTCAAATTCAGGGAAACCTAAATCTGGCAACAGACATGGCAATCCTGAGCCAAGCCAAAGTTAGTGATTGAGGACTGAGGACGGAGGACTGAGTGAATTTAAAACTCAAAACTCAAAATTCAAAACTCAAAACTCTTCGGAAGGTGCAGAGACTCGACGGGAGCTACCCTAACGTCAAGCCGAGGGTAAAGGGAGAGTCCAATTCTCAAAGTCTTAAAAGGCAGCAGCGAAAGCTGCGAGAGAATGAAAATCCGTTGACCGTAAAAGGTCGTGAGGGTTCAAGTCCCTCTGCCCCCATCTCAATTTAAGCCAGAATCCAGGATCATCTCCAGCGCGGCAATCCGTTGCTGCCTAAGAGATAAACCTGGATTCTGGCTTTTTCGGTTTCTGCTAGCTTAATACCGTTTATCGCGTTTCTAAATTGGGTGAAATATGTCGCGGCTCCAACGTTTTGACCACAGCCGCTGGGTAAGGGCGTTTTGATTGCCATGCCCCTCCAGATTTATTACACATAATCGAGATAATCGAGAATGAGGATGGTAGGGAAACCTAGGGTAATTGATTAGATTTACCAAGATTTTCCGCAGCAGTTACCAGCTTCACGTTGGGTTGATTCTTTTCATCTGCTTCCAGCAAACGAGCATCGATGAAAGTCTCTCTATCTCTAGATTTCTCTTCTGACTTTCGAGCAACCGATTGTTTGCCCGCAGCCGCATTTTGCCTTACCTTCGTTTCGGTCGAGCCAATCCGAATTTGAATTTGGGGACCGGAGCTGGCAAGCCGAATAATCATCCCATCAACCACCGGCACTTGGGCGATGCGTTTTCCATCGAGATAGGTGCCATTTGCACCTAAACTAACAACTTCCCAATCGGAACCATTGCGCCGGATCTCGACGTGGTGGCGAGAAACAACCGCACTATAAAGAATGACATCATTCTCGGTTGACCGTCCAATCCGAATTACTACTGATTCGGGTTCAAAAGTCCAATTCTGAACTGGTATAGATTGGATAGGATGCAGCAGGGTCAGGGTAATCACCGATGTTACATACTTCTAAAGATTTCCGCCTCTAGGCTTGGGACTCGTAACACTGTCAACCGAAGTGACTTCCTCGATTCAAGGAATTGAGAGAAATCCCCCATGACTGGAGTTAGACCGCGAACTTTGGGTAGAACGTGGGCAGATGGAATTCTAAACCCTTTTGACCTCGTTCCACCTGGTTTCGCGTTTTTAGTTCCAAGGCACCCACGGGTGTTACCAATGGCAATCGTATCATGAGGGCGTCAAGTCGGTGCATCCCCCGAATTGATTCGATGGGATTACCAATTTCTCTCACTTCCAGGTTTATTAAACGGTGGGAATTTCCATAAACCTGAGTCCGATGCCAAATTGTTTCCCTCAAGCCTATCACTTAAAAAAACAGTCTGCAATTGCCATAACCCCTCACCCCAAGAGGCGACACAGCATGATTTTCAGGCTTTGCGATCGCATCGAACAGTCTCTGGGATTAAGAGAGTTGGAACAAGAATGTCATCTTGTCGCCTTTACCTAAGCCAATGCGATCGCCTGTTCTTAAACGGTGCCGATTGCCGCTAGGCAGGGGGTTATGGTTAATGTAGGTGCCATTCGCACTCCCAACGTCTTCTATGTAGAAGGCGTCTCCCTCCACGCGAACATCCGCATGAATCCGAGAAACAATCTCGGAATTGGGGAATCCTGAAACATCGATATCAGGCGGAATCTGGTCATTCGGTTTGCCAATGTGAATTACCGACAGTTGTGCTGGCAATTCAATCATCGTATCCGTTTGGATGTGCAAGAGACGGGCATTTTGCTGCTGTAGCTGCGTTTTTGAGCTACCAGAGGCACTTGCTGCGGGCGCTGCGGGCGCGGGTGGAGTGCTGCTAGAAGCCGCCGCTGGGGGTGGACTGACGCTTGCTCGTTCCTCGGCTGCTTCCTCCTGTGCAGGTGGCTGACTCACCACTGTAGCTGGAACGGGTGGCACCGGAGCGGGGACATCCGGGTTAGAACTGGGCATCGAGGGTTGAGGGCTAGCCACTAAAGGATCGGGTGCCACCAGCGGCTCAGGTGCCATTAAGTCCGGGACGCTGGGGAACGGGTCTAATCCGGTCGATGAGCCTATCTCGCCTGAACTGCTCGGTCGCAGGTTAGAACCACACTGACCGCAGAAGGTGGCGTCGGTTTGGACGGGTGCGCCACAGTTGGGACAGGCGGTGGTGGCGGGTAAGGGGGTGTAGCAAGCCTCACACTGGGCTGCTCCATCAGGATTTTGGTGATTGCAATTCGGGCAGACAATCATAAAACCTCCTTGCAGGCTGTATCCCTCCTAGAGATGGGAGTGGAAGGTGGAAATTCAAATATAGTCTGAATGGCGAGGCGTCTTAACTTTTTAGTTTAAGACTGGCTAGTTTAAGACTGGCTAGTTCAAGACCGGCTTAATTCAAGACCAGCAGCCTCATCAAAAAGCCACCAAAGTTCTCCTTGGGGCTGGATTAACCGACTGGGATAGGTTTGGTCGTCAGCGGTAGGGGCAAAAACCTGAGCGAGGGCAGGTCGTTTACTCGCACCGGCAACCACAAATATGACACACCGAGCATGATTAATCAGAGGTGCCGTGAAGGTGATCCGGGGTTGCCCGTCTTTGTTGCCGACGGTAATCAGGCGATCGCGTACATTCAAGGCTTCTGTGTGGGGAAACAGAGAAGCTGTATGTCCGTCGTCTCCAATCCCTAACAAAATGAGATCGAACGCTGGAAATTCACCGGGTTGAACTTGAAAAAACTCCCTGATGTGTTGTTCGTGCTGATCCGCTGCGACAGATGGATCGGCTTCCTCGGTGGGCATGGGGTGGATGTTAGCGGCTGGGATATTTACTTTATCCAGCCATGCACTCCGCGCCATCCCTTGGTTACTATCGGGATGGTCTGGCAGCACGTAGCGTTCGTCGCCCCAAAAAATGTGAATTTTATCCCAAGGCAGATTTTGGGTCGCGATCGCTTCATACAGCGGCTTAGGGGTGCTGCCACCGGACAAGGCGATAGTACAGCTCGATCGCTGTTCGATTGCGGCGTGAATTTGCTCGACGCACACTTGGAGCGATCGCTCAATCAGCGCCGTTTTATCTGGTAAGACTTCAACGATTTTGTTCATCTATGGGGATGAATTGATGATTTCCAGCTCTACCATACCGAAAATCTTACAGTTTCTTCTTCTTAGTACCCATTAATATATGTGTCTGGAACAATTTATTCGCTGTTCTCAAAGAGGAAGCGTCAGGTTGGACTAGCCGTAGCACCCGGAAGTCCTTATCGTGGTTGATTAATATAGATTACTTTTAGCGCTGGGAGAATCTTTCAAAATGGGACGAATTTTTATTTCAGCCGGTCATGGTGCTGGAGAGCCAGGAGGACAAGCAGGTGGCACCACAGAGGCTCAAGAGATGATTCTGCTGCGCGACCAGATTGTACCTGAACTGCGATCGCGGGGTTTTGAAGTTCTTTCTGTCCCAGACGACCAGACTTCAACGCAGTCGATTTCCTGGATCAACGCCCGCTCTCGTAGCGGTGACGTGGCGCTAGAAATCCATGCCGATGCCTATTCTAACCCAGCGACTCGTGGCGCTACAGTCTTCTACATTTCCAACAACGAGGAACGCAAGCAGAATGCCGAACTGCTACTTTTGGCGCTTTTGCGCCGCGTTCCCCAGCTGCCCAGCCGGGGAGTCAAGCCAGATACCGCCACCGGCGTCGGACGTTTGAGCTTCTGCCGCGACACTTTTATTCCCTCCCTGCTAATGGAAGTTGGCTATCTCACCAACCCGGATGACCGATTCTTAATTCAGAATCGCCGCCGCGACATCGCGCTAGGAATTGCAGACGGATTGGCATCTTGGAGCCGAGGCGGTACTCCTAGCCCCAATCCTGGCACTTCCCCCACCTATCCTTCCATCAATATCAATATTAATAACCAGGTCTATGGGGAGAAGGGCGTTCTTATCAATAGCAACGCCTACATCCCTATTGACCTAGTGGACAGGCTCGCAATTGACTTGACAAATAACACCTCAGTCCGCCGCGTGTCCTACCGAGGTGTCGTCTATGTCAAAGCCATTGAACTTCGGCCTTTTAATATCTCGGTTGGTTGGGATAGCGCCACCCGCACCCTGTCTTTGCGCTCTATTTTACCCATCTGTCCCGGTCAACTAGACCGGATTATGGGATATGGCAATACCTCCGAGGTACAGATGATTATGTTCCTCAAAGCCAATAACGAGAACGCCCTTGTCCAGTTTCCCGACTTACCCAAACTTTACCGGGAAGAAGCCACAATCGAGGGCGTCAACTATGACATTGCCTTCTGTCAAATGTGTGTCGAAACCGGCTTTTTGCGCTTTGGGGGCGACATTAAGCCCAGCCAAAATAATTTTGCCGCTTTAGGATCGATTGGCGGTGCTTCTGAGAGCGCGACCTTCCCCAGCGCCAGAATTGGCGTCCGCGCCCATATCCAACACTTGAAAGCTTACGCGAGTTTAGAGCCTTTGGTGCAGGAACTGGTCGATCCGCGCTTTCGCTTTGTGACGCGGGGCGTCGCGCCGCTGATTTCTCAGTTGAGTGGACGGTGGGCGGCAGATCCACAGTACGGCACCAAGATTGAGGCAACTCTCAGAAGGTTGTATGAGTCAGCGGCACTATTGTAAGGAGTAAGGACTGAAAAGTAAGGGCTGAGGGGTGAGGACTGAGGTATTAACAAGGGAGAGGCAACAGAACTCCAGACTCAACACTTCCGCCTTGGGCGCATTAAGTTAACTTCAACTCTCTTACTGTTTTATGTGTCGCGTGCTTCTACTCAGCCCTCAACCCTCTGCCCTCCCCAATCCTGAACCCTCAGTCCTCACCCCTGATTAGGCGGTTTTGAAAAAGCGGATAATTTCACGGACGTGATCGAGAAATTGCCCATCGGCGCTGAGTTGAGCGATCGCATTTTTCGCTTCTCTGGATAAGCGCTCGTGATCGGCTTGGTTTGTGGCTCGCAGTTCTTCGATTGTGGCATTCACGCGGGCTAATTCTTTGCGAGTTTCATCGCCTGAGCGCTGTTGAGTGGCGACAAAAGAATATGGATCTTCAGGATTCATTTGCGCTTCTAATTGCTTGAGGGCATACTCTAAATTATCAAAGCGGCTACGCAGTTCCCAAATATCTTGGCGAGGATACTGAAATTCTTGGCGAATCATCAACAACCGGGTGGCTAAATATTCGTAGGTTCGCACGGCGGGACGCAAAGCTGTTAATAGCAAAGCCGCACCGGAACTGACATATCCAACCGCACTGATACCCGTTACGGCGAGAGTATAAAGACCGCCAGCAGAGAGAAAATGAAGCGCGATCGCTACCCAAAATGACCGATTTGCAATAACTTTTGCATACTTAACTTGCTTCTCATCAATCGCAATTCCCTTTTCTGTTGACAGTGCTGCTTCTGCTATGACTTCTTTAGCATCAAAGTGGATATTCCACGGAACTGTCACAATCACCAGCAGCCACCAAAAACTTGCCGCGCCAATTACCCAATCGATAAAGTTACCCGCTGGCACATTTAACCCTTGGACTACGCCAAAAGCTACCAGCATCAAAACTACCAGACCCACGCTGAAACCAATAAAGTTGAAATACATCTGTGTCATCTCTGCCTGAGGGAATTGCCTCAATCGTGGCTGGGGATAACGGTGACGATAGATTGGGTTGTGATAGTTTGGCAACTTTCACATGAGTTGGATTTTTAAACCGCGTTGGCGAAGCCTGCGCGAAGCGCTTAGACGCAAAGAACGCGAAGGAAAGAACATGGAGGAAGAGATTGGTGAATTTGTGGAGTTTCAAGTAAACAAGCGGAACCGATTCGATGCCCTCTGTCGAGTTTTTTATGAGATTAAGAAAGACAAAGATGCGAATTTATGGCGCGATGACAAAGATTGGCTGACCTTTTTTGATGATGAAGCGTTATCCCATTTTTGGTGGCCTACTGAAGAAGAACGGGCTGAACATTACCGTCGCTGGTTTGCCACTCCTGTAGAACAGAGGTGGACTGACCCTAGCCTAGAAACCCCGTGGGATTTTGAGTCTATGATTTATGCCTTCAAAGATGGTGAGTACCAACTAACTGCCTGTCGGATGATTTCTGCGGATAAAGCTAGGCTTGAATTTTACTCTTACGCCTATCCCTATGGCGGTACAGGCTGTATGGAAGCATTAATTGAAGCATTTGGTTTTTTTGTTATTGCAGAAAACGATGAGGCAGGATGGATAGAAATTTATTAAATATTGATGGTTCAAATTTGATTTATTGAATCAACCAAGTGCGCCAAGTCGGTTCAGTGTTTGTGTTAATAGATTGAGGAATTGCCAGACGCCAAGTTTTTCCTTCGATTTGGCGTTGCAAGTAGATATCAAAGTGGTTTTGTTGTTGAGTTACCTGATGGCTGGGTCGTTGCAGGGTAAAGTTGTAAGTGCCTTGGATGTGGTAGGCGGGTAACTTTTGAATCAACAAAGGTTCCTCGTGGGTAACTCGTATTTGAGCGATTTCAAAGCTGGCGGGTTGCTGGAATAACTGCTGACTCAGCTGCTTTTGGGTTTGGCTGACTTGAAGCGCGATCGCTTTCTGTACCAGTTGACCTCCGGGTGCCGGTACACCAATGCCGCAAGCTGTCAGCAGCCCTAGCAAAATCACTGTCAAAATAATTCGCAGCATGGCGTTTAACTTCATCCTCCATTTCCTACGTATCACAGCCGGAACGATAGGATAGGCTGTGTGCATTCTTCGAGTTCTAAATCCATCATGTCAAAAAAAGCCCTAGGGTTAGATGACCAGCTTTACGATTACCTGCTTTCTTCATCCTTGCGAGAACCAGAGATTCTTCGCCGTCTGCGGGAAGAAACGGCTAATCATCCCTATGCCAGGATGCAGATTTCCCCAGAACAAGGGCAATTTATGGCGCTGTTGGTTCAGCTAATGGGGGCAAAGAAAACGCTGGAAGTGGGCGTGTTTACTGGCTACAGTTCTTTGTGCGTGGCTTTGGCACTTCCCCCAGACGGGAAGATTATTGCTTGTGATGTCAGTGAAGAATTCACCTCGGTAGCGCGGCGCTATTGGCAGGAAGCTGGGGTGGCAGACAAGATCGATCTGCGAATCGCACCGGCGCTGGAAACGCTGGATCGGCTGTTGGTAGAACAGGCACAGACGTTTGATTTTGCCTTCATCGATGCCGATAAGAGTAATTATGACGGGTATTATGAGCGATCGCTCCAGCTGGTGCGTCCCGGTGGTTTAATTGCCATCGATAATGTCCTGTGGAGCGGACGAGTTGCGGATCCTCAAGATCGGGATAACAGCACTCAGGCGATTCGAGCTTTTAATCAAAAATTACATCACGATGAACGGGTTTCTATCAGTCTCGTTCCAATAGCAGATGGATTGACCTTAGCGGTTAAGCGATAACGAGATCGAAGATACTTCGCAAAAAGAACGCTTATGACAGATGAGAAACTGACTACCCAAAATGAGCAAGCTAATCTAGATAACTCAACTCTGAAACCGGAAGAGGACGACAAACCAAGGTTGCTAGTCGAAGGTCAAAACGAAAATATTACCTCTCCTCCTCCAGATATTGCCGCAGAACACGCCGCTGTTGCCCGTGCGACGCTAGATTTGACGATGGGAATTGAAGACGATTCGTAATTGCCAGAAATAAATTCAGTTGGAGTGAGAGGGAGCGATCGCTTCCACCAAAAACCCCTAGCATTAGCTGGGGGTTGTGCAATACGTCGAGAAGATAGCGTGTTACTTTTTTTGTTTCGCTTTAAAAGAGCTTACCCAGAAAATCTAGCTAGAAGATAAAAGTCCCCGGATTCTAATGTTTTGTCTTATTTCAAAACATTGAATTATTGTTCCCGTGGTATCTTGTTTCAACCCATTGCAGCATATCAACTTCACAGCCAAAGATTGCAGAGCTGCCGCTGAAAGGATCGTAAGCTTCCCACCAGATATTTCCAAAGCGGTCGGACTTCTTCCAAACTTTTACCTCTGGCTCTTGAGTGAAGAATGTAACTAAATGCTGCCAAACACTATTCAGTATAGAAAATACTTTGGTCTCCTGAACAGGCTTCTGCTCCTTGTGAGTATACAGAGTTTCTAGCCTTTTCCTGTCAAAACAGTTTTCAGACGTCTCCATAGTAAATTTCTCCGCTTTAAGATAGAATAAATTTCGGATTGTGCTGCAAAAAAAGTAGGATAGACAAACTTATTTGCTTGCAGCAGTTCTCAATATGGATTCCGCCGCAACTGATGAAGTTTAATTACAGAGTAAAGTTGAAGATTAGAAGCTTACTTCCTCCAGTAGAATCACCTGAATGGGTGATGTGGAACTAGAGATGAGCTTGTAAAATCTCGACTAATTCAACCAAAAAATCTAGATTGCACAACCTAAATTTGCTGACAAATTAAATGTAACTTTTGGTTATTTGATAGACAAAGCAATATTTATATAGCTACTATGAATAAAATTCATATATAGAAGAAATGATTTGACTGCGTTTGCGACAATGCATACACCGCTTGCATAACCGCCATGAATGAAATCAATAAAAGCCGGATGAAGCTTTCCCAGATTCGTGCTTTAGTCGCAGTGGCAGACTACGGCAACTTCAGCGAAGCCGCCTTGCAGTTGGAGGTATCGCAGTCAGCAATCAGTCATGCGATCGCAAGTTTTGAAGAAGAATTGGGAGTCGTATTACTAGCTCGCGGTCGTTATGGAGCGCGTCTTACCCCAGTCGGAGAGCGCATTACGGCTCATGCTCGTAAATTGCTACAGCTTTTGGAAGCAATGGAGAAGGAAGCCAATTTAGAAAAAGGCTTACAGGGTGGAAACGTGCGGGTTGCCTGTTTTCGGAGTGTGGCGACTCATATTCTCCCGACAGTGATCGCTCGATTTCGCAGTTGCTTCCCCAATATCACTGTAAGCATCGTTGATGGTGATGACTACTCGCGCGTGGGAGATGCTTTACGTGCAGGTTATGCCGATATTGGCTTTATCTATTTACCCGCTGGTAATGAATTTGAAACTTGGGAAATCTTGCGGGATGATTACGTTCTCCTACTCCCGCCTACTACTAATTTAAGTAGTGCCAAAGTTACCTGGAAGCAGTTAGCCACTTATCCTTTGATTATTAGTTCCGGCATTCCCTGCAATGAATGGATTCGCAAATACTTGGTAATCGCAGAATACCCGCTCAACATTGCTTATGAAATCAAAGAAGATTCAACTATCGTCAGTATGGTTTCGCAAGGATTAGGGGCGGCAATTCTGCCTCGCCTTGCTGCCGAACCTGTACCCGCTGGGGTGCGCGTGTGTAGCTTGCCAGCGCCTCTAGAGCGAGTAATTGGAGTAGCGGTTCTCGCAAATGCCCTTCATACTCCAGCCGTCTATGCATTTCTAGATGCTATCCGGAATACAGGACGCTTTGCTGTTAAAGCAGCGGTTTGATTTAAGTTAAGGGGAGAGCGCTTTAGCGAAAGTTAAGTGGATTTACAATACTCATAACGCATCTGATCGTGGTGGGAACTTCAAGAATCGGCTTTTACCTTTGATAATTTTACTTTAAGAGAATTAATAAAAGCTGAACAAGATACTAACATAAACTTAGCATCTTCAAAATCTAAACTAGATTCTTCCAACAAAGCGTGACGTATTCCACCCGCATCGTTTGTATAAGCGTACATTTTTTCCAGAGCGTCTTTTAATCTAGGATTAATTTCTACAATACTTTTCTTTTCTATATATTGAATAGCTTTTCCTAAACTGGACGCTCTTTCTCTACCAGCTATAAATATACAAATAGATTCAACAGCACTTATTGATTCTTTTATAGAATTTCTATAGTCTGGGTTTTCTTTATCTGAAAGTAAGCTTAATGCTCTTTCTAAATGTTCCGATACAGGCTTGAATTTCTCTACGATTTTTAAAGATTCTTCTATCTCATTAATTTCTATTTCCGAAGTTATCCGTGCAATTCGATAGTTAACAAAACGGTAGGCAGATAATTCGCGCTGCAAAATATAATTGCAACGCTCTGTAAATATTTCAGATTTTTTATTATCAGGATATACACGAACAACAAATTCTATAAAGTCATATACTTCATTCCATTTGCAATTAAAAAAATGATTTCTAAGTATTGTGTAAACACTAGGCCAATATTCTGGCAAATCATCAATTGGTAGCTTAAAATAATGCAGCCATACTTGATGAAGAAAATAAATCATATGGTCAAGAGGAATAATCCCATATGGATGTTTTTTAAAAGATATGAAATCTATAGTCTTTATTCCCTTAAGGCTATCCCAATAATAAATACATAAATTACTCCATAACCCATTTCGGAGAGGCTCATCCATGCCATCACTTTGAAGTATATTTATAACTGGCTTAATACCTTGTCTTTGAGAAAACGATTCCATACTATATTAGAGAAAAATTTCAATAATGTTAAGAATAAGCAGCCAAGTCTAGATGGATGTAAATGAAGATATTTGAGCTACTTAGTTAGCTACATTATAGCTGGCTTGTTTTGTATCAATATGGTTATAAGATAATTTGTGGCTTCACTTGGCGATGGCTTATTAACTTCTTTTTTAAGAAAGCCGTGATCGCTTCCCCACCAAATCCCTACCGGAGGCTAAACAGCACCGCCACTCCGCCCAAGGCGACTAAAACGCCTAAAATAGCTCGAAAACTGACAATATCACCCATCCAAATCGCTAGAGGCAAGACAAACAAAGGGCTAGTAGAACTCAGCGTTTGGGCAATTCCTGCGGGGGCGAATTTCAGAGAAATTTGTTGCAGCCAGATGCCGAGATAGGTGCTGAAAAAAGCGGTTATGGCAATGACTCCCACAATGCGCCAAGACTGCAACGGTTTAAGCCAGTCATTGGCTTGACGCCGCCCCAGCAACTTCCACAGCAGTAGCACCAGTACCCCCGCCCCCAAGCGCACCAAGGTACTCCACAAGGGGCTGATACTCGATTGGATGAGGGCTGTCCGCGAGAGGACGGCACCTGTTGCCTGTGCTACTGCTGCCAGTAAACCCCAACTAATTCCCCGCATCGTCAGATGCTTGCTTTCAGCGGTGGAATTAGGCACCCGTTCCGTCACCACCCAGACGACGCCCAGAATGGTTAATAAAATTCCGCACCAAGCAGCAGCCGTCAGTTGTTCTTGTAAAAAGACTAGCGCTAACACGGCTGTTAAGGGGGGTGCTAGGGTTTCTAATATCAAGGTACGCCTTGCACCCAGGCAGTTGATCGCTGCAAAATAAGCCGTATCTCCCAATCCAATGCCAAGGACGCCACTTAGTAGCAATAGTGTCAGTGCAGTCGGGTTGATTTCAGGTAGCAGCTGTCCTTGCAAAAGTAGGGTGAGGACAAGGAACGCGATCGCGATTATCCCTTTGAACAAGTTCAGTTCTAGGGGTGGGATTTGCCGTCCCAAGCGGCTGTAAACCACCGAAGCGATCGCCCATAAAAAGGCGGCACTCAGCGCCGCCACTTCTCCTTTAAAATTTGTAATCCAATTAAGAAAATTTGTTAAAAATAGCATCCCTAATTTTTTAAATCAGTCATCCTGATGTAAATTTTACCGAAGGGTATACCTCTCAGTTGAGCCTGCACATTTCTTTAGGCAGATATTTCTCGTTTATCAAACATTATATAAATTTACTTGAGTGGGATGCAAAAGATGTTAGCAATGTGACCATACTATTCTTTAACAATTGGTAGGATTCCGAAAGAAAGAAAATTTTGAGGAGACGGCGATGAACTATACCTTTGAAATTTTAGGGGTATCTCCCATTCTTTATTTCTTCAACCATCAACAGGAAATTATTCAAACAGCTCCCCAGAGAGCAGAATACTTAGGAAGCCCTAAATGCACGCTAGATGCTTTTCTGGAATCAGTAGAAATGGTTCCCCCCAAGCGAGGCTGGAATTTAGAAGAGATTCTAGATACGATGGTAGACTTTTGGCTGAACAATTCTGACAATATCCAATATTGGAACAAGCGCCTTAAGGATGCTGGCAAAGAGAATTTGTTAGTCGCAAGAGTTGCCGATCTGAAGGCATTACGGGCTGAGTTTGACTCCTTATTGGGTCAAAATTTTTAATTTATCAGTATCATCGCAGCTAGACAGAGGCGCGAGTCAGGATTACTCGCGCTAACTACTGGCGGCAGCGCCAATAAAGGTCGCATCATTGAGGCATTCAGGGGAAACAGCGAAGAAAGCCCAGACGTTACGCGATCGCACTCCAATCGCACTCTAACAGGGGGCACGATTGGATCGTCGAAAAAATTGCCACCCGTCTACTATTCCGGAAATAATACAAGTGTACTAAACTAGGTTTTACCGAACCCAATACAAGACCTGAAATCTTTAAGTCTGGGGGCAATCTGTTACAAAAGGTTTTGAAGCAAGAGCTTTGCAACTCACTTGCATGAAGTTTGCACTGCACCATTAACATCAAAACTAATTTTGTTGTATCAGTGCCAGAATTTTATCCACAAACAGTTGATGATCGACAACTGGTTTAGAAATGTATTCATCGGCACCACTTTGCTGGAGGAAATTTTCGCGATCGCCTTCCATCGCATTAGCTGTCACCAGAATAATCGGTAGATTGGCAGTTTGGGGGTCAGCTTTTAATATTTGGGTGATTTTTATGCCATCCACTGATTTACCCTGGTAAAAACTGTTTGTTAAGGAAACATCCATCAAAATAATGTCAGCCTCCTTAGATTGGGCAATTTGGATTACTTCTTCTACATTTTCAGTATGTTTGACTTGCAAACCGGCTCGCTTTGTCAGGATTTTAGAAAAAACCCGAACATTAATCGGATCGTCTTCTACAATCAAAACAGTTTTCATCGAGTTTTTCCCTTCAATCGCGTTGTTTTGCAGAGTCGTGGTCGTGGCTTTTTGGTTCAAGCCTATTATGAAAAGTTCTTTCTTACGTTGGCATTTATCGCCTAATTTGTCATCAATCGCAATAAGCAATTTTTCTGTTGTCAATAAATGTAATAGAACTTATAGGTAATAGAACTTATAGCAAAACAACTGAACCGAATTTCGCCTAGACATTTTTTCAGTACAGGATTACACGCAAAGATGCAACCGTCAGATTTTGAATATGGCCTTGAATAAGACCTTGAATATGCCATGAGCGCGATCGCTGGACGTGCTTTATTCAACGTCCGGGACAGTTTAAATGCCAGTTCGTGGGATTAACGCCAGAGCGCTCTTGAGGTAAGCTTGCCAGGGTTGTCGGGGGATGCGAGTCACGCCAGGTAAAGAAACCACTCACCAGGATTCCTTAAACAATACAAATGTACTAAACTGGTGGCAACAGAAGAGAGCAGAAGTCGAAAGGCAAGCAGCCACTAGAGAGCCTTCACGCTTTAAATGGAAGAAATTGCGTTTTACAACTCAGGGCGGTCAACGCCCGCCCTACCCCTGGAACATAAAAGTATTATTGTGGCAACAATGCCTTGATTTGATCCACAAACAGTTGATGATCGACAACTGGTTTAGAAATATAGCCATCGGCACCACTCTGTTTCAGGAAATTTTCGCGATCGCCCTCCATCGCATGAGCCGTAACCAGGATAATAGGCAAACTAGCAGTTTGCGGGTCAGCCTTCAACATCTGCGTGATTTTTATGCCGTCAACCGACTTACCCTGGTAAACACTATGGGCCAGGGAAACATCCATCAAAATAATGTCAGCCTCACCGGATTGGGCAATTTGCATCACCTCTTCCACGTTTTCGGTATGCTTAACTGCCAAACCGCCCCGCTTGCTCAGAATCTTAGAAAAAACCCGAGCATTAATCGGATCGTCTTCTACAATCAAAACGGTTTTCATCGAGTTTTTCCTTTCAATGGCGATCTTTGGAAGAGTCGTGGTCATAGCTGCGGTTCCATACTACTGTGAAAGGTTCTTTGTCACGTTGCCATTTGTGCCGCGATCGGTCATCAACCTCAAGATGCAAAAAGATTTTACGTTTTCAGGAAATTAGGGAATAAAACTCATGGCGAAACAACTGAACCTTTTGGCAACCGGACAGATCATCCCCACGCCTTTACACGCGGAGATGCAACGGTCTTATCTTGAATATGCCATGAGTGTGATCGTCGGGCGTGCATTACCCGATGTCCGCGACGGTTTAAAGCCGGTGCATCGGCGCATCTTGTATGCGATGCACGAACTCGGACTGACGCCAGACCGCCCTTATCGTAAGTGCGCCAGGGTGGTTGGGGATGTTTTGGGCAAATATCACCCACATGGCGATCAGGCGGTTTATGACGCCTTAGTGCGTCTGGTGCAAGAATTTTCCAGCCGCTATCCCCTCCTCGGCGGTCATGGTAACTTTGGCTCAGTGGATAATGACCCACCAGCGGCGATGCGTTACACGGAAACGCGACTGGCTGCAATTAGTCATGAAGCGCTTCTGAGTGAAATTGGCGAAGCCACAGTTGACTTCATCGGCAACTTTGACAATTCCCAACAGGAACCAACTGTACTGCCCGCTCAGCTGCCGGTGTTGTTACTCAACGGGTGTGCTGGAATCGCCGTCGGCATGGCAACGAATGTGCCGCCGCACAACTTGGGTGAGATCGTCGATGGTTTAATTGCCCTAATCGATCGACCCGATCTCCCCGACGGGAAGCTATGGGAGCTAGTTCCGGGGCCAGATTTCCCCACGGGGGGCGAAATTGTCGGAACAGAGGGAATTCGGGAAGCTTACAGCACGGGTCGCGGTAGTATCACGGTGCGGGGAGTCGCCCAGATTGAGGAAATCGCGGCAAGTCGGGGACGGCACAAGCGGACGGCAATTGTGGTGACGGAATTGCCTTTCCAGGTGAATAAGGCGGGTTGGATTGAGAAGGTAGCGGAACTGGTCAATCAGACAAAAATCGAAGGCATTGCGGATCTGCGGGATGAAAGCGATCGCGAAGGAATGCGGGTGGTGGTGGAATTAAAAAGAGACACCAATCCTCACCATGTCCTCGATCAACTTTATAGACAAACAGCACTGTGTACCAATTTTGGCGCGATCCTGTTGGCGTTGGTAGATGGGCAACCGCGTCAGCTCACATTGCGCCAGCTGTTGGAGGAATTTCTCAAGTTCCGAGAACAGACGCTGACTCGGCAGTATACCTACGAATTGGGTGAGGCAGAAAGACGCCTTCACATTGTCGAAGGATTGCTGGCGTCTTTAAGGGAGTTAGATGCGGTGATTGAAATTCTCCGGAATGCTCCCGATGGCAGCACCGCCAAGTTAAATCTGCAAGAACGCTTGAATATTAGTGAGGTTCAGGCGGATGCTATTTTGTCAATGCCCTTACGACGTCTCACTGGGTTAGAACGGCAAAATTTACAAGGTGAGTTTAAGGAGTTGTCAGAGAGAATTCATCTGTTGCAACTCCTGCTAAGCGATCGCCGCGAACTCCTGAAAGCTTTGAAAAAAGATTTGCGATCGCTCAAACGCAAATTCACCGATTCGCGTCGCAGCAAGATCCTGACTGGGGCGAAAGAATTAAAGACTCAGCCACTAGAGAAAAAACCTAACTCAAAAGAAAAAGACAAAAGTCGAAAGTCAGAAGCCAAAAACTCTACTCAGCCCGCACTCCTGACTCCTGAACACTTAGAAGAAGAGGCTCTTCTGGAGTTTACCCAGCGCGGATATGTCCGGCGCTTCCCTAAAAATGGGAATAAATCCACTGGGAAAGGTGATGGCGGCAATCGCCCGGATGATTTTGTCGTCAAAACTCACCTGACTAGCACCCAAGCCGAGTTAGTCGTACTCAGCAGCGGCGGCAAAGCTTACCCTGTTAAGGTGGGAGAGATTCCTCCCACCGGGAAGCAATCGCGGGGAACGCCGCTGATCGGCTTGCTATCCAACTCAGCACAAGTAGCAGCAGAAACGATTGTTTCCAACTTTTTCCTGCCTGAAGATCCCCAAAGTGCCGATTTAATTTTGCTCAGCGAACAGGGGAGAATCAAGCGCCTACCCCTGGTAGAACTGGCTAACCTCACCAGTCGCGGCATCACGCTCATGAAGCTGAAAGAAGACGATCGGTTAAAGTATGTCAATCTGGCTAAAACCGGCGTCCAGCTTGTCTTGGCAACTGGGGGTGGGCGTTTGCTGCGGCTTCAAGTCAACGATGACCATCTACCCTCGACGGGACGCACCACGATGGGAGTGCAGGCGATGCGGCTGCGGCGTTCCGAGCAACTGGTAGGAGCCTTAACGCTGCGGGATGACGAGAACATTTTAATCGTTTCCCAGTTAGGGTATGCCAAACGCCTGCCGATGAGTACAATCCGACTGGCAAATCTCGGCGACCTTGGCACCCAGGCACTGCATTTTACAAGCAAAACAGATGCTTTAGCAGCGATGGTCGCGGCTCCAGCAAAGTCTCAGATCGTCCTTCTGACCAACGCCCAGCGAGTCGTGCGAATGCCAGTAAGTTCAGTGCAGTTGCGCGGTAAAGATGGGACGGGCGATCGCTTGCTCGAACTCAACCCGGACGAAAAAATTGTTACGGTCGTTTGTTCGTAGTTGGGGGTTCGGGGTTTATCGGGAAGGATGATGAACCCCGAACTTGCAGCAATTAATTCTTTTCCACCACAAGAGTCCCTACTGCTTTGGTTCTCAGAGGCTCCTGAGAGTCCCTACTGCTTTGGTTCTCAGAGGCTCCTGAGAGTTCTGTGCTGCGAGTAAGTGATTGAAAATAGATTCAGTAGTGGGTATTAATAGCCGTGGCACAAGTTGTTATAGAAAACGTTTACAAAAGCTTTTCCGGTCGTCCAGGGGAAGTCGTTGCAGCGATCGCGCCAGAACCTCTACTGACGCCAGTGGATGACGGATCGCTGGTCGTAGATGATAAACCTTCGTCTCCGTCTGGAGCTACAAACGTCTTGCGACGGATTAATCTGACCGTGCAAGATGGCGAGTTTATGGTGTTGGTAGGCCCTTCTGGCTGTGGCAAAAGTACGCTGTTGCGGCTGATTGCGGGACTGGAAGAATTAACGGGGGGCAATATCCGAGTGGGAGACACTCTCGTAAACGATTTGCCGCCAAAGGAACGAGACATCGCAATGGTGTTTCAAAACTACGCCCTCTATCCCCACATGACGGTGTATGACAATATTGCCTTTGGGCTACGGCGCACAGGGCGCAGAGGCGCGGGAGAGAGTCCTCAGGACGGGCAGGGAGACCCCGCCCCTACTTCTAAGATGCCTATCTGGGCGGAAAATCTATTGGTGGAAATGACGCGATCGCTTCCCAAGCATCTTCGCTACATACCCGAACGCGAGAAAGGGATTAATGAGCAGGTGCGGACAGTGGCTCAATTGTTGCAAATTGAGCCGCTCTTAAACAGGTTGCCAAAACAACTATCGGGAGGTCAAAAGCAGCGAGTCGCATTAGGACGAGCGATCGCTCGCAATCCTCAAGTATTTTTGATGGATGAACCTCTCTCAAACTTAGATGCCAAACTTCGGGCAGAAACTCGCGCCCAAATTGTTAAGTTGCAGCGACAGCTTGGCACAACAACCATTTACGTCACCCACGACCAAACGGAAGCGATGACAATGGGCGATCGCATTGCGGTAATGAATCACGGGAAAATCCAGCAAATCGCCGCACCGTTGGAACTTTACAACCACCCAGCCAACCGTTTTGTCGCTGAATTCATTGGTTCGCCACCGATGAATTTTTTGCCGGTGCAAATGAAAGCACCTCTCCTGATTACCCATGCTCAATTTCGGCTCACCCTTCCCGATGTTTGGGCGTCAGCACTGCAAAAATACGATGGGCAATCCCTCACGTTAGGCATCCGTCCCGAACACTTAATCATTGGCGTTCCCGCCCCCAAAAATCTCCAGGTGCGAGTAGATTTGGTGGAAGCCCTAGGTAATGAAACTTATTTATCTGCCACTCTCCTAGAGTCAGCGATCGCCTATTCCTTACAGGTACGCATTCCCCCAGACAAAGTGGTGCGGATTGGCGATCGCTTGTGGTTATCGTTAATCCCAGATAAAATCCATTTCTTCGATCCCCAGACTGGCATTGCCATTCCCTCTCGTTAGTTGGATTCTTGCGATTTAGCAATATTTTCTTTTGCAATCAACGATTGGGTACTATTCGCTCATCTATCCCTTGCAAAAAGCGCATCTTCCCCCGACATAGCCATAAATATAGAAAGGAATTCTCGCCCTCAACAACCGAACTCATTCAATCCAAAATTCACCCATGACGACTCTCAACGCCCGCAATTTGTTTCTGAATTTGTCTCTAGATGATATTCATCGTCTTTTAAACTTCCAGGAACACTACAACGGTTCTTTCACACCATTTTTATCCCTAGAACCACTAACAGAATTTGAGCAGCAAGAACTATTCCAAATCCAAGATGACTTTTACCACTATTTAAGAGCAGGAAAAGTTTCAGAAGGACAGGTGAAACTTCTTACCGTTGCTCCATTACTGCGGTTGGCTGGCTTCTATCGCTACCCTATCCAAATTACCTTAGAATAAAATATTGCAGATATCAATATCACCGATGAAGACACCATCATTACAAGACGGTTTGATATTTTAGCAGTTAATAAAACTCAACAGACAAGCGCTAACGTATCTTTTTGGGTTTTGGTGATTGAAGCAAAAAACAGCCAGGTTGAAGCTTTCACGGGTCTTCCTCAACTACTTACCTATGCCTATAAAAGCTTAGAACATCAAAAATCTGTTTGGGGACTCACGACCAACGGACTGCGATATCAATTAGTGCATATTCAGCGAGGAAATCCTTCGACTTATCTGCTAATGCCAGAGTTGAACTTGGTTGATTCTGAGCGTCTAATCCAATTACTACAAGTTCTCAAAGCTATCTATAAAGTAATAGGCTAGTTAGCAGTTATATGGCTAGGACAGTAGAGCGATCGCGTTTTATTCTAGCTATTATTTGACACTTTTTTAGAAAAACACGTTCCGCTTTACAATACCTGCTCTTGTAAGCTTTTTATTACTTTTAGCAGTTCGCTAGGTTTGTTAACCAAAAAATCTGGTTGATGTTTGGCTAAAACTTCTTTTGAATTAAAACCCCAACTAACTGAAATTACTTTTATCCGGCTTTTTCTTGCCGCTTCGATATCTCTTGTTTCATCTCCCACATAAACCATCTCACTCGCTTGAATATTTTGTTTTTTAGAAAAACTATTAATTACTTTGTGTTTCCCGAAAATTGTTGGGGCTGAATAAATAAAATCAAACAATCCTATAAAATCATTCTCCTTTAAAAAAATTGTGACGTTTTCTTTAGAATTAGACGTTATGATTCCTAGTTGATTTCCTTGAGATTTAAGCTCCGTAAAAGTTTCTTTAATCCCTGGAAAAGGTTTTAAATCTCGAATCTGATTGTTTAATCTTACTCTAACTTTCCTAAGTAGAAATGGTAATTTAAAGATGGAAACGCCAGAGAACTGGATAATTTCCCTAGAACTTAAGCTTTTAATTTTTTCAATATCTTCTAGATTCGCTGGCTGATATCCGAATTCCACAGCTAAACGATTAGTAATATTTACGACGGCATCGAGGCTATCAGCAATTGTGCCATCAAAATCAAAAATTATGACTTTTGCGGTCATTGTTTTGGGTGTATCTCAACTTGGGATGAATTTTGTCTAGTGTAGTGCCTATTTGCTCGTCCTATTTTAGGTGTCGAGTGATGCTTTGGCTTCCAAATTTGCTCTAGCATTGCGCCGCAACATCTCCGGTTTTATCCGCCGCAGCGCTGAGGCGGGAAACCGACGATCCCACTCTTCATCGGAAATTTCCGCTAACTCGGTTAGAAGCGGAGCTACATTTCCAGAATACGGCTGAAACTCGGCAACATCCGTAGGCTGAGCAAACCGCTGATTCCAAGGGCAAACATCTTGGCAGATATCGCAACCAGCAACCCAGCCTTGCAGACGAGATGCGATCGCTGGCACTTCGTCCTGCTTCGCGAATGGCATCGCTTCGCTTAGCACATCCGGTAACTTTTCAGCTCGATTCTCAATTGTGTGGTAGGCGATGCACCGATTGGCGTCTACAACAAAGGGCTGAGTAATTGCACCCGTGGGACAAGCATCGAGACAACGAGTGCAAGTGCCACAGTGTTCAGTATGGGGCAAGTCAGGTGTTAAGTCGAGGTTGGTCAATACTTCCCCTAAAAATACCCAAGAACCATACTCGCGCGTGATTACGTTTCCATTCTTGGCAATCCAGCCAATTCCAGCTTTCTGTGCCCAAACTTTATCTTGCACCGGGCCAGTATCCGCATAGGAACGCGCCGAAATACCTTCTCCCTGCTCTTGTAGCCAAGCGGTGAGGGCTTTCAGCTTTTTATGCAGGATCTTGTGATAATCGCGTCCCCAGCCATAGCGAGAGATTTTGGCGTATTCCTGACCTTCGGGACGCTGGTGAGGCGTGTAGTAGTTAAGGGCAACACAAATCAGCGATCGCACTTCTGGCATGACTAGATGGATATCTTGCCGCTTCGGATTCGCCATCCATTCCATATCCGCCTGATAGCCTTGTGCCAGCCACGCCTGTAACCGCTGTACTTCCGCATCTGCCCCATTTACAGCCGCGATTCCCGCCTTGTGGAATCCCAACTCCAAGGCTTTCTGCTTCACTTCGCGACTACTGACGGGTACTTTCACAGGCAACGATGGCGATCGCATCTGACTCGAATTATTATAGTTTCTCGAATTTCGGTTTGGGAAAGCATACTCATATCTTGCTCCAAGCGGTTGAAACCCCAGTTACACGAGATACAAAATCGGGAAATTTCTGAAGAATCCCTCCAGAAGCGCAGGTGCGAACCGGCTTTTTTGTTTAATACTAATCGGTGTGGTTTGCAGGAAATACCATGACACTCGCTGATGACTTACTTTTAAATTCCGAATCTGAATCCACCACTGAACTCAATATTGCCGGAATGACAGAGCCTGTCATCCTGCGCTATTTTGAAACGATGAATGCAGGCGATTTTGAGGCAACTGCTGCTTTGTTTGCAGAGGATGGGGAAATGAATCCCCCATTTGAGTCACCGATGGTGGGACCTGATGCGATCGCATCCTATCTGCAAGCAGAAGCCAAAGGGATGACCCTCTCTCCCCGTGAAGGAATTGCCGAAGCGCTAGAAGACGGCAACACGCAGATTCAGGTTAGCGGTAAGGTACAGACTCCCGTTTTTGGCGTCAATGTCTCCTGGATATTTATCCTCAATCCACAGCGCCAAATTATTTTTACCCGCATCAAACTATTAGCATCTCCCCAAGAGCTACTAAATTTGCGCCGTTAGATTACACCGCTAAATTGTGCCGTCAGATTAGGATTTATCACCTCGATTCCAGGTTTAGCTTGGAATCGATTTATCATAATTAAGTCAACTTTCCTTTGTAAAACTTATGACTTTCCGATAAACTTATAGAGATTCACTTAACTTCTTTTAACAAAAAGAGTGTTAACAAAAAGAAGTAATGCCACATCATTGACCCGGCTAGCCTAGATCAATTTGCCGGTTGCGATTAAAAAAACCTCAGGCTATCCAGCTCGTGAGGTCAGCAAATACCTGGCTAAAAACTCTCTTTGGTTCCACAGTTTCTATCTTTTGGACCCCCTGATGGGATGAAAAAGTATCAATCCCACTATGCTATGCTTTTGTCACTTCTGGTAAACTCGCTTCTAACTTTAAACAGTTACGACCGTTTACTTGTAAGCGATACTCTACCCGATCCATCAACCGATTCATAATCAGCCACCCATAACCGCTTTCCTGTTTATCATTCGGGGTGGGCGGCAGATAAGTTGATAAGTCAAATCCCTGACCATGATCCCAAATTTCGAGAGCAATATCCCGATTTTTCAGCTCTAGGCGAATTAACACAGGCAGATTTGGTTGCTCCTTATGAGCATGACGCACCACGTTTGAGTATGCTTCCACTAAAGCCAATCGCAAGCGATTCGATTGACGAGGCCAATCCACCGAGTCGGTCAGTTCGACTTCCAAACATCCCAGTAGCCAGCTTTCAACAATTGTTAAAAACTTCAAATCACTTGGTACGTGCAGCTCCGTTTTCATGTACTTAAAGAACCTCCAGAGAGAGTATGGTTTGGTCGTCTTCCTGAACGTTATTGGTGTGTTCCCGAATCCGCGCTAGTAAGTTATTCAAATCGAAAGGCACTGGCTCAAGACATACGAGTTTCCAAAGTCCATCTTGTGTCAGCATACTACTCGTACCTTCAAAGCTGCCAGTAGTCCCTTCTGTCGTCGGCGCGATCTCGGAAGCAGTATGCAGAAGGCTACTTTCTTGATTGACAGTCGCCTCGGTAATCCCGTCACTCGTCAGTAGCAGAATTTCACCTGATTTTAAGGTCAATTGCCCCTGCTTGGCTTTCCAGATGGGTAAAATTCCCAAAGGGATGCCGCGAGTCTTGAGAAAATTTGGTTCCAGTGCCGATGCCGAGTCTGAATTCGGTGCTGTTCTTTGTTGTACGACTTCCTGATTAGACCAGACTAAGGGATAGATGTGACCGGCGTTGGCATACACCAGCTCTTGAGTGGCTGGGGTATAACGAGCCAGTACCATTGTGATAAAGCAGTTGGTACTGACGAGATCGTTAGACATAATGCTGTTAAGATTCCGCATGACGACATCCGGCTCCGGAGAAATTTCCTGAGCCAGTTCCCGACGCAGAATAGAAATTGCACTTGCCATAAATAGAGCGGCTGGGACGCCTTTCCCAGAGACATCTCCGACTGCCAGCCAAACATCGCCTTGGGGATGGATATAGACTTCAAAAAAATCACCCCCCACTTCTCTGGCGGCGACGCAGCAGGCTTGCACCTGCATCCCTTCTACTTCCGGCCAGCTTTGGCGGAGGAGGTTATTTTGAATTTGACGAGCGACTTCTAGTTCGGCACGCATTTGCTGAGCCTGCTGTTGCGTGCGCTGGTAGAGTTTCGCCTGAGAAAGCGCCAAAGCGGCTTGTTCGGCGACGCCTTCTATCAGCTGAATTTCTTCGGGTGCCCAGAGGCGATCGCTATTTTCTTGATAGAGGCAGAGAACTGATAGAACCTGCTGCTGAAAGATCAACGGCACCCCCAACTGAGTGTAGCTCGTTCCCCCTTGTTCGCCTTGGGCAAGTTGGATCTTGCGGCTTTCCAAGGCTGCTTGCAGTAAGGAGTCTGAGTCGTATTTGGGTACTAGGGGTTCCGGATTCTCGCTCGGCTCATCTGGAGTGGGGTAGAAAAAAACTTCGCTTGTTAAGCGATCGCTCTCTACGGGTCGCAAAACGCAATAGCTCGCCTCAAAAGCTTTTCCAATGGTATTGGCAACGGTTTGCAGCATACTCTGGTAATCCAGCGACTCCCGAATTGCCGTTGTCACCGCATTCAAGAGTTCTTCTCGACGCAAAGCGCGGCGCAGTTCGTTGGTTCTTTGCTTTAGCACTCGGTACGTTTCCGAGGCTTGTTGAACCACTGCTTTCAGGTTCTCCGGGTTCCAGGGTTTGGTGATGTACTTGAACACCTGACCGGAGTTAATCGCATCCACCAAATCTTCGACATCGGTGTAGCCGGTTAGGAGAATCCGAATGGTATCGGGAAAGCGTTCAACTGTTTTACTTAAAAATTCGGTTCCATTCATTTGGGGCATGCGCTGGTCGGAAATAATCACAGCCATTTCCCCTTCCGTGTCCAAAACTTGGATGGCGCTGAAGGCACTGTCAGCTTTGAAGACGCGAAATTCTCGTCGAAATGTCCGATAGAGTAAATCTAGGTTGTCATGCTCGTCATCAACCACCATCAGTTTGAGTTTGCTCCCTTCTGCCTGACTCATCGGCACACTCCGCTTCCCGCTTAATTAGATCATTCATCGACAGCTTGAGGGGATTTTCACCGCTCATCCCTTGCCTTCATCTTGCATTCCCAGAACCAAGTCCGGTTCTCGCTTCTATTTTTTGTGATGCTGCTGATTGATGATTCGATAGAATAACAGCTTTGAGGGCATGGTGAGACGCCCCTTGAATAAGGTTTGTTACTCAGGCCAACTGCCAGGATAGAGGCTGCCAGGATTAGAGGCTACCAGGATAGCTGCCCGGTCGTGGCAGATGCCAAGGGTTCACCGATGTTAAGCCAAGCAGAAGTCAACTCATACCAAACGCCCGCTCCTCCACAGCCAAAGGTGTTTATCCCACTAAGCCAGAGCGTAGGGCACGCACCGCTGCTTGGGTGCGGTCATCAGCACATAGCTTATTCAAAATATTCCGGACGTGGGTTTTGACCGTTCCGACAGTGATGTAAAGCTTTTCAGCGATCGCTGCATTGCTGCACCCTTCGACAATCAGTTGCAAAACTTCTAATTCCCGTTCCGTCAGTGGATAAGCTTCAATTAGCTGGCTGTATTCTGGTTCGGTGGCATTGATAATCACCGTTTTGGATATGGCGGCTTGATCTAACCCGCTCTGACTCGCTCTCGTCTGCTGCAAAACAACTCGGGCGATCGCTGGATCGATCCAACCGTTGCCTTCGTGCGTCACTTGCAACGCTTCAAGCAACTTATCAAAACTAATGTTTTTCATGCAGTAGGAATCTGCACCCGCTGCAAATGCCGCCAGTACGGCTTCTTCGTCATCCTGTAAAGTCAACACCAATATCTTAGTGTGACCCCCATCCTCCGAAGCCGCCTGCCATTCCCTAAACGTCCTTGTCAATTCAATTCCGTCCATATCGGGCAGCCCAATATCGACAATCGCCACATCTGGCTTGGCCGTTTCCAGTAATTTCAGACCTTCAGTGGCATTGGCGGCTTCGCCAACAAATTCAATTTCTCCGCGCTGTTGCAGCGCTGTCCGGATGCCGACCCTAGTCAGGTCGTGGTCTTCAATTAAAGCGACGCGAATTTGACTCATCTTCTCTTCCACACTTTGCAATTCTATGAACTTTCTAAAAATAAAGATTTCCTAAAGATTTTGCAGTTGTCGATCCTGTCGATACTACTGCCATCCTTTGAGTGTTCTAGTATTAGTAATTTATACCCTCCCGATCTCTTTGAGACGATATTTTTACTAGCTGGTACGTGGGGAACTTAACCATAAACTAAAGTTTGAGCGAGGCAGTTGTTTCAGGGATAGTTGGGCAATTGGTCAATTTTAGTACGAGTGTACGATCGATAACTGCAATAAACTACTAACCATCTGGATTTTACCTTTGTGCCGGATCGCTCAATGCGGTTTCTGTCGTTGAGCTAGTTGACTCTTGAGCTGGGGAAATGCCTTGCTCGAAATCACCAGACGTGGTAGGAAGTCGAACTTCAGATTTTTGAATTGCCCCAATGGCAGCAAGAGCAGCACAGAGTTCAACTACCGCTGGTATGAGTATACCGGGTTGGCTGCCTGAGAATCATCCGGGCTGAGGATTTCTTAAAGGAATCTTTCCGGTAAATGGTCTAGAGCCGAAGCAGAGGCTAGCCAGCTCGTTAAGTTGCACCTCTATCGGAAGGGCTGTACTTGTCCCTGAAGCGGATTGCGTTATCTTGGGACTTGGTAAAACGTCCCGATATCGCTACCCCAACACAAGAGATTAACTCGTTATCAGCCAAAATCTACACTTTCACTAGGATAAAGACCAAGTTAGTTAACCTAAAAGCTAAAAGTCAAAGCTCGCAATGGCTCCTTCTGGAACTCACCACCTACACCTTCTCTGGTCCGATCTTCCCGTGCGTCGGCGGGGTGCCCTGATCATCGCCATCCCGATTATGTGTCTTTTAACGTCGGTGGTGGTGTTTGCTGGGCTGCAACGCAGTACGGCAATGGCGCAAAATTATGTTGACAAAACTCAGAAGGTGCTATTGAAAGCCAATCGCTTGCTCACAGCGCTGGTGGATGCCGAGACAGGGGTGCAGGGTTATGCCTTAACAAGCCGTCCAGAATATCTAGAACCTTATAACGAAGCGATCGCGACCATTCCTAAATTTCTGCAAGAACTGGATAATTCCGTCAAAGATAAGCCGCAACAACTGCAACGAATCCAGCAGATTCAAAAGCTGGTAGATCAAAAAGTCAGCATGATGAACCAGAATGTAGCTCGGATAAGAGCTGCCAAACAGGCAAATGCTGGCGCTGTCCAATGGGAGCCTCAAGCTAAAACCAGGATGGATGCCATTCGTCGGCAGATTACCCGGTTTTCCGCCGAGGAAGCTCGTTTGCTTGAGCAGCGCAGCCGAGACTTAAAGCACCAGCAACGAATTACCATTGGCGTACTTAGCGCTACCGCAACACTGGGTCTTCTGGGATCGCTGGCAGCGGTGTATTTGTTCGATCAGCTCGACCGAGAACTGACAGCACAACAAACGGGTTTGCGCGAAAGTAACGTTCGCATCCACGCCATTTTAGACAATGTGGTGGATGGGATTATCACCATCAACGAGCAGGGTCATATTGAGTCTTTTAATCAAGCTGCTGCTTCGATGTTTGGGTATGAACCCGCCGAAGCGATTGGCAAGAACCTGAAACTATTGGTGGCGTACCCATTCAGCGGTGATAGCATCCAGGCGCTCAACTATTTTGTCGGCGGCAACAACCCCGTCAAAATGCGACGATTACAAGAAACAGTGGGACGGCGCAAAAATGGCACCACGTTCCCAATGGAGCTAGCGTTTAGCGAAATGTACTCTTACAATCAGCGCTTGTTGATTGGGATTATGCGCGACATTACGGAGCGCAAGCAATCTGAGGAAATGTTGCGAAAACAAGCGACACTGCTGGATCTGGCAAATGACGCGATTTTGGTGCGCGATCGCGACGATCGGATTACTTATTGGAATCAGGGGGCAGAACGGCTGTATGGCTGGACGAAGAAAGAAGCCCTCGGTCAAACCGCCCACGAACTCCTAAGAACCGAATTTCCTCCAAATATTGAAGAAATCGATGAAAAGTTTTTTCACGACGGGTACTGGAGAGGCGAACTGCTCGACACCAAGCACGATGGTACCCAGATTCGGGTTTCTAGCCGATGGACATTACAGACAGATGATGAGGGTGAACCTTTAGCAACCCTGGAAATCAACAGCGACATCACCGAACGCAAACAAGCAGAAGAAGATTTGCGATCGCGGGCGGGGGAATTAGCCCGCTTGAGTGCTATCCTTGCCCAAACCAATGTTGCCCTAGAGAAGCGCAACCAAGAACTCGATCAGTTTGCCTATATTGTCTCCCACGACCTCAAAGCACCCCTGAGAGCGATCGCCAATCTCTCCACTTGGATTGAAGAAGACATCTCCGACCAACTGAGTGAAGAAACTAGGCACAATATGGATTTAATGCGATCGCGCGTCCATCGCATGGAAGCGCTGATCAATGGCGTCCTTCAATATTCTCGCGTTGGACGACTCAAGGCGTCTGTGGAATCGGTGGATGTGGAAAAACTACTCGCAGAGGTGATTGACACCCTCGCACCGCCCCCAACTTTTACCATCGCCGTAAACCCTGGAATGCCGACCCTCCGCACCGAACGCTTGCCCCTGCAACAGGTGTTTGCCAATCTGATTAGCAACGCGATTAAACACAACCACCAAGCCGAGGGACAAGTGACGATATCTGTTGAAGACCAAGGCAACTGCTATGAGTTTGCCGTAGCAGATAATGGACCGGGAATTGCTCCCGAATATCACGAGAAGGTTTTTGCTATCTTTGAGACTTTACAAGCCCGCGATACCGTCGAAAACACGGGCATCGGTCTAACCCTCGTCAAAAAAATTGTTGAAACCCAAGGCGGAAGCATCTGGGTAGAATCTCAGCTAGGGAAAGGAGCAACCTTTCGCTTCACCTGGGCTAAATCAGTTCTGAGTACCTAGACTCATCTCTTCCACCATTCTTAAGTCGGCGGTTGAAACCGCTTCTAAATTCTCCCCTCTCCGTGAAGGTCGAGGGCTGGGGGTGAGGTTTCTGATTGCACTCAATAGAAAACCGCGATCAACAAAACCACCCTTGCTTAGGCATACAAAAGTACCAATACAAAAACTTTTAATACTCATCTAATGGCAGTTCTAAATTTCTGATTGGTGCTAAAACTTATTCTTTTACTTGGGTGACGCCTTAAACTTTTTTTTAAGATTAAATTTCCGATTAAGGATTTCTTAATCTAGATTTCGATGGAGTAACCGTGCAAATTATCGATACTGAATCTCTCTAATCGTCCCTATGGCTGATGCTACGCTAGGGTTGATTCTATTAAAAAGCGACTCCAGAAAAATTTGCGAGAACAGATAAGTCAGCGCTTTGCGATCGCAACATCACTTGAATTGCGCGGACTTTCCGGAGCGAGTTCTATAATACTGGATGCAAATCCTAGTGAACCCAGACGAAACCCCTCGACCCTCGATCACCTTCCTAGTGGTTGATGCTTGAGGAAGTGGTTTTATGGCAATTTGTGTTTAGAAGGATGAAACTTTTGCCAGGGGTAGGCTTCCAGCTAATGCGTTACGGTATCGCTCTATTAGCGGTGACACTCGCACTGCTAATTCAACTGATTCTAAACATTCTAACTGGTGGGAAAGAGACTCCTTTTCTAATACTTTTTGCTGGCATCCTGGTAGGCAGCTGGTATGGGGGCACAAAACTGGGTCTGTGGAACGCTGTTTTAGGGGCTTTCGGCAAAGCAAAAAAGTATCAAGAAGCTGGAAGCTTAAGCGATTCCGTTTGGGAAATGCAGCTCGGTAGTGCTGTCAGCAATAATCCCCAAAGGTCTCTAAGTACCCCAGACAGAAGCCGCGATCGCGCTTGGAAGGAAATGCTCAGCGCTCGCAGTTTCTTACCGCCAACTCCAACGGTGTCGGCAGATGAACTGCCCAGTCGGCAGCAAACGCAAGCGGCGCTGCGTACCAGCGAAGAACGACTGCGGTTGTCCCTGGAGGCAGGAAGGATGGGGATCTGGGACTGGAATATCCTCACAGGCGAGATGACGTGGTCAGATACCCTGGAACGTATGCACGGTCTTGTTCCAGAAACTTTTGCCGGTACCTTTGCCGCCTTTGTAGAACTGGTTCATCCAGACGATCGGGATTCCTTAACGAGGGCGATCGCTCAGTCGGTGGAACAGAAGACTGACTTTGAGCTTGAATTCCGCGTGGTTTGGTCTGACAGTAGCATCCACTGGATCTCTGGAAAAGGGCAGGTTTTGAGTGACGAAACTGGCAACGCGGTACGCATCATCGGGGTGAGTACAGACATTAGTGAAAGCGTGCGGCACGCTACGCTACGCCAGCGAATTGATGAACAACAACGCTTTTTGGGCGAAGCGACGACCCTCCTGACTAGCTCCCTAGACTATCAAACTACCTTGGAAACCCTGGCTCAGCTAGCAGTACCCCAGCTGGCTGACTGGTGTTCCATCGATATGCTGGACGAAAATCAAACAATTCGCCGACTGGCGGTTGTCCATCAAGACCCCTCGAAGGTAGATTGGGCTTACCAATTGCAGGAACGCTACCCGCCCGATCCCGATGCACCTTATGGTCTCCCTAACGTTTTACGCACGGGTGAGGCGGAGTTATACGCGGAGGTTCCCGACTCCCTTCTGGTCGAGGTGGCTCGTGACGCCGAACATCTGGAAATATTAAGGAACATCGGCTTTACATCGGCAATGGTGGTGCCCCTGGTAGCTCGCGGACGCACCTTGGGGGCAATTACCTTTACCTCAGCCGAGTCGGGTCGTCACTACGGTCAAGCTGACCTTACTTTTGCCTGTGAACTTGCCCGTCGCGCCGCTTTAGCCGTTGACAACGCGGGTTTGTTTAAAACGCTTCAACAAGAACTCGCAGAGCGTCAGCGCACAGAGGCGGCATTGCGGGAGAGCGAAGAACGCTTCCGCACGATGGCAGATACTGCGCCCGTCTTGTTATGGGTAGCAGGTACGGGTGGGCAGTGTGATTTCTTCAATCAGCGTTGGCTGACCTTCCGAGGACGTACCTTGGAGGAGGAACTAGACCAAGGTTGGTCGCAAGGCGTGCATCCAGAGGATTTACAGCGCTGCTCGGATACTTATCAGGCGGCTTTTCAGGTTCACAAAAATTTCCAAATGGAGTACCGTTTGTTGCGGGCAGATGGTCAGTACCGTTGGGTTTTGGATACGGGAACGCCGCGATTTTTGGCAGATGGCAGTTTTGCGGGTTATATTGGCTCGTGTGTTGATATTACCGAGCGAAAAATCGCTGAAGAAGCTTTGTGCGATCGCGCGGCGGAATTAGCCCGTCTGAGTACCATCCTTACCAACACCAACGCCGCTTTAGAAAAACGCAACGCCGAACTCGACCACTTCGCTTATATTGTCTCCCACGACCTCAAAGCACCCTTGAGAGCGATCTCGAACCTCTCCACTTGGATTGAAGAAGACCTACTCGACTTGCTAAATCCGGAAACCCAACGGAATATGAATCTACTGCGGGGGCGGGTTCATCGGATGGAAGCTCTAATCAACGGTCTTTTGCAGTATTCTCGTGTGGGACGGATCAAAACTGTCGTGGATCTGGTGGACGTTGACACTTTACTTGCAGAAGTTATCAGCTCCCTTGCACCTCCACCTACCTTCACCATCACCATCCAGCCCGGAATGCCTACTTTCCTCACCGAGCGTTCGTCCCTAGAACAGGTGTTTGCGAATCTGCTCAGCAATTGCTTCAAACACCACCCTCGGTCAGATGGAACCGCGACTATATCAGTCCAAGATAAAGAAGCATTCTATGAATTTGCCGTGGCAGATGATGGGTGTGGAATCGATCCCCAATATCATGAAAAAATTTTTGTTATGTTTCAAACTCTGGAGGCACGAGATAAGGTAGAGAACACTGGCGTGGGACTTGCCATTGTTAAGAAAGTTATCGAAAACAAAGGAGGCACCATTTACCTAAAATCTCAACTCAATCAAGGATCGACTTTCTACTTTACCTGGCCGAAATAGCCAATCAGTAATCATTAGCTTTTTAGCTGGCTATTTATAATAAATAAAATAATTGATAAAAAATGAATTTAAAAATGCGAATGCCAAATTCTATTAATCATGGGAGATAAGATGACAAACCTTTTGCTAGTTGATGACGACGAAGTTGATGTAATGACCGTGAAACGGGCATTTAAAAAAAATAATATTCAAAATCCTTTTTATGTTGCGAATAATGGTCTAGAAGCATTAGCAATGTTGCGGGGGACTGACGATTCAACCAAGGTTCCGCGAGAGCGTCGGCTGGTCTTACTCGACTTGAATATGCCCAAAATGGGTGGAATTGAATTTTTGCGGGAATTGCGGGCAGACCCGGAACTTAGAGCAATTCCAGTGATTGTACTGACGACTTCCAATGAAGACAAAGACAAGGTGGAAGCTTACAATCTCAATGTCGCGGGGTATATTGTCAAACCCGTAACATTTGCGAAATTCGTGGAGGTAGTGGCAACACTCAATCAATATTGGATGCTCAGTGAGATGCCCTGATTTTGGAGAATAGGTAATGGGTTGTGAGAGGGATGAATTTTGAGTGTTGAGGTTTGAGTGACAAGAGAATTCTTTAATTCAAAACTCAAAATTTAAAACTCAAAACTTTTTACGAATTCCGTCCTTGAATGGTTATGGAAGAAAAGTTAAAAATACTGGTAGTCGATGATGATGAAGTAGACCGGATGGCGGTTCGCCGGTCGCTCAAAACGGCTGGCGTGCAAATGGAATTAGTCGAAGCCAGTGACTGCCAAGGAGCGATCGCTACTTTACACAGCGACCATTTTGACTGTGTCTTCCTCGACTATCGCCTGCCTGACGGGGATGGACTCTCCCTAGTTCAGGACATCCGCTCGTCTGGTTTAAAAATCCCCTTGGTCGTCTTGACGGGTCAGGGAGACGAGCAAACTGCCGTCGAACTGATGAAAGCCGGAGCATCCGACTATATTTCTAAAGGCAAAGTTTCTCCAGAAAGCCTTTCTCGCAGCCTTCACAATGCGATTCGCGTCTATCGAGCGGAAAGACAGGCATCAGAGGCGAACCAATTACTCAAAGAAAGCGAAGAACGCTATCGATTCGTTCTAGAGGGATCGAATGACGGGATTTGGGACTGGGATATCACCACCAACACCGTTTATTGGAATGACCGCTGTTTTGAAATCAGCGGCTTAGCCCGTGAAAAATTTGTCGGGAATTACCAGGCATTGTGTCACCTTTTGCATCCAGAGGATCGATCCCGCATCGTCCAGGCAGTCCGCGATCACTTGGAGCATCAAGTTGAATGTAATGTGGAATTTAAGCTGTTGCACGCTTCTGGGCATTTTCGTTACTGCATTGCCAGAGGCAAAGCCCAGCGAGATGGGAACGGCAAGCCTTTCCGGATGTCTGGAATTATTAGCGACATTACGGAGCGCAAGCGGGCATTAGAAAACCAGCGATTCCTGGCAGAAGCGAGTGCTGTCCTGTCTGCTTCCCTTGATTACAAAACTACCTTGGAAAATCTGGCTCAACTGGCAGTCCCTCACTTAGCCGATTTATGCCTGGTCGATATTCTGGGAGCAGACGGCTCAATTCATCGGCTGGCGGCGGCGCATGGAAACCCCACTCAACAGAAGTTGGTGCAGGAGATGCTGCAACGGTTTCCCCCCGATCCGGATGGAGAGCATCCCGCAAGCGTTGTATTACGCACGGGCAAACCAAAACTCGCCGATGAAGTTAACGACGAAATGCTCGTAGCTACGACCCGCAGCCCCGAACATCTGCAAATAGTTCGGGAGATAGGCTTTCAGTCTTACATGGTGGTGCCCTTGTTAGTGCGCGGACGGACGCTGGGGGCAATTTCCTTTGTGTCCACTCAAGAGAAACACCGCTACGATGCAATGGACTTGTCTCTGGCAGAGGAACTTGCCCGTCGCGCTGCCTTATCGGTCGAAAATGGAAAATTATACCGGGAGGCGCAAGCGGCGACCGAGAACTTACGCAAGGCGATCATCATTCTGGGCGAACAACAGCAACAACTCCGGACACTCCAGCAGCTGACGAATTTACTAAACCAGCGACTGAGTGACTTACCCGGTTTGTTACGGGTGATGGTTCAAGCTGTTTGCGATGCGATCGCGGGTGCCCAGTTTTGCTTTATCATGCTGCAAAACCCCCAGTGCAATCGCTTGGTCTTGACAGTGACGGCGGGAATCGGTACGGAAAAATTGCGGCTGGAAGATGGTTTTAGTTCGGGGGAAGGATTGCTTTCTCAGGTATTTTTGACCGGGATTTCCCAGCTCATCGAAGGGGAAGAAGCCGCTTTCCTCCACTCGACATCCGACACCTTAAACCCCTCCGAGTTGCCTGCTTCGCTTTATGTGGTGGCGATTGAGTCCGCGCAAGCGGGACGGTTGGGGGTGCTGGCAATTGGTAATTGGGAAAATTCTCATGCGTTTGACGAGGAAGATCGATATCTGCTGGCGGCGGTGGGAGAACAAGCCGCGATCGCAATTAACAATGCGCGTCTGATCAATGCTTTAGAAGAACGAGAGGAACGCTTAGCTTTACAAAACGAAATCCTGGCTCAGCAAAATAAGGAACTCGAAAATCTTTCCACGCAGATTCAACTTCAGAATCTGCAATTGATGGAAGCAGCACGGTTGAAATCGCAGTTTCTCGCTACCATGTCCCACGAACTGCGGACGCCAATGAATGCCGTGATCGGCTTTTCGCAACTGCTGTTGCGCCAACGGCAAAATCAGCTCACTCCCCAGCAATTGGATATGGTGGATCGCATTCTCAGCAATGGGAAACACCTGCTAACGCTGATTAATGACATCCTTGACCTCTCAAAAATTGAAGCTGGAAGATTGGAACTCCAGCCGGAAGAATTTAATCTGCCAGTGCTGGTGAGAACAACCGCAGAAGAATTGCGATCGCTTGCTTCAGAAAAACATTTGGAGCTGCAAGTCGAGGCAAACTTACAAAACCCTCAGATATTGAACGATAGCGCCCGGATGCGGCAGATTTTGGTGAATCTTCTCTCCAATGCGATTAAATTCACCGACACCGGAAGCGTGTACATTAAGGTGCAAGAAGTTTCTCCAGATCAAGTGTTACTTACGGTTCAAGATACCGGAATTGGAATTGCTGAGGAAAACTTAAAGCATATTTTTGAAGAATTTCGGCAAGTCGATCAGTCTCTCGCTAAACGATATCCGGGGACGGGTTTGGGACTTGCTATCACTCACTCATTAGTGCAATTAATGCATGGAAAAATCTCAGTAGAAAGCCATTTAGGTCAAGGATCTACCTTCCAGGTAGAATTTCCCCGCCGGGTAAGTATTTAGCTCATGCTCAAAGAGCGCGAACGGCAGACCGAAGTTTACCAAGTTTTGTTTGATAGAGTAATAAAAATTACAACAAATACCCGGATGCAGTACCGGGATCGGGAAACTGCGATCGCCAAATGGTCGTCTAAATATTTATTGGCATTACATCATTTGTAGATTTATGGCCGTTTCCCGTAAATTAGGCACCAGGGTGGCAGGCACTGTATCAGTGATTTTGATCCAGTTTCTCGGTTTAATCCAAATTCCCCTCAATTCTCTATTGAGCCGCCTATCAATTGATTTAGAGTTTAGCTCGACCGCCTACGCAGATGTTGTGCCGAAAAAGCCAACAGGCTCTGCTTACGAGCCGAGTGATGTGGGGGTTCCCGGAGGCACCATCGGAACGGGAACGCGAGTTCGTTATCAGCCACCCGCTGATGTGATTATTCCCAGAGGCGGTACTAGAGGCGTTGATGAATCGCCAATAGAATGCTCTGAGTCCCAGCCTATATCTGTGACTTTGCTGGCTCCTACGACTCACACCGGATTGACGGCATCAAGTCGTCCCGTCTTTTACTGGTACTTGTCGGGCACGCAATCGGTACCGATCGTTTTTACGCTGGTTGATCCAGGAGTATCTAAGCCAATTATTGAGCAAAAAATTCAAAAACCTCAGGCTGGGATTAATCAGCTCCAGATGTCCAAAGACTTGCCAGAACTGGTTCCAGGAAGAGAATATCAATGGACAGTTACTGTGAAGTGCAATCCGAATCGACCTTCTGAAGATCAGATTGCTCAAGGTTGGATTAAGCACGTACCCGCAACACCAGCTCTAGAGAAACAACTGGCAGCTGCGCGATCGCAGATTCGCAAGGCATCAATCTACGCGCGATCAGCATACTGGTATGACACTCTAGGCGTAATTTTAGCCGCCCAGGCTAAGTACCCCAAGGATCGGGTAATCCATCAGGAGTTTCTATCGCTCTTAGAGCAAATTGGACTGACAGAGGTGAAAGAGCGAGAACAGCAACGATTGGTGAGACAGTAGCTAGGTCAATCGAGGTCACTCGCCATAAATTTAAAATTGTCTATCCCCGAATAAAAACCCGTTTTCTACTAGAAAACGGGTTTCTTTTGTTCCACAGACTGAAGACAAAAGGATTTGCAAAAAGCGACTGGAAAGAAGAATCTATTTTCTCTGCCTCTCTGGCTCAGTTCGTATTCAAGTTAGTCTTGAAGCGCCGCAGTATTCTCAACAATGGAATTTGTTCTTCTACTCAGCCCTCACCTCTCCGCCCTCAGCCCTTAGATCGGGATGCCAGAAATTCTCGCAGGCGCAGCAAACTGAGTGTTTGTCCCAAACTCAGCGACAGAAGAGATACCCCTTCCAGACGTGACTGTACCCAATGTTCTCCCCAGTACCACTCGTGATAACCGTCAATTCCTTGGCTCAAGAGCAGGCGCAGACAGTGGGGTTGAGCCACTTCCACTTGGTGTTGTATCGCCACTGGCCCCACCCAACTGGTGTAAGTTAACCCCTCAGACAGTTGTTCCGGTAGCCCTGCGGAAAGGCGCTGGGGCCACAGCCATTGGCTTAGCTGGCTGGGACGAAGCAGACTGTCGCCGATGACTGCGGCTGGGGAATTGACTTCTATTCTGAGATGGCTTTGTTGAAAGTTTCCTAGCATAAACCGTTGTGATTTTTTGGTTATTAGTTGTTACTGGTACAGAGGTTTCTATTTACTGCTCCTCACCCTAATGTAATAGTTTTTCTCCAAAATAGCGGCTAAATAACCTTGGCAGATGAAAATTATAATGCATCAACTAATTAATATTTTAATCAAAAATACAAGAGTAATTTTAATTTAATATCGATTTTTTGATTAACTAAAGTAACCTAAAATATAATTCTTGAATTATCGAAAATGCTGATTTGATTTCTATCCTGATTCTTAGTCTGTTTATCCATCTGTGTCTGATTGAACTGCACCTGATAGAAGATTCAGATTCTTACTCTTGTTTGAAGAACTCGCTGCTTTTAACGGTTCCAATAATTAGCAGCGCAGATGCTACCTCACCATCAACTGCCATGCCTACAATAAAAGTATAGTGTGTTAAGAAATGTAAGGTCTTTTCATGGCTGATCAGTTAATCCGTGCCACGGCGGCAGAGGGTGGAATTCGAGCTGTTGGGGTCATTACCACACGCCTCGCACAAGAAGCCAGACAGCGTCATAACCTTTCATACGTAGCAACCGCTGCACTGGGACGCACCCTGTCCTCTGGGCTATTACTTGCCTCTAGCATGAAGCGAGAGGGTTCAAGGGTCAACATTCGCATTAAGGGAAATGGTCCACTCGGCGGGCTTCTCGTTGACGCGGGATTGGATGGAACCGTGCGAGGGTATGTAGATAACCCAACCGTGGAACTGCCCCCAAACGCTAAAGGAAAACTAGATGTCGGGGGAGCAATCGGTCGGGAGGGATACCTCTATGTTGTGCGGGATGTAGGATACGGCTACCCGTATTCGAGTACCGTTGAGCTGGTGTCTGGTGAAATTGGGGATGACATTGCCCACTATCTGGTGACTTCCGAACAAACGCCCTCGGCGCTAGCAGTGGGTGTATTCATAGAAGCGGGTACAGTCCGGGCTTCTGGTGGGTTGCTGGTGCAAGTCCTGCCCAAGGCGGCGAGCGACGAGAGCCTCGTGCAGCTTTTGGAATCTCGAATGGAAGCACTGGCGGGATTTACACCGTTGTTACAGGCAGGTAAGACGTTGCCGGAAATTTTGGAACAACTCCTGGGAGATCTGGGTCTGGTCATCCTACCAGAAGTCCAGATGCTGCAATTTCATTGTGGTTGCTCGATGAGCCGCGTCTTGGGTGCTTTGAAGATGCTGGGTGAAGCCGAACTGCAAGACATGATTGAAAAAGATGATGGAGCCGAAGCGACTTGCCATTTTTGTGGAGAGGTTTACCAGGCTAGCAGTGACGAATTAGCGGCGCTGATTGAGGATTTACGTGCAGAGTCTGTTTAGGAATCAGAAGTTACAAAGTCACAAGGCTAGAAAAGATTCTAGATTCTGTAGCTGAATTGAAAATTTCCTTGTGAATGATGAATTATAGATTTTGACTTCTGGATTAGAATATAGCTTTTTGCGGCTGAGGGGAGTAGGATTGCAACTACTGCCTGTGCTAAAAAGCATTCGTCCCAGGCGAAGCGCGTTGTGGTGTGAGTAAGCTATGACTAGAAATCCCGAAATTCCAGATGGCGGGCGGAGCGGCAAGTCTTCAAATTCGGCTGGGTGGACATCCCAAAAACGAGTACCTGCGTCTGGGCGTCCGAGCGATCGCAAACCACACGCGAGCGAGAACTCTTCACGACCCGTCCCCGGCAAAGCACCTCGTCAGGGGAAACAGCCCCTTCCTGCACCAACAGATCGTCCTAAGCGTCCGGCGGGTAGTCGTTCAGCACCCGCAGAGGGGGGGCAGCAAATTCCGGCTACACAGCCCCCCTCTCCCTCAGAAACACCCAAGTCACCTCGTCCTAAACGTTTTTTACGCTTGCCGACTAGCTGGGCATTCTGGGGCATATTGGTGGTGCTGCTCTCTGGGGGGCTGGGTTTTACAGCGGTGGCGCTGTTATTTAAGCTGCCAGCCCTCCCGAACTGCCCAGCGATTTTTTGGCCTACGGCTTCGGCATCGCTGCGCCTCAGCTGCGCTCAGATAGCGGCTTCTAAGCAGACAGCAAAAGATTTACTAGAAGCGATCGCGCTGGTGAGTGGTTTGCCACAAGATCACCCGCTACGCCCAGAAATTGACAAGTATCTGGAAGAGTGGTCGCTGGAGATTTTGAAATTAGGAGAGGAATCCTTCCAAGCGGGTCAATTGTCGGACGCGATCGCAATGGCTCGCAAAATCCCCACTGGCGTACCAGCCTACAAGTTGGTGGATGAGCGCGTAAATCGCTGGCAATCTATCTGGTCGAAGGCAGAAGACCTTTATAAAAAAGCCGAGGACGAGGTACGCGAGTCTAACTGGAATCAGGCTTTTCGCGATGCCGTACAACTGGTCTATATCGGCAATAACTACTGGGCAACAACCAAGTACGATCAACTGGTGAATCTAATTCAGTCGGCGCGGGAAGAGAGCGCCAAGTTGGATAAAGCTTTCCAACTTTCTAAGAGCGGAGGATTAGATAATCTGTTGGAGGCGATCAAGCTGGCACAGGCAATTCCGCCCAGCAGTTTGGCATACAAGGAAGCCCAAGGCGCGGTGACAGAATTTGGGCGCAAATTAATCGATATGGCTCAAGAGGCGCTCGATCGAAAAGACTGGCAAACGACGATCCTCATTACCAGTAAAATTCCCGAAAGCCTGAATTTACAAAGCGAAGCGCAAGATTTGAACGACTTGGCAAGTGCCCAGTCTCGCGCTCAGAAGGGAACGGTTTCAGATTTGGAAGACGCGATCGCCCTTGCCCAAAAGCTAAATCCCGGACGCCCTCTATACGATAAAGCCCAGGATTTAATTGTTCGCTGGCAGAGAGAAATTGAAGATGTCGCCCATTTAGATCGGGCGCGAGAACTGGCAAGAGGGGGAACGGTGGGTGACTTAAGCGCAGCGATCGCGGAAGCACAACTGGTTCCTAGCACGAATCCCCGCTCCTCAGAAGCCAAATCCCTGGTGGTTAACTGGACGAGTCAAATAGAGACGGTAGAAGATCGTCCCTATCTCTCTCGCGCCGATCAACTGGCAAGTTTGGGGGATATGAATTCCCTACAAGAAGCCATTAACGAAGCCAGTCAAGTCGGTCAAGGACGCGCTCTTTATACAGAAGCGAGGCGCAAAATCCGAGGTTGGACTGAGAAAATCGAGCGAATGCAAGACCAGCCTTATTTGGATCAAGCCACAGGTTTGGCAAATGCCGGAGATTTTTCCGGTGCGATCGCCGCAGCGGGACAGATTCAACCAGGACGAGTCCTCTATCAAGAAGCTCAAGGCAAAATCCAACGGTGGCAAGACAGAATTCAGCGGGTTCAAGACCAGCCTTATTTGGATCAAGCGCAAGCTTTGGCGAGTTCTGGTAATCTTCCGGGGGCAATTACCGCAGCCGGACAGATTCGCTCGGGACGGGCACTCTACGGTGAAGCTCAGGAAAAAATTAAAGGTTGGCGGACAGAACTGCGATCGCAAGAGATTTTGCAGTCCGCTTATCAGTTAGCAAATCCAGGAACACCAGATGCGATCGCGCAAGCAGTTCAAACGGCTCGTCAGGTGCGTAACTCGACGCGAGTTGGTGCTGAGGCTAGAGAGGTGATTAATCGCTGGAGTTATCAACTGTTGGCGATGGCACAAGATCAGGCTCGGAATGATGTACAAAGAGCGATCGCGATCGCTCAAAACATCCCCGACGGTTCATCTGCCTATACCGACGCTCAACGGGCAATCCAAGGTTGGAAACAAAGTATACAACCTCAGTCCCTTGAGAACTCACCATCGTTTTAGTCGTTAGTCATTAGTGGGTTGTCACCCCTCTTTTTCTAAAGTCACAAAAGAGGGATTAGGTATTTTGCCAAAATCTAAAAACTGATCGCGAATGACTAATTACCGCTTTTTCTGTTTCGCCTTTGTTGCCGCACCGCTCTTTCTTTTTCCTTTTTCTAGTATTGGTGCAACATACTTTAACCACAATTGAGTGTGAGGCCTACCCGCTTGGTTCCACTTATTAACAATCTGCTCAGATTCCCCGGCTTTTTCTAAATACTCCAAGCCATTTGGCAAACCAAGAACAGAAGCTTTTGCTAGATAATATTTACGCTGTTGAGTAGAATCACACCGTTCCCAACATTGCGCGGCACGTTCATACTTCTTGGCGCGGTAGAAACAAGTTCCAGCACGGTAGAGCATCCCATTCCAGCCTTCGCCTAAAGCTTCGAGAACCTCTCCAAATCGCTGCCATTCATTTGGGTGGAGGTTGGTCCCAGCAATTAAAGCCCCAATTCCCGTCGCATATTCCTCCAAAGCTAGTTTCCACTGTCGGCTGTTCCGGTGAATTTCTAACTGGTTGCTTTTGATGCAGTTCTGAAGGAAGTGAGTGAACTCCTTTAAAGAAGCTTGGCTCAATTTTTTGTCCATGAATTGGGCAATCTCCCGCTCTAGTTCCCGACCTGGCGGAGCCTTGTCATGCTTTAACAATGCTGACCAACACATCCCCTGCCAAAAACAATCCCAAGCGTCTTCTGTTTTTCCAAGCAGGAGAAAACGCTGACCGGCATCGCCAAATTTCTGCTCAAATTTGAGTGCCCAAGCTTCACAAATTTCTGCTTTTTTAGCATAAGCGCGATCGCTATAACACTGTCTGGCACGCCTCATGAAATCTGGATCTTCCGAGTTCATTCCCCGGCTCTCAAACTCCTGCGCGATCGAGTGCCAGTCATCTTCTTGCATATCTCGTGCGCTTTCAGGTTTTCCCAAACGGATGGGTTGAACGTTTTCTCTCCAAGCAGGATTTTGTGAATGCTGTAAAAGCACTTCTAAATAAGTTTCTGTGACCCCCCAAAGCCGCTGGTCTCCGATTTGAGAATCAACAACAAATAGACGTTCTTTGGCTCTGGAAGCAGCCACGTAGAGTTTATTAAAGAAAAATTCAAATTCGTATAAACGATCCGCTAAAAGGTCTTTTGAGTCTTCCTGCCGATTGACCAGACTCCAAACAGCTTTGTTACATTCCTCACCAAATTTATAGAGAACGACTCGTTTAAATTCCAATCCTTTAACTGCACTAGCACTTAATACATTTTTGAGCGGTTCTGACTCTGGAATCTCTGCCAAAATTTGAGAAAGAACTGCATCGTTTTGAGCATAGGCAAGCTCTCCCCCTTCTTCACAAGGCACAATAATAATTGTGTCTCTCAGGTAGCGTTTGAGTTGCTCAATTTGAATATTCCGACCAATAATAAATTTTTGCGGAGTGGGAAAGTGACCTTGTTTCCAGGCTGTTTGCGGCTGAAGTGCCGGAATTTTAAACAGAACCTGACGACACAATTGGATCAGGTTAATCGCTTGCACAACCGCAGTACAAGAGCGATAGTTAGACTTCAGCTCCGGGAAATTCATCCGCAGATTTAATCGCTGTGTAGGATCGAGTGCTGCGATCGCTTCATTGTAAAATGCTGCCTGTACGCTCTCCCAACGAAATCCTGTCGGGTTCAAGGTTTGGAAAGGATCTCCAGCAAAAGCAAAAGGCAAATTACGCATAGGCTGGTATCCCAGATCGCACTGAGAGAATGCAGACAGCCGCATAATCAACTGAAGTTCTATCCGAGTGAAATCTTGCGCCTCGTCGCAGAAAATGGCGGTGTACTCAGCACGGTAACACTTGAGTTCCAGCACCAATCTAATCAAGTCTTGATCGTCCCAGTACCCTAGCTCGGTTGTTAGTCGCTTATACCAACGTCCCCAGATGGTTTTGTAAATTTCTTGAAACTGAGCGACTGGGACAGTGCGTTCCTGAGTCGGCACTTCATGCTGGTAGTCTTCTGGAGTCATGTACCTGAGACTGTACCCCTTGATGAACGTTCTAATAACGTGCCAGGAAAGTTCTGGGGAATACACCTGTGCTTGTGGCAGCTTTGAGTCTCGGTAAAGCTGTCGGAAGCGATGGAAAGAAATGTATTTCTGGGAATCGAAACGCTCCTGGAGTGTATGCCGGTAGCCGGTAGGGTTTCCCGCAGAGTAAGGTTGCTGGATCATCCGGTTAGCCAGCGACGCATCGTCTGCTTCTAAAGGAAGTAAGTTTAAAAGAAATGTCCCAAACGGCTGAAAGAAGGCACTGACATCGGGGATTTCCGAACCTTCTGTTCGATCTGCCACAAAGCGGTGATGGAATGTATGCAGACAGCGTACGAACTCTTTCGCCACCTCTAATAGACGCTTATTATAAGTAAGAAAAAGCGGTCTACCTGGAAGTTCTTTTCCCGGTTCGTAGTAATATTTTCGATAACAATAATCTGCAAACAAATACAACAGCATGGTAGATTTACCGCTACCCGCTCGTCCATTTAAGAAAAGCGGCAGACAGTTATTTTCCCGTGCTGATGTTGTTGACACCGAGTTAAGAATTGCCTCTTCTTCTGCTGAAAGGGCTAGATTTACTTCTGCTCCTCTTTGAATGGCAAGCCAACTTTGTTTATCTGTTACTAAGTAACTCGGATAAGACCGTCGAGCAAAGGGAGTGAGTTCATCCAACGTTAAAGGCTTAGATAAAACATTTTTATAACTGTCAAATAAATTGGTTGCCTGTCCTATTTGGGCTATCTCTTCCGTAGAAGGTCGATGAGCAAAAGATGCTAGGAGAAATAATACTTTTCGAGGTGGTGTATCGGCGGTTTCAAGTTGGCTAAATAGCACATAGCAATTATTTTCACCACACAAATACACACCGGGCCAAGCAGCAATTTTCTCAGCGTTCCTCGATTTTTCTTCTATTCCAGAGACAATTTGATAGTAAATTTCCCAGTTTTCTCCGATTTCTGGACTCTTGAACTTAGCAATCCACTCATCACTTTCGTAGAGGATTGCCCAAGAGTCTTTATCCTTTTCTATCTCCCAGCCTGGAGGTTCTAGCCAGGGAAGCAAATCGTCTGGAAGCGGTTCACGTCTTGAAGACACGTTGCTGGCTGAGGGTTGCTGCTGTTGAAGCCAACCAGTTAACGCTTTCTCATCTAATTGGCAGTCAAGATTCTTAGTACCGTACTCTTCTGGGGTTCGCAGGAACTTTTTGTATTCTTTAGAGCCACGGAGAAAAATGTCTAGTAAGCATAGCACCAGGTCGTCCTGTACGGGTCGAATTCTGGCAATGAGGCGTAAATTGTTTTCCCCTCTCCGCTTTAAGTAGGGATAAACCCTCTCAAAACGTGCCTGTGACTCATCAATACTCAAAGGCTCAAGTTCATTGCATAATTTATCTACTTGAGCCTGAACACCGTAGCACAGGGTCTTTCGGTTAAATTGAGAGGTGCGATAGACGTACATAAGTTTGTCTGTAGCTGTTTCTGAGGAAAACAGGCTGAAGCCACTATTACTTATTCTTATGCAGCAACGAAATTACTGTGTAGAATTTTTGTTACATCTTACACAGAATCGGAGTTTTTGCCTCAAAGAGTTGTAATTCGCCTGCCCTTTCAGGTTATGTCATTATCCACTTCTGTTAAAACTTGAGCTTCGCTTCAATCCCTCCGGAGAATAAATTCCCCCCTCTAATCGCTCAAGCCCTCACCTTCTTGCACCAGTCGTATTACGCACTTAGCGCACTTGGGATTTAAAACCCAGGCTTACAGAATCAAGTCTTCTGAAGAAGGCGAAGTAATAATTTCACCCCATTTTAATGGACGTAAGTGATGAGCATTGAGCTTGAGTTTAAGGTAGATGGGCTGACTGAGAAAGGTACAAGATGTCTATTTTAACTACCTTATCCTTAAGCTAAATGCCTATTGATATCTAATTACTCTTTTTTACTCAAACACTTGTCTGAATAGGTAGCTGCACGGTAAATGTAGTCCAACCCTGTGTGCTTTGAACTTGAAGATTTCCTCCAATTTTTTTCACTAAACTCTGTACCAAATATAGACCTAACCCACTTCCTCCTTGGTTCCAGATGTCCGCATTAGGAATGCGATAAAATTTATCAAAAATTCGAGGTAATTCCGTATTTAATATTTCTGCTTGATTAGTAATTTTAAAGCTAATTATTGAATTTAAACAATTAATTTTTGTTGAATTATCTACATAGATACTAATGGATATTTTCCCAAATTGGGGTGTATATTTACAAGCATTACCAATTAATTCTATCAATATCTGTTCTAGACAAAGCCGATCTGAAATCAGTGGAGGAATATCGGGAGGACAATCGATTTTGAGGATTTGTTGGCGCTGGTCTATTCCTGGTTTAAATGGCTCAATTAGCGTCGGAAACCAGTATTGTAAAATCAAAGTCTCTGGAGAAATTGAATTTTTTTCTGATCCTAACCGATGCAAATCTAAGATATTGTTTACTAGCTCTAGCTCCCGAATACATTCAGATTCTAATAAGGCTCTATATTGTTGCTGTTGTTCTTCATTAGAGATGATTTCCAACATTTGGATAATCAACTTCATGTTGGCTAGAGGGGTTCGCAATTCGTGAGAGGCTCTAGCGAGCAAATCATCTTTCTGAATATTGAGCTGCTGGAGTTCTTGGATTTTCCCTTGCAGGAGTGTCACAGCTTCTTGTTTTTTCAGTCTAGTAGCGATCGCGCCTAACAATTCTGCTCTGGTAAACGGCTTCGTCAGATAATCATCAGCCCCCAGCTGCATCCCTTGGCGCAAGTCTTCTCTCTCCGTTTTAGCGGTGAGAAAAATAAAGGGAATTATCGCCGTCATCTGGTCTTGGCGCAATTGAGTTAGCACGCTGTAACCATCAAAATCGGGCATCATGATATCACAAATAATTAAATCAGGTTCGTGTTCCCTTGCCAACTGCACCCCCACTAAACCGTTTTCTGCACCAATGGCATCAAAACCCTCAGCCTTGAGGAGTTTGAGAAGGTTGCTTCTAACGGCTGGCTCATCTTCAATCACCAGAATCTTCTTCACAGGTTTGACTCGTCAATCTGTTATTTAAAGGAAGAACGACTTGAAACGTCGTGCCAATCCCAATTTTACTGGTTAATATCATCCTACCCTGATGTAAGTCTACACACCTTTTCACAATTGCCAGTCCTAATCCCGTACCATTAATGTTGCTGACATTTGTTCCCCGGTGAAACGGTTCAAACAATCGGGATTGATCTGCTAGAGGAATCCCAATTCCTTCATCTTGTATTTCTAAAATAGCCTCTCCATCTTCAGAAGCAAGCTTAAAATAAATATTGCTATTCTCTGGTGAATAATTGATAGCATTTGAGAGTAAATTATTGAGAATTTGTCTCAGCAATTTTTTATCCATACAAGCATTCAGACATGGGGATTGGCTGGTAAAAATAATCTTATGTCCCCTGCTCGCGGTAAGTTGTATTTCGGCAACGATTGCCTGACAGAATTCAATTAGGTCAAGGGTTGCCGGATTAAAGTCTAATCTTCTCGCGTCGGCTTTCCCTAATGTCAGTACATCATTTAATAACTGGGTCATGTGGTGAACCGAGGATTGAATGAGATGAAGTTGTTCTAGTCTTTCCTCTTGATTCCAGAGATTGCCATAATATTCTAATAATTCCGAAGCAGACAAAATAATGCTTAAAGGCGTGCGGAACTCGTGGGAAGTCATGGAGACAAAGCGAGATTTCAGTTCGCTCAGTTCTTTTTCTTTTGCCAAAGCATTCAAAATCTCTTCTTCTGCCTGTTTGCGCTCCGTAATATCTATGCACGAGCCGATGTAACCTGCAAAGCTGCCATCAGGTGTGAAGCGCGGAATCCCCGTATCTAAAACCCAGCGATAATTCCCATCAGCACGCTTGAGGCGGTATTCCACTCGCACTGGTTGGCGAGTATTGAAGGCTGATTTATAGGTGTCCAAACAACGTCGTAAATTATCAGGATGGACACTTTCTAACCAACCGTTGCCCAGTTCTTGTTCAAGGCTACGTCCTGTAAAATCTAACCAAGCTTGATTGAAAAATGTTCCCTTGTAATTAATGTCTGACATCCAAATCAATGCAGGCACGTTGTCAGCCATAATCCGGAAGCGTGTTTCGCTTTCCCGCAACGCTTCCTCCATCTTTTTACGCTTAGTTACATCCAGAGTTAGAGACAGCACCGATACTAAATTGCCCGATTTATCGAATAATGCCGAGTTGTACCATTCGCAATAGACACGGGAACCATCCTTGGTGTAATTGCGGTTTCGGGAAACATTACGCTGCTCTCTGCTATCAATTAACCGCTGAATGACACTATCAACAGTTGGCACGTCTTCAGAAAAGACAAACTGCCACTCAGCGGGATGTTTGCCAATAACTTCCTCCGCTTTCCATCCGAAAACTTTTTCTGCTTCCGACGACCAACGCGACACCCGAAAATTACAATCCCACTCTATGACCGCTAGGGGTGAGTTTTCAAAATGAAAGTTCAGTCTCTGAAGTGCATCCCGGAGCGCTTCTTCTGTCTGTTTTTGCTCAGTAATGTCACGAGCGACACTTAACACAGACTCCACTGACCCATCTAAAGCAAATTCCGGGACGATACGAGCTTGATAGCATTTTCCGCTCATTGGGGACTTGCTTTCCAAAATGTGTGGCTGACCTGTTGTAAATACATCTTGAAGGATTTGTTGAAAAGGAATATAAATTTCTGGTGGGATTCTTAACTCTGGATGAGTTTTGCCGATAAATATTTCTGGGGATATTCCGATTGTTCGCTCTACAGCGGAACTGACATATAAATGTCGCAATTCTTTGTCAAATCGGGAAATGATATCAGGGGAATTCTCAGCCAGTGCTTTAAATCCTTGTTCGCGGCGGTGGAGTGCTTCTTCTGACTGCTTGCGCTCGGTGATATCGACCGCAATCCCGGTTGTTCCGATTACCTCCCCGGTGTTATTAAAAATTGGGGTTTTAATTGTCTCTGTCCATAGCATTTTTCCTTCTTGGTAGACTGCGGGTTCTTCGACACGCTTTCGCTTGCCGATTTTCATCACCTCTCGATCGTCCTCTCGATATCTCTGGGCTAAATCTGGATGCCATATATCTAAATCTGTCTTCCCAATTAAGTCTTCTGGTTTGAGCCCGCAGGCTTTGCCAAATGCCTCGTTGACGGCAATGAATCTGCTTTCTTTGTCTTTTAACCAAGCTAAATGGGGAATATTATCGAGGATTGCTTTCTGCTGGCTGCGCTGCTGTGTTAGCTGTTCCTCTGCGTGCTGGCGTAGCGTAGCGTGCCGCAGGCTTTCACTAATGTCTTCTAAAATTCCAACATGACCGATAAATTCTCCTCGATCGGAGAACATCGGTGAAGACCGAACGTAAACCCAACGCACAATTCCTTCTTTAGTTTGAAAGCGAAACTCGTCAGAGTATTCTCTCTGTTCAGCAGTATGTGCCAACCAATCTGCAAAGACGCGATCGCGATCGCCTGGGTGAACAAACTGCAACCACCCTTCTTGCAAACTCTCCTCTAAGGTGAAGCCACAGATGGCTTGACAGCGGGGATTTGTGTAGGTGCAGCAACCCTCCATATTTGTCAAAAAAATCCCCACTGGCGAGTAGCTACTCAAACAACGGAACCGTTCTTCACTTTCTCTCAACCCATCCAGAGCTTGTTTGCCTTCGATAATTTCTTGCCGCAATTGATTATTGGTTTCTGTTAATGCAATGGTACGTTCCTCAACGCGAATTTCTAAGGCTTCGTTTGCCTGATTCAGTGCAGCTTCAGCAGCTTTGCATTTGGTGATATTGCGGGAATTAACAACAACGTCAGCGATTAATGGGTTAGCCAGCAAATTATGATATTGGCGTAGTAGTCTAGCTTTTTCAGCTTTGAGTTGCCGGATTAATTGTGGTTTTAGCGCAGCCTGCACGGATCTCACTCGTCTTCCCAATCTACGCATATTCTTTTGACCTTCGGAGTAGGTTTAATCGTTAGCAGTGCTGCTATTTTTATCTACCTTAACCGCCTCAATAACGAGAATTACCTAATTGTGGTGAAGGGTATACTTCGCTTAATATTCGCGTTAATTGATTGCTAACCGCTCCTCTTTGTATCCATCTTTACAAAAAATTACTGAAATTAAGACGGGACAAGCGCTCTGTCTAGGTTAGTAGTCTAAATTTGCTACAGTTGTATGATCGATTACGTTCGCCTTTAACAATAAACCCTTTCTCTGGGCAGATTCAACACCTCTTCCTTAGGAAAGGCGAAAGAGCTGCTAATACTGCTTAGATTAAAATCAAACTTTGTACGGAAATTTAATGATGAAAGGAATGAAATCAACGCAAAAATTTGCGTTAATTGTCGGCATTTTCTTTTTCCTGTGTGGTGTAATGGGATTTATTCCAGCCTTTGTGAAAGCGCCTACAGTTACGCCTGATATGGCGGGTCTTGGATACACAAGTGGATACGGTTACTTGCTGGGGTTATTCCCCATCAATGTCTTACATAATGTTGTTCACCTTGTCGTAGGACTGCTGGGAATTTTTGCATCCATCGCCTTAGACAGTTCTCGCCTCTATAGTGGAGTCCTGGGAATTTTTTATGGGGTACTAACGCTAATGGGGCTTTTTCCAGCTACCCAGTCAACTTTGGGCTTGATCCCAATCTTTGGCAATGATGTCTGGCTTCATGCAGTCACCGCCGCGATCGCAGTGTACTTTGGCTTTATTGTTACACCGGATTTATTGGAGCTAAGCACACCACAACAGGGCGGTACTCGTAACGAGGGCTAAAAAAGGGTGGCGTTTAATAGCGGGTCGATTGTCGAATCCGATTGAGTTTTACGTCGCTGATTGCCTTACAGAAAACCAGTATGCCTTTAACTTAGCCGAGGTATTCTGGTTTTCTGTAAGCTTCAAACAGAATTACCGCGCATATTAATCAGCGCATATTAATAACACTTAGATCCAGTCCTAAATAATTCGTAAACGCGAGATCCCCGGCTTCGAGAAAGAAGTCGGGGATCTCAAGGGCTGGCTCACAACTCAAATAGGATTGCTATCTTTGTAACACTTGCATCTGAATCAATTCTTGGCATTTTCGATTTGGCGCACCACGGTGAGAGCGGAGTAGCTGACGCCTGCGGTTCCTTCGCCGGGATGGGTGGAATCTCCCACTAGCCACAAATGATTCACGGGTGTGCGATTGGCAAAGCCAAAGGGACCAAAGGTAGAAACTCGCTGACCAATTCCGCCGACAATCCCGCGATCGCGTGCTGTGAAGCGGGCAAAGGTGCGGGGTGTGGCGGCTTCTTGATGGACGATAGTTTCTGGTGTCAAGTGAAAAAATTGACTCAGGCGAGCGATCGCTTCCTCGGTATATTGTTGCTTTAGCTGTTCATAATCCTCAGATTGCCACCAATTTCGAGTGTCAACAAAGGAAGAGGCGATGATAGTTGCTTTGCCTTCTGGTGCGCGACCATCTCCGGCGTGGCTCACGGAGACAAATAGAGAGTTATTTTCCCCAATCGGGCCATCATAATCGTAGAGAAACTGCAAATGAGGCGGACATCCTGAAGGAATCGCACTTCGATCGACACCTAGATACACCACAAAAGCTCCCGACGATGGGGGCAATTTATCGACTCGACGACGATATCGATTTTGGATTTTGGATGGAGAATTGGCACTCTCTGGTTTCTCTGCTTCCAATTCCAACAGCTGCACCAGATTTTGCGCGGTGACATTGGCAACAACGTGGTCGGCGGGTTCTGTCCAGACAACGCCGGTCTTTTGATTGCGAATGACGACACCAGTGGCTTTGCCATTTGTGGTGTGGATACGTTCAACGGTGTGGCGCATCAACAGCTTGCCACCATCTCGCTCTAAAGAGGAGACTAGGCGATCGCTCAACACCTGCATACTGCCTTTGAGATGAAATAGTCCCTGCGGCTCCTGGGAAACACTCAACGCAGTCGCTGCATAGAGTAGAGCCGTTTCCTCTGCATCTACCTGAGAATAAAGCTTGAGCTGCAAATCCAGAAACGTTCTCAGACGCTGATTATCGCCCAATCCATACCCCCGCAAAGCGTCTCCCACTGTCAAAAAAGTGTAGGGCAAAGTAATCAACGTATCAGGACGAACCGCCGATACCAGCTGCCATAAGTCCCATAAATTTCGCGGCGGTAGCACCGGATCGCGCGATTGAAACGCCCAACTCGCCCGGAATAAAGTCGCCAACAGCTCCCAAAATGGTTCGCTTCCGGGAAACTGCCGCTGACGCTCCTCCTTCCACTTTTGGGGATCGCGCCATACGTTAATTGGTTCGGTTTCTCCCGGTAGATACACCGCACAAGCTGGATCGCAAGGCGTCGCCGCTGGGATTTCAATTTCTAGTTCTCGAAAAATCCGATGATGAATCCCCCCCGGTTCTAGTCCAGCTACCTGAGTCGCTCCCACATCAAAGGTAAATCCTTTGCGTTTAAACGTGGAAGCACATCCACCAGGCACCAGAGCTTGATCCAAAACTAAGACTGGGTAGCCTCGACGAGCCAGTAATGCCCCAGTAGTGAGACCACCAATTCCAGCACCGATAACGACAACATGACGGCTTGGCATGAATTGAGAACGAGGATTCGCTCTTCCGAGACTTAATATTACGTTACATTAAGTTTCGGCTTCCTGACAGGTTCGCGCTCGACGATGAACAATCGGGATTTCAATGCAAAACTCTGTTCCTTGTCCGGGTTCTGAAGAACACGTTAGAATCCCACCGTGCTTCTCGACCACAATTTGATGGCTAATGGATAAACCCAAGCCTGTCCCCTTGCCAACAGGTTTAGTCGTGAAGAAAGGGTCAAATAGTCGTGCCATCGCCTCTGGAGGGATGCCAGACCCATTATCTCGAATCCGAATCACTACCTGAGGACTGCCATCAATTTCGACAACCTCCGTGCGAATTCTAATTGAAGCAACTGGCGCTTGGACATTGGGAATGGGGGGAGTTTGACCTAGCGGAAGAGAGTGCGGAAGACAGTGTGTATGCAAATTCTCAATGGTTGCGATCGCTAAGTGCTGATAGCTGTACTCCTCCAAAACATCAATCGCATTGTTGAGGATATTCATAAACACCTGGTTCATCTGTCCAGCATGACACTCCACAAGCGGGAGATCGCCGTACTCTTTGATCAGCTCAATTCCCTGATTTCCCCCCTTTGCTTTCATTCGATGCTGTAAAATCAGCAGCGTACTATCTAACCCCTCATGAATATCGACCTCCTTCATTTCTGCTTGATCGAGCCGAGAAAAATTCCGCAAACTCAGAACAATCTGGCGAATACGATCTGCTCCTAGCTTCATGGAAGAGAGTATCTTCGATAGGTCTTCTATGACAAAAGTTAGATCGATATTTTCCTTATACGCTTCGATTTCTGGGACTAGATCGGGATAATAACGCTGGTAAAGTTGTAGAAGGTGCAGCAAATTTTGGGTGTATTGCTCTGCGTAAGCGAGATTGCCGTAAATAAAGCTGACTGGATTATTAATTTCGTGAGCAACACCCGCAACTAGCTGCCCCAGACTGGACATTTTTTCGTTCTGAACCAGTTGAGATTGACTACTTTGCAACGCCTGCATCGCTTTTTTCATCTGGATTGCTTGTTGTTGCAGAGCTGCGATCGCGCTGCTTTGGGCAGCTTCCGATTCTCCTAAAGCCTCCAGCGCTTGCTTGCGCTCGGTGATATCTTCGGAAATGCCTAACAAATATTGGGGAATTCCCGATTCGTCGAAAATCGGGATTTTTTTAGTGTGCAGAATCCTCAAACCTTGATGTTTTGTCTGGATTGGCTCTTCCAGAATCTCCAGAAGTTTCCCAGATGCCAACACTTCGCGATCGCGACTTGTGAAGAAATCAGCTTGCTCTGGCGGGAAAATGCCATAGTCGTTCTTGCCTAACACTTCTTCCGGAGAATAACCAGTGAGTTCCTCGTTGGCTTTGTTCCAGAATACAAATCGCAATTCATTCACTTCTTTAATAAAAATCCCAATTGGCAGATTTTCTACGATGGAATTTAATAAGCTTTGAGTGTATGCTGTTGCTTTTTGTGCCTGTTTGCGATCAATAATTTCCCTTTCCAATTGTTGATTCGTCTGCAATAAGTTTTTGCCCCGATCTGTCAAAACTTCCAAATTGGCGTTCGCTCTTTCCAACTCAGCCTGAGCCTGAGCCAGTTGATTTTTAGTGTTCTTTTGGATTTGGAAATTTTCAACTAGGAGCGAGTAGTAACGCCTCAGCGCAATGAAAGCTCCCACGACTACAGCCATGAGTGGAACGAAACCTCCCTGAATTGTCAGTATCATTGGGGAGCCGTTTTGCCCACCAAAGACTAATTTTAAAAGCTGCACTGAATGTTCTACAGCACAGCTAAAGAAGATTGCTAGAGTTACGAGTATCAATGGATTGCTGAGTAGATGCTGCCCTCGGAGAAAACCGCGATAAATCAAAAACGCAGTCGTATAGTAACCAGCCGCAATGATGGTATTTGTACTTCCTGAAAGTACACTCAGCATAAGTACAACTTACTCCACTTAAATGAAGCTTTAGTCTGGTCTAGCAGACTAAACTATAGTATCTGTCTCTAGACGGATAAAGCATTTTAAATTCTTAAATTTATCTAAAGATACGGACTTTTTTCAAATTTTTTAAAACTTAAAATGAATATTTCATAAGAAAGGTATTTCACAATACATAAATAAACAAAGTTTAATCAACAAGCCAAATTTTAAAGAATGATTGACTTTCTTAATTAACTTTAAAAAATGGCACAGAAAGGGAATATGTGTTAAAGCCGATAGGAGCGGGAAACTTTTTAAAAACATCACATCTAGAGCGCGATCGCGCAATGCTGGGGAGCTGGCTGAGGAGACAGGTGCAGACTGAGTAAGATAAAAGGAGAAATAGCCCAGCGACGAAGAACCCATGACCTCAACTCTGCTCAAATCTACGCCACTCAACGCCCCTACTCTCCACCGCCTGCCTAACGGTTTAACGATTGTGGCGGAGCAGATGCCCGTCGAAGCCGTTAACCTGAACGTGTGGATAAACGTCGGCTCATTCGATGAGCCAGATCCCATTAACGGCATGGCTCACTTTCTAGAACACATGGTTTTTAAGGGGACACCAAGGCTCAACAGTGGAGAATTCGAGCGACTGATTGAAGAGCGGGGTGCCGTAACAAACGCAGCAACCAGTCAGGACTATACCCACTACTACATCACAACAGCTCCTAAAGATTTTGCCCATTTGGCACCATTGCAACTAGATGTGGTGCTAAATCCGAGCATTCCAGAGGATGCCTTTCAAAGAGAGCGATTGGTCGTTTTAGAAGAAATTCGCCGCTCGGAAGATAATCCCCGCCGTCGGACTTACCAGCGGGCGATGGAGGTGGCATTTGACACCCTGCCCTACCGGCGTCAGGTACTTGGGCCAGCAGCGGTAATTGAGCATCTGACGGCGCAACAGATGCGCGATTTCCACGCCAGTCAGTATCAACCCCAATCGATAACAGCGGCAGTTGTGGGCAATTTGCCGGTTGAGGAATTAATTGAAATTGTGGCAGAGGGATTGACGGAGATAGGAGTCAGCACTCAGCCGCCAGAAGTCAAAAGTCAGGAAGCGATCGCTTCAACCCTCACTCCCGAACCTGCTTTTAGGGAAATTGTCCGCCGCGAGTATGTTGATGAAAGCTTGCAGCAAGCGCGGTTAGTGATGATGTGGCGAGTGCCTGGAATGGCGCACTTATCCGATACTTACGCGCTGGATGTGTTGAGCGTGATTCTGGGACAAGGTCGAATGTCGCGGCTGTTCCGAGATTTGCGGGAAGACAGGCACCTGGTGACAAATATTGGGGTGAGCAATATGAGCCATCGGCATCAAGGCATCTTCTATATTGGGGCGCAGTTGCCGGTAGAGAATTTGGCAGAGGTAGAAGCGGCGATTCTGGCTCATATTCGCACCCTCCAGACAGAACCCGCGAGTGAGGCAGAGATTTCCCGCTTCCGGACGCAAGTAGCGAATCGGTTTGTCTTCGGGAATGAAACGCCAAGCGATCGCGCTAACTTATACGGCTACTATCAAACCATGATGGGTGACTTGGCTCCAGCATTGAATTATCCGGCTCGAATTCAAGCATTGGAAGCGGCGGATCTCCAGTCAGCGGCTCAACAGTATCTCTCTTGCGATGCTTATGGTGTGGTTGCGATCAAGCCAGTTAGCTAGTTTTTTTTACGCAAAGGTACGCAAAGAAGTCAATCTAGTTTTGCGTGCCTTCGCGTGACTCTGGGTTAAAATTTCTCCCATGTGGACAGAAATAGACGCTCAAATCACTCGCCTAACGGGTGAAAAGTTTCAAAGTCAGCACCGGCAATCGGTGAGTGGTGGTTGCATCAATCAAGGCTATGCCGTCAGCGATGGAAAACGCACCTACTTCATCAAAATCAACCAAGCGTCTTTGGTTGATATGTTTGAGGCAGAGGCGCTGGGACTCCAGCAAATGCAGGAAACTCACACGATTCGGGTGCCAAAACCGATTGGCTGGGGCACCGGGGGGAATTCTGCTTATATCGTACTGGAGTGGCTGGAAATGGGGCGCGGCGACACCCATTCTTGGGAAGAAATGGGGCGGAAGTTAGCGGCGATGCACAAATGCGCTGGAAAAGACGCCTTCGGCTGGGACAGAAATAACACCATTGGCTCCACGCCACAAATCAACACTTGGACAGCCGATTGGGCGGAATTCTATGCCAAGCATCGTCTCGGCTATCAATTTCAGCTAGCAAAGCGTCGCGGCGGTCATTTTCCCCAACAGGAGAAATTGCTGGCGACAATTCCCGAACTGCTAGCGGATTACCACCCTCAACCATCCCTAGTTCACGGCGATTTGTGGGGAGGAAATGCAGGCTTTACGGCATCGGGAGAACCCGTCATTTTTGATCCAGCGGCATATTATGGCGATCGCGAGGTTGATATCGCCATGACAGAACTTTTCGGTGGCTTCCCCGCAGCCTTTTATCGCGGCTATAACGAAGTATTTCCTCTAGATCCAGGCTACGAGCGCCGGAAAACCCTCTACAATCTCTATCACATCCTTAATCACTTTAATTTGTTTGGCGGCGGCTACAGTTCGCAAGCCAACGGGATGATTGAGCGTATTTTGAGATAGTAGAGAGAGATAGTAGAGACGCGATTAGTCGCATCTTTCCGAGAGGTTATTAATGCAATTATGCCCCTCGATTCTGATTCTTGACAGCTTCAGCCAGAACCTCTACAGCTTTCGCTTTTTGAGGGTCGCTTCCCTGAGCATATTCTAACTGGAACGGCACTTCTATATCTGGTTTCACGCCCTTTCCTTCTAAGCGTTCTCCATTCACATAAATATCAACGACCGCCAGATAAAGAAGATTACCATCTTTGAGCAAGAAAGGACGAGCCGCAACAACTGCTCCTGCTGTTTGACTACCAACGACTTTTCCAATTCCATACTGCTCAAAACCATAAGCTAAAATTTCTTTTCCGCTTCTGGTTCCCTTATTCACCAGCATCACAACGGGTTTTCTCCATTGATAATCTAAGGTAGTTTTTATTCCATCTCTGGGAATTTGGGTTAATACTGGAACTTTTTCGGAAAAAATACTCAGATAATTCGGAGTAGCTCCACCCCAGCCATCTCTTAGGTCTAAAATTAATCCATCTGCATCTTTAAGGCGTCCATAAGCAATTTCTTCTTCCAGTAATTCCTGATATTTATCGCCAGCATACGACCAGATATGAACATAACCCAGTTTTCTTCCATTGCTTTCGATTATTTCGATGCTCGACCGCATTGCATCTAAGAAAACTGTAGTAGGTTTTATTATTTTTGGAACTACAGTTACCTTCTTATTGCTGTTTGCATCGGGAGTCCGTTGAATCGATATACTAACTTGTTGTCCTGCTTTATTAACAAAAGATTCGATTGGCTGGTACGGATTGCCATCAACGGCTAATATTTGGTCGCCTACTTTGAGTCCCGCTTGAGCAGCAGAACTTTTATCGAGAATAGCAGTGATAAACGTCTTCCCATTTATCTCTTTAGTGAAAGCTCCGATGCCAGTGTACTCTAAGCCTTTGGGAAATAACTTTTGAATTTTTTCTAAAAAGTAACCCTGATTAAATATCCCCAAAAGCTGATAGTAAGCGGGTTCCGTCTTCGGATAGAAGCCGATATGAGAAGTATGTAACTCAGACAGCATTTGATTGATGACAACTGCTGCTTCATCAATAGACTTTGCCTGCTTGACTGAAGGTTTATACTTCTCTCGCATGGCTTTCCAGTCAACCCCATTGAATTTGGGGTCAAAAAAATTGTCATTGACGGTTTGCCAAACTTCCTCAAAAACAGCTAACGTTGGTGATTCTTGAAGTCTTGAAGTGATAGGCAAGAGAAAAAATGATAAGGCAAGAATGACTAAAAGACTAAGGCTTAAAGTAGCTAAAAAGCGGTTAGTTTTTTTAATGGTTATCATTGTTTTATTATTTAAAGTTAACCTCAGTCAGTATAGCTCATCATCTAGTTAAAATTGGGTATAAATCTTCCCATTTTTACAAAAAAATGCTAGTGGCTATAAACCGCAACTACACAGACAAAACCCGCCGACGCGGGTTTCAAACTCATTACTAGATGTTGTAGAGTAGGCGCTGCTAATCAATGGTTCTACAGATAGGTTTGTTTAGGTACAGTTACCTAAATTATGGTATGCGAATGAAGCGATCGCGTATCCTACATCCTCATACCGAACTCTATTATAATTGCGCGATACTAATATGCCGAGGCTGAGTTTTAACTCGTTCTATCCAATCTTGGATTGCCGGAAATCTTGTTAAATCAAATCCCCCTTCATCCGCCACATGGGTGTAAGCAAACAATCCAATATCAGCAATCGTATAGCGTTCCCCTACAAAAAAATTACAATTTGTTAAATGTTTTTCCATAACCGTTAGCGCTGCATAACCGGGTTCGCGCTTTTGATTAAGTGCCTCCTTATATTCTTCCGGCTTGCCAAGGATAGAAATCCAAAACCGGGAAGTAGCAATATAAGGCTCATGGCTATACTGCTCGAAAAACAACCATTGCAACACTTTTGCGCGTTCAAAACGGTCGCTTGGTAAAAAATCAGTTCCTTCGCTCAGATAAAAAAGAATTGCGTTGGATTCCGCCAGGAATTGACCTGATTCCGTTTCCAATACTGGAATTCGCCCGTTGGGATTCTTGCTTAAAAATTCAGGAGTCCGAGTTTCGCCTTTGAGAATATTTAGTTCTATACTCTCAAAGGGAATTTCTAGTTGAGTTAGTAAAAGACGAATTTTATAGCAATTTCCAGAAGAGAAAAATTGATACAATTTGAGCATATTTATACCTAAACTACTTCAAGAGTAGATTTTGGGATGCGATCGCTTGCGGGTTATTTCCAGAGACGAGGCGCGATCGCAGCTAGCAGCAACAAAAATATAATTTCCAGTAGATAACTGATAAAAACGCTGCGATTGAGCAAACCATCCCACAGATAACCGCGACGTTTTGGGGCGGGTGTGCGCTTAAAGGCACTCGCCCAGCCGCCAAAAATCGCAGGGCTACGGAGATGATAATCGTTGCTCAGGATAGTTTCAATCTCCGTGACGCGAGGGTAAAAGCCACGTTGAAAGTGCTTCCATTGACTTTCGAGAATCCAGAAAAATAGGGGAATGGCACAACCAATTAAAGGAACTACGCTTGATTTGTGCTGTAGCATCAAACCTAAAACAGCCCCAGTGCCACCGATACCAAGGGCTTTGATCGTCCAGATTTGCTTGTTGTAGTCTTCAATCGTGTTTTGTAGGAAAAAGTATTCCTGTTTGAGTAGTTCTAATTCTGATGTATTTGGTGGCTGGGGTTGAGAGTCGGCGGTTGGTGGGTTAGACATTGGGCAGGTCAGAGGATACTGAGATTAAGATAAGTCAGGACATGACGCCACGGGTAGCTGACACTAGGACTTTTTGATTGTGCCTTATCCTTGCCAAGAGTTTAAACCTGGGAATTGATTAAAGGCGAATCGGGGCGATCGCTACCTCCTCAACCTAGCTATATTTTCACTCAGCATGATTGACTGGAAGCCATACCTAGAAGCCCTCTGCAATCAATACGCCCAATGGTGGAAAGTCTACACGCTGACGGATGTAGTCGGACGCCAACGGGTTGAGGTGGAATCACCGCTACTGCTTGATTTTATGGTGGAGACGGTGCAACCTGCCAAGGGAGAAGCCGGCGAAGCACAGCAGAAAGCTGAGCGTTTGGGGGTGCTGGAAGGGTTGTGGAAATATGCCGCAGATCATGTGTTGTTGGTGGGGCGTCCCGGTTCCGGGAAATCGACGGCACTGGCGCGGTTGTTGTTGGAAGAAGCGCAAGCCAGCCGGGAAATAAATTCCCTGGCGGATTCACGCATCCCTGTATTAGTAGAATTGCGCTACTACCAAACCTCCGTCCTAGACTTAATTCGGGACTTCTTGAAACAGCATGGATTGTTTCTCAACACTTCCGAGATTGAAAGGCTGCTGTTCGAGAAGCAATTTTTGCTGCTGGTGGATGGCATTAATGAATTGCCCTCGGAAGCTGCTAGGCGGGATTTGAAGGCTTTTCGGCAGACGAATGCTGCCACGCCGATGATTTTCACGACGCGGGATTTGGGGGTAGGGGGCGACTTGGACATTGCCAAGAAGCTGGAAATGCAACCCCTGAGTGAAGCGCAGATGCAGCAGTTTGTCCGCGCCTATCTGCCCCAGCAGGGAGAGCAGATGTTGAGACAGTTGGGCGATCGGTTGCGGGAACTTGGGCAAACACCTCTGCTGTTGTGGATGCTGTGTTCCCTGTTTAGGGCTATGGGGAAGGTGCCGCCGAATTTGGGTTTAGTGTTTCGTCAGTTCACTCAGAGTTATTATGACAAGCTGAAACAGGATGTCCCGGTTAGTGATGAGTCGCGGCGCTGGTGTCAGTTAATGTTGCAGCATCTTGCTTGGAGAATGACACAGGGGCGGGAGGCGACGGAATTACAAGTTGCTATTTCCCGACACGAGGCAGAGGAAATTTTAACAGCCTATCTACGGAATGAGGGGTTTGCTCAACCCCGTAACTGCGCTATGGAATGGCTAGCAGATTTACTTAAGTATCACCTGCTGCAACTGGGAACCAAGAATCAGATAGAGTTTCGCCATCAATTAATTCAGGAACATTGCACGGCAGAAACTCTGCTGAAGCTATTACCAAGTCTCAGTGATGACGAATTGAAACGGGAGTATCTGAATTATCTGAAATGGACAGAACCCCTGGCACTGATGCTGGAGTTGGTAGAGGATGAGGCGCAGGCGGTACGAGTGGTGAAGTTAGCCTTAGAGGTGGATTTGAGGTTGGGGGCGAGGTTGGCAGGAGCCGTAAAACTTGAATTTCAAAAGGCAGCAGTTAGTTTAGTTGCTAGCTTAGAAATTTGCCAACAATTTAAGATTTTACTTCTTGGTGTAACACGTTCTGATGGTGCAATTTTTGCTCCGCTCCAAGGTATAGAGCATGAAGACTCTCAAGTTCGTGAGAGTGCTATCTATGCGTTGGGGCAAATTGGGAGTGAAACTACCATTATGACTCTACTTAATGCCTTGAATGATGAAAATTCTCTTGTTCGTCAAAATGCCGTAGAGATGTTAGGGCAAATAGGTGGTAAGGCTGCAATTCCAGCTCTGCTTCAAGCCTTGAATGACGAAGATTCTGGTGTAACTATGCATGCTACTTGGGCATTGGAAAAAATTGGTAATGATGCTGCTATCTCAGCTTTGCTCCAATCTCTAGAACACAAATCACCCACTGTTCGTCAAACCGTTCTCAGTGTATTAGAAAGAATCGATTGTGATCTTGCATTTTCGGCTTTGTTCAAAGCCTTGAATGATGAAGCCTCTATCGTTCGTGTCAATGCTACTCTTGGATTGGGAAGACTCGGCAGCATGGGCAATCAGTCAGCAATATCTGTTCTGCTCCACCATGCTCTAAAGCATCAAGACTCTCAGGTTCGTGAGCGTGCTATCTATGCATTAGGGCTAATCGGTAGTGAGATTGCGATTCCAGCTTTGCTTGAAGCAGTGAGAGATAAAGATGCCTGTATTCGTATGCGTGCCGCCTCTGCCTTGTACAGGATTGGCGATGAGTCGGCAATTTTTATTCTGTTGCAAGCTTTGAAAGATAAAGACTCTCATGTTCGGAGGAGAGCTGCCGAGGCGTTAGAGGATACCCGCAGTGAGGTTGCTATTCCAGCTCTGCTGGAAGCTTTGAAAGATAAAAACTACGGTGTTCGTATGTGTGCCACCTCAGCCTTAGGCAATATCGGCAGTGAGATTGCGATTCCAGCTTTGCTTGAAGCTTTGAAAGACGAACACCCTCATGTTCGGCTACGTGCCAGTTTTGCCTTAGGTCATATCGGCAGTGATATTACGATTCCAGCTTTGCTTGAGGCTTTGAAAGATAAGGATTACACGGTTCGGAAAAGTGTTGCTCAAACGTTAGGGTGGATTGGAAATGAGATTGCTATTCCAGCTCTGCTTGAGGCTTTGAAAGATGAAGAGTTTTGGGTGCGTCGCAGTGCAACTGAGGCATTAGAAAAATGCAGTAGCCCTAAGATACTGCCTCGTTTGTGTGAGTTTCTATTAACAACTGTAGACAGTAGTTTACTTCGTTGGGTACTCAATACAATTGCTGCAATTCAAGAGCGCTGCAAATTCTACAACTACACCCTTACTGAAGCAATCCTTGTCCCAGAAACTCAACTCAAAATTCCACCAATTCAGCTCATCTTCACTTCCCTCATGCACATCCTCCACCTCAGCGACCTCCACTTCGGCACCCTCGACCAAGCCAATCTTTGGTCTAATCAACTCGCAGCAGATTTATACAACGACATCAACATCTCTCACCTAGACGCCCTCATCCTCTCTGGCGACATCGCCAACTACTCGACAGACGACGAATACAAAGCCGCCGCACAATTTCTCGACAACCTTCGCCAAGACTTGCCCCTAAACCCAGAGCAAATTATCCTCGTTCCCGGCAACCACGACCTCAACTGGAAACTCGCAAAAAAAGCATACAAACCCGTTTACCGCGAAGACTACGACGGACAACTTATTGATGGTCACTACATTGAAGAGAGTGCAAGCGTCATCGGTGTTCGCGACGAAACCGAATATAAACAGCGCTTTGCCCACTTCAGCTCTTTCTATAAAACCATCAAACAAAACCCCTATCCCCTCGAATACGACCAGCAATATACCCTAGACCACCTACCAGAACAAAACCTGCTCATCTTGGGTCTAAACTCCGCTTGGGAACTCGACCACCACTACAAAACCCGCGCCAGCATCAACACGAACGCCCTCAGCAACGCCCTCACCCAAATTCGCCGCAACCTAGACTACAAAAATTGCCTGAAAATCGCCGTTTGGCACCATCCCCTCGATAGTGCTTACTCAGACCGCATCACCGACCAAGGATTCCTAGAACAACTCGCCGTCAATGGATTCCGCCTCTTCCTGCATGGACACATCCACAAAGCCGAAACCAGCCTCTTCCGCTACGACATGAGTAGCGACGGGCGAAAATTAGACCGGATTTGTGCCGGAACCTTTGGCGCACCTGTACGCGAGTGGGTGCCTGGTTATCCCCTTCAGTACAACCTGCTGAAATTTGAAGACAACCAACTCACCGTTTACACTCGCCGCCGCGAAGAACTCAATGGTGCATGGAAACCCGATGCACGCTGGCTTCAGGGTGCGGGGAAAACCCCGTTAGATTATTATGCGATCGCCTTATGACATCAACAAAGACGCGATCGCATCCTTCAAATCAAAAGCGATCGCACTCTTGATTCCCAAGTGCGATCGCTTCTTATCTTCCAAACACCTATCTGGTGAGATTTTTCCTCGCCCGTTCAGAACGCGACTCAGCTGATTCCATTACCTCAGCCATATTTTCCAGCACTTCTCCTGGATGATTTTCTAAGACTCTGGTAGACAAAGAAACCCGACCTTTACCTTCATCGATATCAACAATCAACGCTTTGATTACTTGACCCACCTGAAATAATGATGCTAGAGATTCGATGTAGGTTTGGCTTACTTGTTTAATATGCAGCAAACCAGTAATTCCATCCAAATCAACAAACACACCGAAGGGCTTCACCCCAGTAATTTTCCCTTCGACTAACTGCCCAACTTCTATCTGAGTGATGGCAACAGAACGAGTCGCTTGCCGTTGAGAAAGCACCAGTTTGTTCGTGTCAGCAGAAACCTCCAAAAAGCTAGCCGTTAGCTTTTCACCAACCAGGGACTCCAGGTTATCGCGTTCCACCAAGTGCGATCGCGGAATAAACCCCCGCAACCCCTGCACTTCTACCGTAACGCCCCCCTTATTGATGCCAGTGACACGGGCTTGCACTGTTTGATTCGCTTCCTGCATATCAGCCAGGTTATCCCACGCCTGCTTGATCTCCATTTGCCGCACTGAAAGCGTCACCTGACCATCTGCATCTTGCTCTCGGATAATCAGGAAATCCCGTTCTTCCTGCAACGGCAGCACAATCGATAAATCTGTTACCCGTCTCAACGACGCCTCATCAACAGGTAAAAAAGCCAAAGACTTGCCGCCAATGTCTACATAGGCACCATCACTTTCGTGGGTTTCCACTTTACCGCGCACGACTTGCCCCTTGTGAAATTGGTAGTCGTGTTGTTCGAGAGCTTTGGCAAAATCGTCCATAGAAAATGAGGATTTTGCATCTTGAGAAGAGGTCGATTTGGAATTCATGACAACTTAGTTGATTGAAAAAAAGTAATTCCCAACTCGCTGATTGCTAGTGTGGGAAAAAATTTATGCCGCTTGAAGTTCGTGTTCAAACAGCTGTTTTACCTGCTTCCAGGCATCGGCGGCTGTGGTGTCATTGTAACTGGCGCGATGGTCGCAGAAAAACCCGTGTTCAGCTCCATCGTAGCGAAAGACACGATGGGGAATGTGGTGTTTCTCTAGCTCCGCTTCAATTTGATCTACCTGTTCGACGGGGATGCTAGCGTCCTCCATGCCGAAAAAGGCGTAAAGCGTGCCTTTGATGTCTTTTGTGCGTGCGATGGTTGGTTCGCCGCCGCCGGGAGTGTTCGTGGCAACGCCAGCACCGTAGAATGATGCTGTGGCTTTGATATCGGGTAAAGTAGCGGCGAGGTAAGCAACGTGACCCCCAAAGCAGAAGCCGATGCAGCCAAAGACAGGTTTTACTTCGGGCAAGGCTTTGAGGTAATTAATTGCCGCCTGGATATCGCCGAGTAGTTCTGAGGCTTGAGTTTGGTCTTTGTACTGTCTGCCAATTTGAATGTCTTCTGGAGTGTAGCCGGTTTCAAAACCCGGTGCTTGGCGTTGAAAGATTGCTGGCGCGATCGCTACATAGCCTTCCTTGGCAATTCGTTCCGTTACCTCCCGGATGTGGGCATTCACCCCAAAAATTTCCTGCAACACCACAATACCGGGAAAAGACCCCTCCCCTTCCGGCATTGCCAGGTAAGCCGCAATTTCTAGATCGCCATTGGCAATTTTGAGGTTTTTTGTCCGAATCTTGCTCTCTGTCATGATAATTCTTCTGTGTCCTCTGCCGTTTTTTTAGCAGATAGTGCTACTATTTTGTCTACCAGCAAAGTGCCCTACTTTTTACCGGAATAAAGTATTTAAAACTTCATGGAAGTGCTGCACAAATTATCGCATTTTTTTATGAAGAAATTTTATATAAACCAAACCATAGCTTGTTTGTTTAAAAGATTCTATATTTTAAATAATTTGTAATCTTCGGCAGCTCTATTGTATAGTTTTGTGCGGTTATTGAAGAGTTGCTGGCTGCCGAAAAAAGGGAGATTTAGGGGGGTGAGTCAAGAACAATAACTAGGTTTTGTAATCATTAAAAACTCAAAAATTATCAAGGGGTAAGGGAAGGAGTTCAACCTTGGCAGACTGGAAAGAAAAAGAAAAACCAACCGGATTATTCACTCAGCAACTTACCTGCATCGCTATCGTTACCTTAACGGCGCTTATCGTCAATAAAATCATCAAGCCGTCACCTCAACCTTCCCCTCAGGATCAGTTTGCGATAGAGGTTCGTCAGGACAAGCCGGAAGCTCAACAACTCCCTCAACAACGCCCCAGTGTCGAACCCGAAACTTCGTCGCCGAGGGAAATAATACCGCCAGCGAGTAGCGGTATAGCCGAAAGAGTAGACGCCTCGCGATCGCCCATACACTTGGAGATCGCACCATCCAATCCAGTTCAGCAACTACTCCCCATTGTCGAACCGGAAAATCTACCGAGTGAAACAACACCTTCTGCGATCGCTCTCCCACCCGCATCTGAAAAAACCTTCCCAGTGCCTATCGAATATCAAGGAAAAACCATTTATCGGGTAACGCCGAAGAATAAAATCATCGCCCTCACTTTTGATGATGGCCCTTGGGGTAAAACGACATTGCAAGTGCTGGACATCCTCAAGAAAAATAACATAAAAGCCACATTCTTCTGGGTAGGAGAACAACTGCAAAGTTATCCAGCCGTAGCTCAACGAGTGGTTGCGGAAGGTCACGCCATTGGCAACCACACCTGGCATCACTCTTATCGTCAGATGGACGAGGCTACGGCGGCAAGGGAAATAGACGATACAGCCGCACTCATCTACAAGACAACCGGAGTCACAACCGCTTACTTCCGCCCTCCCGGCGGCAACTTACAAAATGGACTAGCAGCTTACGCCCAAAAGAACAACTACGCCGTGATGATGTGGTCGATTAACTCCGCGGACAGTCGTCGCCACCGCCTCTCCGCACCCAAATTGGTCAAAAACATTCTCAAGAGTGCCTTTCCCGGCTCTATTGTGCTGATGCATGATGGTGGCGGCAACCATTCGACAACGGTTCAGGCTTTACCCCAGATCGTTGAAAAACTCAAAAAGCAGGGATATGAGTTTGTCACCCTGCCAGAACTCCTCCAGAGGCAAGAAACGATAGATGCCCCTAACTCCGTCTCTACTGGGGAAGCAGAAACACAGATTCCCCCTTTATTGGAGGAATTTCCGCACTCACCCGGAGAACAACCCGAAAATTATTTTCCTGAGTGAGTGCGCTCTAGACTTATTTTGCTCAAAGCGCTCTCAGACCTAACAAGAACAGCGCCTTCCCTACCTTTCTAAGGGGAGAAATCTTCAAAGTCCCTCTCCGTATCGGAGAGGGGTTTGGGGAGAGTCTGCCGACTTGGGTGTACACCGCAGGTCAATTGAGGAGGAAACAGGATATTGAAAAACCAGCGTGATAACTCAGCTTCTGTAGCGCATTATGCTATTAAAGAATTGCCCTTCTCACGGCTTCATGAGAATCAGAGTCCTTGGAGGCTCACAAATGGTTCAGTTTCATATTCAACCAGACAGTGAAATTCCAGCATCAAAACAACTATTTGACCAAATGCAATTTGCGATCGCCTCGCGACAGTTTCCCCCTGGTCATCGATTGCCCAGCACTCGGCAGCTGGCAATGCAAACAGGTCTGCACCGGAATACCATTAGCAAGGTATACCGGCAACTAGAAGACACTGGATTAGTAGAATCCCAAGCCGGATCGGGAATTTATGTCAAAGCCCAAGGAAACGAGGGCGGTACTGGACACAGCGGTCCTATACACGAACAATATCCTCAAGCTTACAAGCTGGTGCAGCACAGCCTGGATGACCTGCTCAACCAAGGTTGCACCCTCAACCAAGCCAGGGAACTATTCCTAGCAGAAGTTGACTGGCGCTTACGCTGTAGTGCGCGGGTGTTGGTTACAGTCCCGTCACGAGACATGGGTGCTGGGGAGTTGATGGTTCAGGAACTGGAGAAATCTTTAGGGATACCCGTTCAATTGGTGCCGATGGAGGAACTCAGTAAAGTCCTCGATCAAACCCACTCTGGCACCGTGGTGACTAGCCGCTATTTTATTGGGGATGCGGAAGCGATCGCTGCCCCAAGAGCAGTGCGCGTCATCCCCGTCGATATTTACGACTACGCTCAAGAACTCAATCTAGTTCAACGCCTCCCTAAAGACAGCTGTATGGGTCTGGTGAGCCTCAGCTCAGGCATTCTCGGCGTTGCAGAAATTCTTATCCACAGCCTGCGTGGGGATGATTTGCTAGTGATGACAGCCCAAGTAAAAGACACCTACAAACTCAACGCAATCGTTCGCAGTGCCCAAACGATTGTTAGCGATCGCGCCAGTTTTGCCACCGTCAAAGCGGCAGTCAGCGCCGCCCGGGAAGACATTATTCGTCCTCCGGAGGTATTATGTAGCGAAAATTATATTGGCACCAAGTCAATTAACTTGCTCAAGCGCGAACTCGGTTTAGGTTGACCATTTTGGATTTTGGATTTCAATGATTAGATTTCATGATTAGACAGTCTATGTAGTTCATCTCCTTGGGCAGCCTAAATTGCCGATTCAGGTGGGCAATCCCCACCTGCACCCTTCGGTTTCGGCTGAACTTTTGGATGATCAGATTCTTTAGGGTCGTCGTCAGGGATTCAAGTTTCTCACCCGGAAGCCCTTTCTTAAAATTGGCAATCAAAGTTGGCAATTCTTTGCTAAAAAACTGCTAAGAAGCAAGCGGAGCAAAGAGAACCATTGACATGAAACCTGCAATGGGTTTACTAAAAATGCTATCGAGAAACGCCATGCTACTAGAGCTTTCTGACCCGATTCGATTCCAGATGTTCTTTTGGAAGAAATTTTTACTTTGGGGATACACGCCCCATCCAGTTACGATTTACAGCCTTCTCTTTTAAAATCCCTCTATAGGTAGATATTTTCTCTCTGCTACCCTTAGGCTATACTGCCGATGAACGAATAAAACAGAAGGAAGGGCGCTTTAGGAGAGATCGGGTTTACGATGGCGACAGCTATGGTGAACTTTCCGTCTATAGACTTATGTATAAGTTTTCAAAAAGCCCCTCCGGGTGATTGGCAGAACCTGTAATTAGGGGTATAGTTACACCTCAAGAACAGCCAAATCGGCTCCTATTGCTGAACGATCGCGTCCGGACAGCTAGCTGCAACCGGCAACAGTTGCGATAGTAATCGGGAACAATTCTCCTCTAACGCCTTCTGATTTTTTTTAAATAAGAGGCGCTTTCTCCAAACCGTTGCCGAAACTGGCAATCCTGAAGCCAGAATCTGTGAAGATATCCTGACAGCTAAAACCTTTGTGCGGAACTCTGACTCCTGATGCTATGACTGCTGTGCCCCTTCCTCGCCAGCCATCTCCCTTGCCTGACGGCGGTACCACTGCCGAAACAACGCCAGTTTTTGCGCTCAAAGAACTGGTGGCGCGTTTGCATCGAGAACAGCGCAAGATTCAAGACTTGCTCTCGTCGTTAGGGTTTGCCCTGCGTAGCTTCAATAACTTAAATCAGTTTTTGGAGTTGATTCCGCTGATGGCAACGCGGGTGACAGATGCCGATGGTGGCATTCTCATCCGGTTTTTGCCCAATGGTCAGGTGCGGCTAGAACGCTTGCACTGTCAGGAAGGTCAGTCTTGTCAGGATATTCGCAAGGCGCTTAACGCCGCAACCCGTCAGACAAGTAATGCTTCGACAACAGCAGAGGGGGAGGCGATCGCTTCCCCGCCATCATTGGATGCTCAACTGACTCGGTTTTTGGGGCCAGACATTCAGGTATTTGGCACTCCGATTCTGGTGAAAAATGCAGAGCGAGGGCGTCTTTATGTTTTCAGCCGCGATCCCAAATATATTTGGACAGATACCCGACAAAAGTTGGTGCGCTTAGTTGCCGATCAAACAGCAGTAGCGATCGCGAACGATGAACTCACCGTCGAACTCCGCCAAAAAGAACGCCTGGATAAAGAATTAGAAATTGGTGCCGATATCCAGCTGCGCTTACTGCCGCGACAATGCCCTGATATTTATGGAGTCGAACTAGCGGCAAAGTGCCAAACAGCTAGTCGCGTTGGCGGAGATTATTATGATTTCATTCCCGCCAATTATGACCAGCTGCGACCCAAAACGAGCAGCGATTCGGAAGTGGAAACCGCCCAAAGAGGATTGGTTCCGTGGAGCCTGGTAATTGGGGATGTGATGGGCAAAGGTGTCCCCGCCGGTCTAATTATGACGATGACGCGGGGGATGCTGCGAGCCGAAGTGCTAAACAGGCACTCACCAGCGAAGATTTTGCAACATTTAAACCGGGTGATGTACGCCGATTTGGAAAACTCCCATCGGTTTGTCACCCTGTTCTATTCCGAATACGATCCGCAAACCCGCATCCTGTCGTACAGTAATGCCGCCCACCATCCTCCCTTGTTGTGGCAGGCATCAACCCGTTCCATCAAGCGCTTGGATACCTGGGGAATGCTGATTGGTCTAGATGCCGATTCCCAGTATGAAGATGCCCAAGTCCAGCTGTATCCCGGCGACACGATTATTTATTACACCGATGGTTTTACCGATGCGGCAAATCAAAATGGCGATCGCTTTGACGAAGAAAAGCTGAGCCGCACCTTCCAGTGGGCTTGCCAGCATTGCAACGGCACCCAAGCGATTTTAGATTACCTATTTGAGCAGGTACAGCAGTTTATCGGCCCGACCAGCCGTAACGGAGATGATATGACGCTAGTGGTGATGCAGGTCAAAAGTTAATCGGTAATGAGTCATGGTCATTTCCGATACCCATGACTCATTACCCATCACTGACTCCCCCACTAGCAAAGACATCAGCTTTGTGTTAATACAATCTGAACGGATGCGCGAGCAACCTTTGCCAACATCTCTCTTTTGTTGTGAGGAAATCAGAGTCATGGTGCTTAACGAAATGCACGAAATAATTGGTTGGTTGCCCAACTTGACCCACAGTTACGATAGTGTATCGCTGTGGTTTTCGCACTCGCCGGTCAATTGGCCCGTGTTGGCGCAGCAAATCAGAGACCCAAAAGTGTTAGACCAGATGCAAAATGCGTTTAACTACTTCATTAAATCAGGGCAAGTCTGGGCGCTGTTAATCGGACTGTTTTTTGGCTACCTGATTCGAGGGATTACCGCTTAGTGGATGGCGTTTGAAGGTCTAAAAAGTTAAAGGTTGAAGGTTGAAAGTTGAATGTTTGGATACAGCTTGCTCGTCCTGCAATTTGTTAAAGAGTAAGATGCTTGCAAAGGCAAGCTAAAATCTGCTCGCCGAGCCAACTTTCAACCGGCTCGCCTTTGAATCTGTCAACTTTCCAACGTTATCAACAAGCTCGTGACTGAACAAAAAACTTGGAGCCAACGGTTTGAATCGGCGTTGCATCCAGCGATCGCTCGCTTCAACGCTAGTATCGGCTTCGATATAGAACTCATCGAATACGACCTCACCGGCTCGGTCGCCCATGCCAAAATGCTCGCTCACACCGGCATTATTTCCGAGTCGGAGGCACAACAGCTAGTCGCAGGCTTAGAACAAATCCGCCAAGAATACCGGGAAGGGAACTTCAATCCAGGTATAGATGCGGAAGATGTTCATTTTGCGGTAGAGCGCAGACTGACAGAAATTACCGGAGATGTCGGCAAAAAACTGCACACGGCGCGATCGCGCAACGATCAAGTAGGCACCGACACCCGCCTCTATTTAAGAGATCAAATTTCCCAAATTCGCAGCCAGTTGCGCGAATTTCAGGGAGTTCTCATCAACCTTGCCCAGAATCACGTTGAAACCCTGATTCCCGGCTACACGCACCTACAACGCGCCCAGCCGGTCTCTTTAGCTCACCACCTGCTTGCGTACTTTCAAATGCTAGAACGCGACTGGGAGCGCCTAGGAGAAGTCTATCAGCGCGTCAATGTCTCGCCCTTAGGGAGTGGCGCACTGGCTGGAACCACTTTCCCCATCGATCGACACTACACCGCCAAACTGCTGAACTTTGATGGGGTGTATGCCAACAGCATGGATGGTGTGAGCGATCGCGACTTTGCGATTGAATTTCTCTGTAGCGCCAGCCTGATCATGGTTCACCTCAGCCGTCTATCGGAAGAAGTCATCCTCTGGTCATCCCACGAATTCGGCTTTGTCACCCTCAAAGATAGCTGCGCCACCGGCTCCAGCATCATGCCCCAAAAGAAAAACCCCGACGTGCCTGAACTCGTGCGGGGCAAAACAGGTCGTGTTTTTGGGCATCTGCAAGGAATGCTAGTGCTGATGAAAGGGCTACCCTTGGCTTACAACAAAGACTTACAAGACGACAAAGAAAGCCTATTTGACAGTGTAAAGACCGTTAAAGGCTGCCTAGAAGCAATGACCATTTTGTTTCGCGAGGGGCTAGAATTCCGTACCGCTCGCCTTGCAGAAGCTGTCGCGGAAGATTTCTCTAACGCGACCGATGTTGCTGATTACCTAGCAGCGCGGGGTGTCCCCTTCCGGGAAGCTTACAATCTCGTGGGCAAGGTTGTAAAAACTTCCCTCGCTGCCGGTAAACTTCTCAAGGATTTGAGCTTAGACGAATGGAAGGAATTGCACCCAGCTTTTGAGCCAGACATCTATGAAGCCATCTCTCCAAGACAAGTGGTTGCCGCTCGTAACAGTTACGGCGGTACCGGATTCGAGCAAGTGAGACAAGCGATTCAAGCTGCCCAGTCTCGGCTGAGTAATCAGGAGTGAGGACTGAGTAATCAAGACTGAGGACTGAATAGGGGCTTTCTCAATTTCGCAAAAGAGTTAGTAGCTGAGGAAAAATATTTTTCTTCCTCAGTCTTCAGCCCTCTGCCCTCAGTCCTAAGCGCTCAATCCTCAGCACCGAGCAATGGCTAACCCATCGCGCCGCCCATTGCTCCCATTCCTCCTCCCATCTTGTCTTCATCCTCCTCATTGGTTCTCTCTCCGGGCGATCTTTGACGCCGGAATTTAGAGAACCGACCCGTAGTTTGACGTTTACGAAACTTGCGGGCGTATGCTTGATTACGCTGCGCCTTTTCTTTCTTAGGGTTACGGCGCTTCGCCATGTTCACCTCTTTGATATACGACTAAAAAATGGTGCCTTTGGGTTTTCCCCCGCACCTGATGCTTGTTGGTGTTGCCAGTCATGCCCAAGGCTTGTAAAAGCAGGTACTAGAATCTGCCAATCTGCCAATCTACCGCGATCGCCCTCTTTTCGAGGGTTCTCCTTCGATCTGGCTTGGTTTGAGCTGCATCTAACGCCCCATCCATTTTGCACCATCCAGCGCCGAAATAGCTGTCTTTTTTTGCGGAGCGTCCACCTTCTCTAGGAAAGCAAAGCCCCGCACATTGCCTGTCTTCCGGTCGCTTGGTATCGCCACACTTTTGGCTAAACCTGATGCAGAGACTTGTTTAAGGTCTTCTGGAGTAACCTGCAAAGACAGACTTTCGATGTAAATAGTCATCCAACAATATCCATCCGAACAATTGATTCAGATGAAAGCCCAGAGACAGAAAAGCAACCTAGAAGCGCAAAATTTAAAGCGTCTCTAGCAACTTCTCAGAACGTACTCTTGTCCAAGCGAGTCTAGACAGAGTGTGTTACTTCCCCAGAGCATTTTTTTGGCGCTGGAAGCCTCTGCCTTCAAACCTGTGGAAGAAACACCGAAGCAGGCTAGCCTAAAAACGGCGGGTCGCTGACTGACGTGACCGAACTTGCATCCGTAACGTATATCATAACAGCCCGTCAGCAGCCTACTAAAAAGCCCTGACTTGCTGCGGTTGAAAATAGCCCCATATCCCTGAAACTCAGTAGCACTGCTCCTTTGGTGGGTAAAATTGTCAGCCACAACGACAGCAAAGGGCTGAAAAATTCCGCAGCAAGCAACTGATCCGCCTTCAGCGACACACATGAATGAGATCGGCTCGAATGGTAACATTGAGAAGATTTATCTCCCAGTGAGAGCGGAATCTCAAAAAACAGAAATTCTTGCAGATTTAAAAATTTTAATTTGTAGAGGTGGATGAATCAGCAATTCTGGCATCCCCAGAACTATGCGGGTTCCGCCCTTGGGGAAACCCTCCTTTTGCAAAGTTTTAAATTTTATCTGTAATCGGAGAACTTCCTGGTCATAAATTGACTCTAAAAGTAAAAGTATCCTTTCTGCGTTGAAGTAAAGCTTCTTTTGTCTATGCGTCAGTTATGGCGATTCATACAAACAGTGCTAGGGATTATTTTCCGTCATCCCATCATCGGCACAACTATCATCCCGATTTTGCCGGATGGTCGAATTGTGTTTATTCGACGCGGAGATACGGGTGAATGGGGTTTTCCTGGCGGCATTGTTGATTGGGGTGAGGATATTCCGACATCAGCGCGGCGGGAATTGGCGGAAGAAACCGGACTAGAGTTAGTAAAAATTCGCCGGTTAGTGGGAGTTTACTCTTCGCCAGACCGCGATCCCAGAATTCATTCGATTTGTGTAGCGCTAGAAGCGGAAGTGCAAGGAGAAATGCAGGTTCGGGATACGCTGGAAATTATGGAAGTAAAAGCATTCTCTGTGACATCATTGCCTCCAGGGAAACTCTGCCATGACCACGACCAGCAGTTGCAGGACTACTTGAACGGCTTGACAACCCTCGCATGAGCAGGATTTTCGATTTTGGATGCGTGAATCCATCGTCAATCTAAAATCAAAATCTAAAATTAAAAATCTAGGATGACTCTACCGCTACGCAATTCTCGAATTAAGCTGTCCCAAGGACAAATCTTCTGGCGCGAAGTCGGTCAAGGACCGATTTTGGTTTTTTTACATGGATCGGCTCACGATAGCAGTCAATGGCTACCTGTCATCGATTGTTTGAGTCGAGATTATCACTGCTTTGCTCCAGATTTACTCGGCTTTGGTGACTCAGAACGCCCGAATATCCACTACTCGATTGAGTTAGAGGTGGAATGTCTCGGTGAGTTGTTAGAAGCGTTGAACCAGCGGGAAGTTTATTTAATTGCCCACTCACTGGGGGGATGGATTGCGGCAAGCTTCGCGCTGAAATATTTGGAACAGGTACGCGGATTAGTGCTGATAGCTCCAATTGGGGTGGAAGCGGAGGGATTAAGAACCGAGCGATCGCGCCCATCTCTATTTACATCTCTATTTAAGCGGCTGTCTAAGGTAATATCCTCCGGGTCGCGATCGCTTATAGATGCGATCAATCGTGTCTCTAACAATCGCCTGTTTGCCCGCAAGCAGACTGGGCAAAAGAAGCGGCGACAAGAACAGCCGGTACAGTTTCCCACTACTGACAAGCTATTATTTCAACGCCGTCGCGCCGAAATTCAAGCAGAATTATTGAAAGAAAGACTGGAGTGGCTGAAAGTCCCCGTTTTAATTTTGCAAGGCGATCGAGATAACCGTTCCAGAATTGCCGAAAGTCAAGCCTACGCCGACTTAACTCCATCAGCTCAGTTAGAAATTATTGGCTTTGCAGGAAACGATCTACCCGAAGCGCTGCCAGATGTTGTGGCTCAGTATATTCGAGATTTCGTTAGTAAGCAGTAGGAGCGCATAGGCTGTGCGCTTTTACTGGAGTTAATGAAAGAACCTCACCCCCAACCCCTCTCCGCTTGCGGAGAGGGGAGCCGGAGCCGCAGGTGGAGGCGGGGTGAGGTTTTTCTCAATTGTGGAGAATCAAGCAGATTTGATCTGAGTAGCTTTATTAAGGGCTAAGAACTAAGGACGACTGACCTCATGCCCATAAAAATTAGATTGGGGTCGTTCATGATTTGACTGGCTATTTCAGGAAACTGGGTTTGGAGATAGGAAAGTAAACTAGCGCGATCGCCTCCCGTCAAAACCACCCGACTGCTTGGAAATTCCTGCTTCCAAGCTTGGATAAAATCTTTGATTCCAGCCACGACAGTGTAGATAACGCCACTCTGAATGGCCTCTGGTGTATTCAACGCCCAACGCGGCGGCATTTCCTGTGGTATTTTGACTGATGGCAAGGCAGCTGTTCTATAAGCTAGTGACAGTAGTTGCTGGCTCAAGCCTGGAAGAATTGCCCCACCCACCAGACAACGATTGGCATCTGCACCCGTGAACGTTAGAGCAGTACCAGCATCAATTACCAGCACTGGCAAACCCCAGACTTCACCAGCACCCAACGCAGCTAAAGCCCGGTCAATTCCCAGCGTTGGGTACATTCCCTCAAGAGGCAACTCTTCTAAAGTAATGATGCGAACATTAGGATAACTTTGCCAAAGTAGCGTTTGCCTAGGAACCACCGAAGCCAGATAAAGAGGTAGCTGACTGGGTGGTGAAATTTCCGCTGGTAAGTCACCTGCCATCAAACCCTGCATCAGCTCCTTCACAGATGCTGCCGTTAGATAATGAGTGTCCCAGGCTTTGTGAAGCGTCTCTCCTTCAAAGTACGCCCAGTGCATCTGCGAATTTCCAATCATCAAACCTAGCCAATTCATATCTGTGTCCTCTGTGCCTCTGCGGGTTCACACTTTTAGAACTCTTAACTCACTCATAGGTTTTTTAATAAATCTTTACAAGATACTCGTGGCAGAATGAAAGAAGAAAAAATACCTAATGGGTTGCAACAGAAGGAGACCAGAGATGGTAGCGCTCACCGACCGAACCCAAAAACGCCTCACCATGCAGACTGGCGAAATCGCCCCTGACACCACAACGATTCGCTCGCTCGATTGGGATCGCGATCGCTTCGACATTGAATTTGGACTGCAAAACGGCACTACTTATAATTCCTTCATCATTCGGGGTGAGCAGACGGCTTTAGTGGATACCTCCCACGAAAAGTTTCGCCAGCTATATCTGGATGCATTACAGGGACTGATTGACCCTAAAGAAATTGATTACCTGATTATCAGCCACACCGAGCCAGACCACAGCGGATTAGTCAAAGACATCTTGAAACTGGCTCCCCAAGTAACGGTGGTTGGGTCAAAAGTCGCAATTCAGTTTATCGAAGATTTTGTGCATCAGCCGTTTGAGCGGCGAATTGTCAAAAATGGCGACAAGTTGGATTTAGGCAACGGACACGAATTGGAATTCGTGATTGCCCCCAACTTGCACTGGCCCGACACGATTTTCACATTCGACCACAAAACCCAAATCCTGTATACTTGCGACGCCTTTGGCTTGCACTATTGCTCGGATAGCACCTTTGATGAAGATTTAGCCGCCATCGAAGCCGATTATCGGTTTTACTACGAATGCCTGATGGCTCCGAATGCCCGTTCCGTGCTATCTGCACTGAAGCGGATGGGAGAACTGCCAGAAGTCAGCACCATCGCCACCGGACACGGCCCACTGCTGCGCCACAACGTTGTGGAACTAACGGGACGCTATCGGCAGTGGAGCCAAGCTCAAACTAAGGGAGAGACGACAGTAGCGGTATTTTACGTCTCCGATTACGGATATAGCGATCGCCTTTCCCAATCTCTCGCCAAAGGGATCACCAAAACCGGCGTCGCCGTTGAGACACTCGACCTGAAATCCGCCGATCCCCAGGAAGTACAAGAACTGGTAGGGCGTTCATCTGGCTTAGTCATTGCCACACCCCCAGCCGCCTCTGCCACCGCCCAAGCGGCGATTGGCACCGTTTTAGCCGCCGCCAAGGAAAAACAAGTGGTTGGGATTCTGGAGTCCTATGGAGGAGATGATGAACCCGTCGATCCGCTAGTGAGTAAATTTAGAGAGTTAGGGCTGACAGTCGCATTTCCAGCGATTCGGATTAAAGACACACCCGGAGAAGCCACCTATCAGCTGTGCGAAGAAGCGGGAACTGACTTGGGGCAAGTGCTTACCCGCGATCGCAACATCAAACAGATTAAGTCCCTTGATGCCGACTTAGAAAAAGCGCTGGGACGCATCAGTGGTGGACTTTACATCATCACTGCCAAAAAAGGCGAAGTCAACGGTGCCATGTTAGCCTCCTGGGTGGCACAAGCTAGCTTCCAACCCCTAGGGTTCACCATTGCTGTCGCAAAAGACCGGGCAATTGAGTCCATGATGCAAGTAGGCGATCGCTTTGTCCTCAACGTCTTAGAAGAGGGAAATTATCAAAATTTGATGCGCCACTTTTTAAAACGATTCCCCCCTGGCGCGGATCGATTTGCCGGGATAAAATCTCAGCCTGCGGAGAACGGTTCCCCGATTCTGACAGAAGCCCTCGCCTACATGGAGTGTGAAGTTGCAAGCCGTATGGAATGCAGCGATCACTGGATTGTTTACAGCACCGTTCAATCCGGTCGCGTCTCCAAAGCCGACGCCCTCACAGCCGTTCACCATCGTAAGATCGGAAATTATTATTAACGTTCTCGGTGCGCCAAGGTTAACGCTCTCGGTACGCAAAGAGGCAGCTTTAACTTTGCGCTACGAGAGCGTACCTTTGCGTTAAAAAAAATTACCGTTTTAACTTATGATGACAGCCACAAAACCCCGCGATGTTCAGGTTCTCCCGATTGGTGCAGATACAACTGTATTGCGATCGCGCACTTGGGACAGACTTAAGTTTGAAGTCGAATATGCGCTGCAAAGAGGCACAACGGCGAATTCTTATATAATTCAAGCGGATAAAACAGCACTCATCGATCCGCCGGGAGAATCATTTACAGAGATTTTTCTTTCCGCTTTACAGCAGCGGTTTGACTTGAAAAAGCTGGATTATGTAATTTTGGGACACGTCAATCCCAACCGAGCCTTTACGCTGAATGCTTTACTAAAACTGGCTCCTCAAATTACATTTGTTTGCTCAAATCCAGGCTCAATTCTGCTGCGAAATCTTTTTGAAAGCACTTTCCCAGAAACTTTACAAGAACACAATCTCCAAATTGCCGTAATGCGGGGGGAAGAAACCCTCGATTTAGGCAAAGGTCATCACTTACAATTTATCCCCACCCCCAGTCCCCGTTGGCCCGACGCCCTCTGCACCCACGACTCCCTAACCGAAATTTTGTATACTGATAAGCTTTTCGGGGCGCACGTTTGTGGCGATCAGGTGTTTGATGAAGGGTGGACGGTGTTTAGCGAAGATCGGCGCTACTATTACGATTGTCTGATGGCTCCCCACGCTCGGCAAGTCGAAACAGCGCTAGACAAACTGACACAGGATTTGCCAGCCAGACTTTATGGGACGGGTCATGGCCCCTTGGTGCGTTACAGCCTGATTCCGTTGACTCAAGCTTATCGGCAATGGAACCAGCAGCAAAGGGCAACGGAAACGAGCGTGGCGCTGCTCTATGCTTCAGCTTATGGGAATACAGCGACCTTGGCGCAAGCGATCGCTAGTGGGATTACCAAAGCGGGGGTTGCTGTCGAATCGATTAACTGTGAATTTGCCGAACCTGCTGAAATTCAAGAAGCTGTAGAAAAATCAGATGGGTTTATCATGGGTTCTCCTACCCTCGGTGGTCATGCTCCTACGCCGATTCAAACCGCGTTAGGTATTGTCCTATCCAATGCGAGCAAAGGCAAGCTAGCGGGGGTTTTTGGTTCTTATGGCTGGAGTGGGGAAGCGATTGATTTACTTGAAGGCAAGTTAAAAGATGCGGGATATCGCTTTGGTTTTGACCCGATTCGGGTCAAATTTAAACCCACTGAGGTGACGCTGAAATATTGCGAAGAAGCGGGGACAGACTTCGCCCAAGCCTTGAAAAAAGCTAGAAAAGCCAAAGTTGCCCGACAACAGTTAGGTGTGCAACCGATTTCACCTTCGCAATCTGCCAGGATCGAACAAGCGGTAGGGCATCTGGTTGGCTCTCTTTCGGTAGTAACAACAAAACAAGGCGAACTCAGCGGGGCGATGTTGGCTTCTTGGGTGTCTCAGGCAACTTTTAATCCCCCCGGTTTAACCATTGCTGTCGCCAAGGATCGAGCGATTGAGTCGCTGATGCATTCTGGTGGAAAATTTGTTTTAAATATTTTGGGAGAAGGCAAGCACCTCGGCTTGATGAAGCATTTTCTCAAACCTTTTGGTCCCGGTGAAGACCGATTTGCAGGTGTCGGTACGCAAGACGCCCAAAATGGTTGTCCGATTCTCACCGACGCCCTGGCTTATCTAGAATGTACTGCCCGGAATCGCATGGAATGTGGCGATCACTGGTTGGTTTACGCTGTGGTGGAAAATGGCAAGGTGTTACAGCAGGAAGGCGTCACCGCCGTTCATCACCGAAAATCGGGTAGCCATTATTAAATAACGCTCCAGTGCATAACACTCAGTGCATAACGCTCAGTGCATAACGCCCAATGCAACTTTTTCTGAGCCACCCATTTATCAGGAGTTTAACGAGGGAAATGTTACTCGAAGAAATCCAGAAAGATGCACAGAGTTTTAACTAATAACTAATTGGGGATTGCTATTGTGTTGTAAGTTGTTAGCTTGGAAGTAGGCGATCGCTATCTTTGGATCTGCTGGCTCAGTATTTTTTCAAAGTAAAAGAGACAACATAGCCGGTGCTGACGGCTTCCGCCGAATGCGATCGCTAAAGCTTACTGCTAGAGCCGAAAGGCTCGAAGGGTTGAAATGGCGCTATTTGAGACTGCCCAAACCAACTTTCGCCGCAGGCTAACTCGTGCGATCGCGTTGCCGTTTATTTTGATGCTAGCGCTCTCCGGCATCTTATTTTTGCAGCTCAACCATCTACTTTCGGTGACGCGGTGGGTTGACCACACAGATCGAGTCATTGCTCAAGCAAACTATACTCAGAGATTGCTGTTAGATATGGAAAGCGGGATACGCGGGTATCTCGTCACCGGCAATCCGAGTTTTCTAGCGCCTTACCAAGCGTCAAGTTTGTTAATCGATCCTGCCTTTAATGACTTGCGTTCTTTAATTTCGGACAACCCGCGTCAAATTCAGCGCCTCAAAGAGTTGCGGGCAATTTATGAACAGTGGAATCGATATGCCCCCTCCCAGATCGCTCGGAAGCAGCGCAGTGGTGATTATCAATTCTCTGTGTTTAACACTCGTAGACATCTGATGGACGCGATGCGGGTTCAGCTTGCCTCGTTCATCGAAACCGAGGAGGTACTGCGGGATGTTCGCACCGACACCGCTCAAAAAACAACCCAACTGACAATTGGCAGCACTCTCGGCTTAACGGTTGGGTTGGGAAGCCTCCTGGCATTGTTCACCAACCGTCAGTTGATAGCAGTAGCAAAAACCTACAAACACGCCCTTGCAATCGCCCAAGAGCAAACAGAGGCACTGCGTCGATCTGCCCAACGGTTGGAAGCGTTGCATCAGATTGACCGGGCGATTCTGGCAGCACATTCACCCGCCGAAGTTGTCCGCGCGGCATTGTCGCGGATGCAGCGCTTGGTGCCTTGCCAACAGGCTTTTGTGGTGTTGTTTCACTTTGAAACTGGCATTGCCCACGTGATCGCCGGAACTGTTAACGGAGATTTTCCGTTCCCAGAAGGCGCTACGCTCCAAATTGACGAGTTCCTGCCTGGATTTGTCTTAGGGCAACAGAGATCCTATTCTGTAGAGAACGCGACAATCAATCGTTGTCCGCCTGCCATAAAGCGAATGGGGGAAGGGCAAAGTAACTGCATGACTATACCCCTGCGGGTCGAAGAAAATCTGCTCGGCGAACTGATTCTGAGTGCCACGGAACCGACAACGTTTAATCCCGAACACCAAGAGATTGCCAGGGAGGTCGCCGACCAACTTGCGATCGCGATGCAGCAAGCTGAGTTACGAGAACAACTCGAACAGTACAATGCACAACTGGAGCAGCGCGTCAGCGATCGCACTGTCCAATTGCAGGAAGCCAATGCTGAATTGGAGGCGTTTGCCTATTCCGTTTCTCACGACCTCCGTGCGCCATTGCGTGCCATGCAGGGTTTTAGTTCCGCTTTGTTAGAAGATTATGGCGACTCCTTCGATGTCATCGGGCAAGACTATGCCCAGCGCATCGTTACGGCTGCCCAGCGCATGGATATCTTAATCCAGGATCTGCTCGACTATAGCCGCCTCAGCCGCACGGAGATCCGTCTCCAGCCGATTCACCTAGAAGCGGTGGTGATAGAAGTCCTCGCTCAACTAGAGCCAGAAGTGCGCCAAAAACAAGTCCAGGTGGCAGTAGAATCCCCGCTGCCTCAAGTCGTCGGGCATCGCACCACTTTGATTCAAGTCTTGACAAATTTGCTAAATAATGCAATGAAATTTATCGCTCCTGGAGTCCAACCGCAGGTGCGAGTCTGGGCAGAAGTTAGGGAGAGAGGGGAAGCCGAGGAACAGGGTATTGTAGAGACAAGGGTAGAAACAAGAGCGATCGCGTCTATAGCTGAAGAGTCAGAGAGTCATCAACCTTCAGCAAATTCCCAATTGTGGGTACGCTTGTGGATAGAAGACAACGGCATCGGCATTGCTCCAGAACATCAACAACGCATTTTTCGCGTCTTCGAGCGTTTACACGGAATTGAAAGTTACCCCGGCACTGGCATTGGGTTGGCAATTGTGCGTAAAGGATTAGAACGCATGGGAGGTTATGCCGGAGTCGAGTCGCAAGCTAATCAGGGAAGCAGATTTTGGATAGACCTGCCCAAGGCTAGAGACGAATGTTGAACGTGTCTAACTATACTATTTTGCTGGTGGAAGACGACTCCAATGATGTTTTCCTGATTCAGCGAGCTTTTCGGAAAGCCAACCTGCTCAACCCATTGCAAGTGGTGGAAAATGGGGAAGCAGCCGTGTTTTACCTTGCGGGTAAGCAGCCTTATAGCGATCGCGATCGCTACCCTCTACCCGCTCTGATCCTGCTAGACCTAAAACTCCCTCGCAAGTCAGGTCTTGAAGTATTGGAATGGCTACGGCAGCAGCCAGACCTGAAGCGCCTGCCGGTTGTTGTCCTAACTTCCTCTGAGGAAAATCGTGATATCAACCGAGCCTATGACCTGGGAGCCAACTCTTACTTGGTTAAACCAGTTGCTTTTGAAGCGTTACTGGATATGGTGAAGACACTGAATTCATATTGGCTCATTTTCAACCAAAGACCAAAATTAGAGGAGGGTTGAAAGTTGGAAAGACTTTGAAAGTTGGAAGCTAAAACATTCACCTCTTTCAACCTTCCAACTAAGTAGTGAATATGAGCCAGACTTTACGGATTTTACTAATTGATGACAACCCTGATGATCGCCTCCTAGCAGCTCGTCAGCTCAGCCGAGCTTTTTCCGATCTCCAAATCCAGGAGATCGCAGAAATCAATGCCTTAAACCAGGCGCTGGAGGAAGATGGCTTTGACGCCGTTGTCACTGACTATCAACTGCGCTGGAGTGATGGTCTACAGGTGTTGCGTGCCGTCAAAGAGCGGTATCCCGACTGTCCCGTGGTGATGTTTACCAATACAGGCAGCGAAGAGATCGCTGTAGAGGCGATGAAGGCGGGGCTATCCGACTACGTTCTGAAGTTGCCCAAATACTACAACCGTCTGCCTGCTGCGGTGCAGTTAGCCCTAGAACGAGCTGAAACTCAGCGCAGATCCGCCCGTCTGGAAGCGCATCGGCAAGCTTTGAGTGAGGTATCGCGGGCTTTCGCTGAGAAAATTCCAGAATTCCAAGCAGTTCTAGAACTCGTCAGTCAGCAGGTAGCTCAGCTACTGGGCGATCTCTGCGTAGTCCGCATCCTATCAGATGATGGAAAGTACCTCAAGCCGGTAGCAATTTATCATCCAAACCCAGAAGCCCTCGCCTGCTTGGAAGAAGCCCTCGCCACGGAGGCGCACCGCGTTGATGAGGGTTTGACGGGTCGGGTCTTTAAAACGGGCGAGACGCTACTGATTCCAGTCGTGTCGTCAGAGGAGATACAACCTTTGCGCGAGTCCAAGTATTTGCCCTACTTGCAGCGCTTTGGGATGTACAGCATTTTGATCGCACCTTTAGAGGTACGAGGTCGGCGGATTGGGACTTTATTCGTTTCGCGCGATCGCCCTGGATATTCCTATACTCGTGATGACCAATTCTTTCTGCAAGACCTCGCGGATCGGGCTGCTTTGGCAATTGATAATGCCCGACTCTACCGGGAGGCGCAGGACGCAAACCGCCTCAAGGACGAGTTCTTAGCAACGCTGTCTCACGAACTCCGCACTCCCCTCAACTCTATCCTCGGATGGGCAACGCTACTCCGCAGTCAGAAGCTAGATTCCTCTGTTACCAATCGCGCCCTTGAGAGTATCGAACGCAACGCCAAGGCGCAGGTAAAACTCACCGATGAAATTCTGGATGTCTCGCGGATTATTCGAGGCAAGCTGCACCTAAATATTCGCTCAATCGATCTAGTTCCCACCATTGATGAGGCAATTAATATTGTGCGTCCGGCATTGGATGGCAAGGGAATTCAAGTCAAGGCGGTATTAGATCGCTCAGTTGGCTTAGTCGCTGCCGATCCCGATCGCTTACAGCAAGTCGTTTGGAATCTACTCTCTAACGCCATCAAGTTCACACCAGAAGGCGGGAAAATTGAGGTGCGACTGGAGAAGGTTGAAGGTTTAAAGGTTGAAGGAAAAGTAGAAGCTTTAAATCAAATCCCAAACTTGCAATCCTCTGACTCTGAACCGAATCACCCGCAACCTTCCACTTGCTTTGCCCAAATCCAAATTAGCGACAGCGGCATTGGCATTAGTCCCGACTTTCTACCCTATGCATTTGACCGCTTTCGTCAAGCTGATGCTAGCACTACGCGATCGCATGGAGGATTGGGACTCGGATTAGCGATTGTACGTCACTTGGTGGAACTGCACGGTGGCACCGTTCGTGCTGCTAGTCTCGGAATCGGGCGGGGAGCAACATTTACAGTGCTTCTGCCACTTTTTGATAAAAGTCGGGAAATAGAGGGGCAGGAGAACCGGGGGGTAGAGGAGCCGGGGATCGGGAAAGCTGAGGAGAAGGTAGCACAAGCACCTCCACTCTTGAGCGGAGTGCAGGTGCTAGTTGTGGATGATGATACGGATACACGGGAGTTGATCGCCCTTGTGCTTGAAGAGTCTGGGGCGAAAGTGAAAGCGATCGCATCCGTAGCCGAGGCGTTGGCAGTCCTTCGTAACTGGCAGCCCGATTTGCTGGTAAGTGATATTGGAATGCCAGAGGAAGATGGCTATGCCCTCATCGGCAAGGTGAGAACTCTGGAAGAAAAGACCGGAAAACAAATTCCAGCCCTAGCGCTGACGGCATACGCTAGGGAGGAAGACAAAAACCGTGCCCTAAAGGCAGGTTTTCAAATGTATCAGCCTAAGCCAGTCGAGCCTGATGATTTAGTGGCGGCGGTAGCACTTCTGGCTGGGCGTGCAAGTGAAGTCTAGCTAATGCGCTTTTCTAGATATTGACCGATCATTTGCTGTTCTCCGGCGCGGGAGATGATCGTTTGCCGGGTGCGGTAGCTTCGACCAATCAGTTTTAATTCTTCTTCAAATGAAGAGTCTCTGTACTCTGTCCGCAAGCACAAAGTTTTGGGATTGGAGAAATAATACTCAGCCGTGACGGGTTTTGGAGTAGCAAAGCCGCGATCGCGATAGAGTGTGGTTCCCAATGCGCCAAACAGTGTCGAACCTTTGGACTCTTTGCGGTTTGTGACTGAATTTGTGCTGTCCCACTCTACATAAGAACCACAAATCAGTGCCCCTGGATCTTCTAGTTGATGTAACTCTGCCAAATGTAGCAATTCCGAGCTTCCCTGTTCCAAAAACCGGACGGTAATCAGACTCACCATCTCCTTGGTTTCTCCATCCGGCAGCGTATAGTAGCGTCTTTCAGAGCGCCATTTACCCTCCGATTCCTGAAAAAACGCTGCAATTAAAGATTCTTCATGGGTTTGGGCAAGTTGTCTTAGTGATGTCACCAGTACCAGTCCTCATACGAAGTGAAAATAAAGTTCTTGCAAGCGTCAATTTTTGCTAAGTAGCTATGGGACTTATCACCCTTTTATTTGACCTTTATGCAAGCAATCTGATGAACGGTTGTGCAAGTCGCAGTTTCTAGTGACACCCGATCTGGGTACAGTTGAGCGTCACTCAATCGGGTCAGCTATCTGGCACTTAGCTGGCGTACCACCCTATATGGAGTAGTAAGGCTGCCAAAATGCAAGTTACTGTTAACAATCTTAATAATAATAAATCATAGCTAAAAATACTTACCATCGGCTCTGCCATCCGGAAGAATCTCGAAACCCTCTATCCCCTAGGGCGCGACGAAAGGAGGAAAATTTCTGCAAAGCTTTCGAGAGAGATTATCACGGTTTTCAGTTGAGTGTCGATATTTGGAACCTCACCCCCAGCCTCTCTCCGTTCACGGAGAGGGGAGAAGAGGGAACCCCTCCTCATTTACGGAGAGGAGAATATGGAACCTCACCCCCAACCCCTCTCCGTTCACGGAGAGGGGAGAAGAGGGAACCCCTCCTCGTTTAGGGGGAGACACTAGCGGCAGCAAGGCGGGGCAGGGAATCGGGGAGAAGAGGGAACCCCTCCCCGTAAACGAGGAGGGGCAGGGGTGGGGTTAAAATGTACGGCATCCAATCGAGAATAGCTATCTAGCAATCTATATTTGAGTTGTGAGCCAAGCGATCGCGGACATTCTCCTCAGATGTCGCCCACTGGACGATCGCTTGGGTTAAGCCGTCTAAAGTGTATTCTGGGGCTTCTACATCCACTCGCCCCAGCAGAGAAAGACAGGTTTTAGAAGTTTGAGGACCAATCGAGGCAATACAGACACCTTGTAGGGGCAATTTGTCGATTTCTCCGACTAATTGACCAAAAAATTGCACGGTTTTAGAACTTGCAAAAGTAATCACATCCACTGCTTGTCGCTGGAGGGCATCTAAGGCAGCGGGTGCGATCGCTTCCGGGCACCGAGATTGATAAGCCGCCACTTCGATTACTTCTGCACCTTGGGCGGTTAATTCCTTCACTAAGACTTCTCTTCCACCCGTTTCCACTCTCGGAAAGAGAATTTTCTTGCCCTCTAACGATTCTGGAAAGTATTCAACCAGCGAATCTGCCACAAAAGCTGGGGGAATAAAATCGGGTTGTAAGCCCTGCTGCCTGAGACTCTGGGCGGTTTTCTTCCCGACGACGGCAATTTTGACCCCGGCTAAGGCGCGGGCATCTTGATTTTGCGCTTCCAGTCGTTCAAAAAAGTAATCAACACCGTTGCTGGAAGTGAGAATTAACCAGTCGAAATTGGATAAGTGCGCGATCGCATTATCCAATTCTTCCCAACTGGAAGGAGGAGTAATTTCCAGCGTCGGCATCTCAATCACTGTCGCGCCTTCTTCTTGGAGGCGCAAGCAAAACTCACCCGATTGTCCTGCGGCGCGTGTCACTAAAATCGTTTTCCCAGCTAGCGGTTGGGAAGAGTTTTGAGTCGTGAGGGACGAGGTTTTCTGCGAATCGCTTCCCATAGGTATGTCTGATAAACTCACCCGTGCTGATGGGGTTGAAGATTCTGATGATTGTACGGGCGGATTTAGGCGTCGATCTAAGACGACTGGTGCATCTGGCGATCGCAAGTATTTTCTCAAACCGATGACTTCCCCGATGACAATCACGGTGGGAGAGAGAGATTCGCCCCTAGTTTGCTCAACGATAGTGCCCAGCGTAGCTATCCAGACTTGTTGTTGAGGCGTTCCCGCCCAACGAATTGCGGCGACGGGAGTAGAAAGCGATCGCCCATATCGCTGCAACTGATAGACAATTTCACCGAGATTGCGCCCTCCCATCAAGATTACCAGCGTTTCCATCCGCGCCAGTGCTTCCCAGTCCAAAACATCCGGTTCGTGGGCAGTAATTACCGTGAAACCTCGGCTCATCACCGGATCTGTCAGCGGAATCCCCACGAGCAAAGGTGCTGCTAGGGCTGAAGAAATCCCTGGTACGACTTCAAAAGGACACCCAGCGGTAATTAATGCCTGAATTTCGGAAGTCGAACGCCCAAAAATAAACGGATCGCCACTTTTTAGCCGCACGACTTGCTTTCCCTGCTGACAGTGTTCCACCAGCAGTTGGTTAATTTCGGCTTGCGGTGTGCTGGGTTGTCCACCGCGTTTCCCCACATCCAACTTCAGGCAACTGTCTGGCACCAACTCCAACAACTGGGCATCTACGAGGGCGTCGTAGACTAACACCTGTGCCTCAACAAGCAGATGTTGTGCCTTGACGGTGAGGTAAGCAATATCTCCAGGCCCTGCCCCCACCAGATATACTTTTCCGGTACGCTCAGTCATGATTTAGCTGCGATCGAAGGAATTTGCAGGTTATTTTGGGGCGTCCATTTCCTGGATGAGTTGATCGAGTTGTTGTTGCTCTGTGGTGCCCGTTTTATATAAGTTTCTAGCTTTTTGAAGGACGGCGATCGCTTCCTCAATTTTGTCTTGTTTAATCAGCGTGTCTCCCAACCTCAAATAAGCATCGACATTTTTGGGCGATCGCTCAATCAATTCCCGATATATCGGCGTTGCCTCGTCAATCTTATCTTGCGCCATCAGAGCATTTCCCAACAGCAATCGCGCCATGTCATTGGTGCGGTGTCGCTGAATCACTTGGCGAAAAGCTGCCTCTGCACCTGCATAGTCTTTTTGTTTATAAAGTGCCACCCCTTTTTTAAAAAAGTTTGAAGCGACAAATGTCTTCCCCAAGAAAAAAACCAGGAGAGTCAGACTAATGCCGACGACAGCGACAGCCAGAAAATAAGTTAGTTGAGATGTTTCTGTTTCCACCCTTGGTAGCCCTCCGGCATTTGTGGCACCCCTTTCCTTAAGCTTACCCTGATGAGGGTTTTAACCTTTCTTATGCTAAAAGACAGGCAGCGGGGAAAATCAGATATTCCAAGAAAAAGAGTTTCCAAATAAATTGGTAAAAAGATGCGATCGCGCTCTTATCCTGCAAATCTACACTTCTACTTCGCCACCACAGCAACAAGAGTGCGAATACATGAGTAATTATCAGAAATGTGGAATTAACCGCACTTAGCGATAATACCCCAGCCACAATCATGCCCAGGTAGCAGACCGTAATCACCCAAAGAGATAGATTAAAGACGGCTGGCTTACCGAGTTGAATCGTAAAGGTGTTGATGTTGTACTGCTTATCGCCCTCCATATCGGGGATGTCTTTAAAGATAGCGATCGCAAACGTAAATACCAACACAAACATCGTCAGCGCCCAGACTGATGCCGGAATCACTTGACTTTTTTGCAATACCCAATTGAAGTGTAAAAATAGCCCTAAATTGACAATGACTCCGCGCACGGTGAAAATGCACAGCGCTGCCCAAAAGGAAAATCGTTTTAACCGAATCGGCGGCAGAGAATAGGCTGTACCAATGGCTAAACTAACCCCCACCGTGAACAGTAAATATCGTCCTAGAAGAAGTGCCAACAGCAGCCCCACACTTCCACTAATGGCGACAATAATTTGAGCTTGCGCCCTAGAAAATTCACCAGCAGCGATAGGCAAATGGGGCTTGTTAATCTTGTCAATTTCCACATCTTCGAGCTGATTTAGCCCGACAATGTAGACATTTCCGCCCAGACAGGCAATCCATGCACCCAAAAACTGTTCGACGCTGGTGACGCCCCCGGAAGCTGTTGCAAGCGCGATCGCGTACAACGCCATCACGCTCAGGCTGGTGCCAATAATCGTATGAGGGCGGGAGAACTTCCATAAGGCGTAGAGCCAGGAACCAGTGCGCTGTACAGGGTAGGACTCAGAAGGACTGGTTTTGGGAAGGGAAGACTTTTCAGGAGAAATCTGGCTCATGCGTGCCTGAATGAATACTCAGGCTTGATTTTAAGCAATTTTTGTTCCCAAACGTTATTTCTTAGTCGCGCAGAGCAATCCGAATCGAATCAGACCTTGCTCATAGCCCCGGCTCATTAACCCCAGTGAAAGCGCCGCTTGAATCGTTGTCCATCCGGAGAAAAGCAAACCTAGAACGGCTTTGGGATCGAGCGTCGAATCAATCACGATATCCCAAAATGGTGCGACAGCTTTTGACCAATCTGCCGTGCGAATATTCTCGAACGAAACTTTGCGAGCCAGCGTTTCATATTCTGGCAGCGAAATCACGTAAGGCAAAGCATAGACGCGGTAAATTTCTGCCAGATGCTTGCGCTCATCATCTGTCAACTGTGCATCTGCGCCCCCAACCGGACGATGACACCAGGTTGCCATGAGAAAAGTCCCCCCCGGCTTCAGCACCCGGTAGCACTCCTGCAAGAACTTCTGCTTATTGGGCATATGTTCGCCACTTTCGAGCGACCATACAAAGTCAAAGGAATCGTCAGCGAAGGGCATATTCAGGGCGTCTGCCACCTGGAACGATGTGCGATCGCTTAATCCAGCAACGGCTGCCCGTTCTTTGGCTCTAGTCGCCTGGACGGGACTCAGGGTGATTCCCGTTGCCGTTGCGTTGAATTTTTGCGCCAAGTAAAGAGAACTGCCGCCAATCCCGCAGCCAACATCGAGGATATTGGCGGGGGTAGTCAAGCCTTCCCCGACCTGCACCTCACCCCACTTGAGCAATTCTTCAATTAAGTCAATTTGCGCTTGCCGCCGGTCTTTTTTCAGAGTACCATCAGCGCCATAGTATCCGTGGTGCATATGTTCTCCCCAAATCTGTTCCCACAGACCGGAGGAAGCGTCGTAGAACTGCTGAATTTGCTGATAAAGAGTTGAAGTCATGAAATTTTCAGGCGGTGTTGCTGAAAATTAGCCTACCAGAACTCGGAAAGCAGTAAGCTCTAAAAATACTTTTCCTGATAGACCGCTAGACCATGACTGTTGCCAGAACTATTTGCCTGGGATTTCTTGCTGTCATCACGTTGGGAACGATTTTACTGATGCTGCCATTTTCAATCAGTGACGGCAGTTGGAGCAATCCGGTAATCGCGCTATTTACTTCCACGTCTGCTGTCTGCGTGACTGGTTTATCAGTGGTCGATGTGGGGAAATTTTATTCGTTTTGGGGACAATTGTTCATTGTCTTGCTGGTTCAGGTGGGGGGATTGGGCTACATGACGGCAACGACGTGCCTGTTGCTGTTGCTAGGACGCAAGTTTGGACTGCGAGAGAAGATAGCGATTCAACAATCCCTCGACAAGCCTGGATTATCCGGTGTGCTGGAATTGGTGCGCTCAATTATTGCCACGACGTTGATTATTGAAATAACTGGCATCTTTTTATTGATGTTGGTGTTTGTACCCGATTATGGGTTCGATCGCGGTCTTTGGCTATCAGTTTTTCATAGTGTAAATTCTTTTAACAATGCAGGTTTTGGCTTGTTTTCAGATAATCTGATGCAATATGTGCGATCGCCTTTGCTCAACCTGATTGTCACCGCCTTAATTATTTTGGGTGGGATTGGCTATGAAGTGATTATGGAGCTGTATTTATGGACGCGCGATCGCTTATCCAAGAGTCAAGCTTGTGTTGTCTTTTCTCTCAATTTTAAGATTGCTACCACTACCACTGTGTTTCTACTCATTCTGGGAACAATTCTCTTTTTGTTTACAGAATTCAACAATCCCCAAACCTTTGGCGCACTTGATTTTCCCCAGAAGCTCATGGCGGCTTGGTTTCAATCGGTAACACCTCGAACAGCTGGTTTTAATACCATTGATATTGGGAAATTGACCGAAGCTTCTCTTTTTATTACCATTGCATTCATGTTTATTGGGACAAATCCTGGCAGTACCGGCGGCGGAATTAAAACCACGACGACAAGGGTTTTACTGAGTTCTACTTTTTCAGCATTACAAGGGAAGGAAGAGGTAATTGCTTATCAACGCCAAATCCCGATGGCGCTCATTGTGAAAGCGACTGGGGTTGCGGTTGGTTCGCTTCTGGTGGTCATTGGTTCCACGACTTTAATTGCGCTAAGTGATCCACAGGTGGCGTTTATCCGAATCTTATTTGAGGTTGTTTCAGCATTCGCCACAGTTGGACTTTCTACTGGTATTACAGCGAGTGTTTCAACGTTTGCCAAACTTGTATTGATTGCCACCATGTACATGGGTCGGGTGGGAGTGTTGCTCCTAATGTCAGCCATTCTTGGAGATCCTACTCCCAGCGTTATCCGCTATCCGGAGGAGAATTTGTTGGTAGGATAGCGATCGCATCCCCGAAGCTCCATAAGCTAGAGCCTGAGTAACCTCAAGCTTTTTGTCAGATGTTCATGACAGAATTGCAGCTTGTAGATTAAAAGGTTGAAAGTTAGAAGGTTGGTTTAAACCTGCAACTGTTTTTGACGAATGATCCCTAACTCAATGAGTCAGTCCGGAGTTTATTTGTGAACTTATCATCTTTAAACTTTTTTCGCAGTCTCAGCACTACTAACAAGCATCAATTTGCAGTCATTGGGTTAGGTCGTTTTGGTCGTGGCGTCTGCTCGACTCTACACCATCTAGGCTACGAAGTACTGGGCATTGATGCCGACGAAAAGAAAGTAGCCCAAGTTTTGACCGATCAAATCGCTTCCCATGCCTTGCAGTTGGATTCGACAGAACCTGCTGCGCTTAAAGAGGGAGGAATTTTTGATTTTGATACGGTGATTGTGGCGATTGGCAATTATCTGGAAGCTAGCGTGGTGACGACCCTAAATCTCAAGGAAGGTGGGGTGGCTCATGTGGTGGCGAAGTCGTCCTCAGAAATTCATATGAAACTCCTGAAAAAAGTGGGGGCAGATCATGTGGTATTTCCAGAGCATGAGATGGGCTGTACTTTAGCGCGATCGCTCACTAAACCAGCAATTTTAGATCGGTTCGATCTGGATGTTGATAACAGTATTGTAGAAGTGATTATTCCAGACGATTTTCACGGCAAAACCATCTCAGAATTGCAACTTCGCAGCCGCTATGGTTTAAATCTGCTAGCGGTCAGCCACGATGGCAAATTTGAAATTAACCCTAATCCCAACCGGCGGCTTTATAAAGGGTCGGCAATGGTAGTGATTGGCTGCAACAAAGACATTAATCGCCTACCCATTTAAAAAATTAAAAATTAAACATTAAAAAGATAAGTTTTTAATGTTTAATTTTTAATTCAAGAAGCGCCTAGCTGCTGTAGAACCTGGTTAATCTGGTCAATTTTGTCTGGATTTCCCTGCTGATTGAATAGGGTTTTCGCTTGAACAAGAAAGGGGATTGCCTCCTCGCGGCGTCCAGTTTGTTGCAGGGTTACTCCTAAGTTAAAAAATGCATCTGCCAGAGTGGAATTGATGACAATCGCTTCCTGGTAATTTGCGATCGCTTCCGAAAACTGACCTTGCCGTTGCAGAGCTACGCCCAAATTATAGAGAGTCACAGCATCATTTGGGTTGAGACGCTTGGCTTCCCTCAATGCCGCTGCGGCATCTTTTGCCTGGTTCTCCTTTAACAGCATTGCGCCGAGTTGTTGATACGCTTCGCCATCATTGGGATTGAGACGCACCGCCTGCTTAAATCGGTTGGCTGCTGCTTTGTAGTTGCCTTGCTCGACAAAAATCCGACCCATCTGGTATTGAGCCGCTGCCAAGTTAGGATTTTTAGAAGCCGCTGCATTCAGGGCGTTAATCGCTTGTGTCGGCTGATTTTGCTGAGCGTAAAGTAACCCCAGTTGATATTGAGCATCGGCAAGAGCCGGGTCAATTTCCACTGCTTTTTGAAACTGAGCCATCGCAGCTTCATTTTGATTTTTGTCAACTAACAGCAGTCCCAGATTATAGTGAGCGGCTGCATATTTGGGGTCATTCTGAATTGCTTGCTGATAGGCAGCGATCGCTTCCTGTGTCTGACCTTTTGCCTCTAACGCCAAGCCCACATTATAGTGAGCATCTGCCAACTTAGGATTTAAACTTAGCGCTCGTTCATAGGCAGTCAGTGCGGCATCAGGTTGCCCTTGCTTATATAAAGCAACGCCCAAATTGTAGTAAGCCTCTCCCAAATTGGGGTCGAGACGAAGCGCTTGCAGGTACTCGTTCGTTGCCTTATCAAGCTGTCCTTGCTCGGCTAGAGAATTCCCCAACAGATAATAAGCCATCGCAATGCTGGAATCAAACTCCAGCGCTTTGCGAAGCGCGAGTTCTGCCCCTCGATAGTCTCCGCGATTATATCGCGTCACCCCTTGCTGGAAGTAAGTCGCTGCCTCAAAATCTTGAGTGTATAGACCTTCGACCATCTGCTTAGTATGTACGGGCGACTCAAAAGAGGTTATCTTTTGTCGTCCATACCGCGATTCACCCGCAAAGGCAGTACCGGCACTCGTCAAACCAAAACCGATCAAAGCAGCCGCAACGAGATAAATTCGTTTGTAGTTTTTAACCATATCTAGAAACCCGCACCACTCGCTAATTAGGAAAAAGGCAATTGGGAAAAAGGGAATGAGTTGTTAGTTGCAATTTACCACTGACCAGGGATAGTTGACCATTCCTCATTCCCTTAATTTGTCCAATTGTCATCAAATTGTGGCTTCCGGCAAAATTAGCATCGCATCCCCAAAAGAATAGAAGCGATACCGATGCTTTATCGCCACTTGATACAATTCCAGCAACCGCTGACGCCCCACTAAAGCACCCACCAACATCAGCAAACTCGAACGGGGTAAGTGGAAATTGGTAATTAGCCCGTCTACCACGCGCCACTGATAGCCGGGATAGATAAATAACTCCGTTTTGCCCCTAAAAGCGTGTAATTCCCCATCAACAGCGGCTGACTCTAGCGATCGCACAACGGTTGTCCCCACGGCAATAATCCGACCCCCCCGCGCCTGGGTTTCCCGAATTTGTTCCACTGTAGATATGGGGACTTCTACCCACTCCCCGTGCATTTTGTGGGTGGTAATATCCTCCACTTCCACGGGGCGAAACGTCCCGACCCCGACGTGCAGTGTTACCGAAGCCTGTTGAATGCCTCGGTCTTGCAAGCGTTGGAGCAACTCTGGGGTAAAGTGTAGTCCAGCGGTGGGGGCAGCGATCGCGCCTTGAGCCTGGGCATACACAGTTTGGTACTGTTCCGCCTGAGATTGAGAATCTGTAATGTAAGGAGGTAGCGGTACTTGACCATATTCCTCCAACAAATCTTCAAACCGACTCCCGGCTGGAACATCGAACTGCAATACCCGCCCCCCAGTCGCCTCATCCCTAGACAAAACTGTTGCACTGAATTGATTCGGATTTGGGGATGGGTGCAAATTTTCCTCAGCCCCCAATTTCGGTGGTTCAAACAATATCTGCGCCCCTGGTTGGAGACGCCGCCCCGGTTTTACCAAAGCTAGCCAGCAGTTGTTCTGCTGTTCCTCCAACAGCAACACCTCTACGGGGGTACCCGTAGATTTACGACCCCGGAGGCGGGCTGGAATGACGCGAGTATTATTGAGAACCAGTAAATCTCCGGATTGGAGGAAGTCGGGTAAATCTCGAAAAATGCCGTGGCTGGAGTGATTGGGGGAATCTACCACCAATAAACGCGCACTATCCCTTGGCACAGATGGGTTTTGAGCAATCAGTTCTGCCGGGAGTTCGTAGTCATAACTAGCTAATAACCGCTCGATATCTATACTTTGACTGACGGCTTTTGAATCTCCAGACAGGGGATCGCTGATGGGACTGTCTTCGCTAAATTCTGTCATGCCGTTAGTTCACTGATAAGGTATGGATCAATTTAACTTTGCAGATTGGGTAATAACCCCCAGATCAGAACGGGGGCTTCTCCCCTATCGCAGACTATCTTACTCATAGAGAATGAGAGTTATAGAAGCAGCACGACCTAGACATTAAGAATTTCTCATGGAATACGTCTACTTTTTGGCCAATGCCAGCCTGACACTACGGGTTGTTGAGTATCTACACACAATGCCCCAGTTGCCCGTTCGTTTAATGACGGTGATTCATCAGATTGATGGCTGGGTGATTAAGGTCAAAATGAATAATCATCTAAACTCTCAGCAAGATGGTGACTTCCGGGCGTTCATGAACGAACTGGGAATTCCCTACGACCCTGCCATTCGCCTCCAGATGGCGCTTTGGAGCCTGGAAACCGGCCAGTCCCCCATCGATGTGATGCGTCGCTACCAAGTCGCTGTGGTTTCTCATGGTAGTCCCGATCGGAGCGACATTGAAGCATTCCGCCAACAGTTCACCAAAGGTCTGGGATATTGCCCGGAAACTTTGGCTTAATTAACTGAACGGCTCATCGAAAGCAGACTGAATGTAGTCTTGTAGACTCAACTCATATTCTCTGACGGCTAAGTTTCTCGGTTCCGGTGAAGAAACCAAGGGAGTCTTTGCAGGTTCTGCTAACAAAGGTTCTGATAACAAAACAGTATTGCTCTTAGGAACGCGCTGACATCTGACCAAAGCGACATCAAATCGGCAAGGAAGATTTACTAAATCTGGACGATCTGCTAAAAAAATCTCCGCTGTGCGCCAGAGTTTAGCTTGCTTTTTTGGTGTAATCGCCAGCATTCCATCCGCATCCCAATTTCCCCGACTGCGAGTTTTGACCTCAACAAATATTAAGCAAGAGGACAGGGGAATGGGTAATGAATGCTGTGTTTCTGTCTCGATGTCTCCCCCTACCCTGCTTTCATCTGGGCGTTGTCGCGCAATTATATCAATTTCTCCCCAGCGGCAACGCCACCGACGCTCAAGAATTTCCCAGGCTTGGGAAAGCAACCATTGAGCAACTAGGTCTTCTCCTAAAACACCGATATCGGGATAATGAGATAGACGACGGTTTTCCATCAAATGGAACCAGCATGAAGTTTAGGCTAGATAATCGGATTTCGACAATTTTACTCAGTTTATTACTGGTAGCGATCGCAATTGCCTCTTTTGGCGCGATCGCATCTCCCGCTTGGGCGAACGACTACAACAAAGAATTTTTGATTGGTGCAGACTTCTCCGGCAAAGAGCTAACTGACTCCAGTTTTACTAAAGCGAATCTCCGCAATAGTAACTTGAGTCATACGAATTTGCGGGGGGTTAGTTTCTTCGGGGCTAATCTGGAAAGCGTCAATTTAGAAGGAGCCGATCTCCGAAACGCAACTTTGGATACAGCCCGCTTGACCAAAGCTAACTTAACGAACGCCGTTTTGGAAGGGGCGTTTGCCTTTAACACTAAGTTTGAAGGTGCGATTATTGATGGAGCTGATTTTACAGATGTGCTGCTTCGTCAGGATGTCCAACAACAGTTGTGTAAGATAGCGTCTGGCACCAATCCCACGACTGGACGGGAAACCCGCGAAACTTTGTTTTGCCCCTAATCCTTTGCAATCGGTTGTATTGTTTCACTCAGTATTTTTCACTTGGTTGTCACTTAGGGTTCAATACAAATTCTCTAGGGACACGGACGGCATTGCCGTGTCCCTAACGGAATTCTCTGCGCTCAAAAAGGGCTAATTAACCGTAGTGTTCAGACTGGGTGCATCAGCGATTGGATTCGCGATCGCTGATGGGCGCAAGCGATCGCCATAAAGAGCCAGTGCATTGCCGCTAAGCAATAGTTCTAAATGCTCTCGATCATAATCGGCAACAGTTGCAGCATCCTTGACACAGTCATGGAGTACGCCATCCCAGTGCCCATAATCCCCAGAGAAGCAAGCCAGATGTTTGCCAATTTCTCCCATCGCAATGTGAAGATAAGCAGGGCCTGGATCGTCTGATTCAAAGGAAGTAAAGATTTGACCCCGCTCGAAGTATTCCAAGGGATCTCGATGGCGGAGATCGTAATGCTCATAAAGACTTGCATCCTCAATCTGAGACGGGTCATGCTGAGCATTCCACAGCAGATCGAAGAGGTTTTTTGCCTGACTAATCAGGTTGATATTGTTGTGGGTGCCTCTTTCCTGAATCATCAGCTTGGTGAATTCCATCAGGGAAGGACGATAAGGATGCTTGGGGTCAAAGTCACGGATGCGTTTTTCCCAATGCTCGTGGAAAGCATGGGCAAGATCCGGCACCCAACCACAACCGCCTTCTAAAAAACCAACCCGCAGGGAAGGGAATTGCTCAAACGCGCCATCAAAAACCATCCTTGCCAAAGCCAATTGTTGCTGGTTTCGCTGCACAAAAATGTGCGTCAGGACAAAGGTTTCCACATGATCGGCAATTCCCCCCACCATGTAAGATCCCGGCCCTCCGTGAATGCCAAGACCAATATCCAAATCGGCTGCTGCTTGCAGGATCGGGCGGAAGTCAGGATGGCTAATCGCTTTACAGGTGCGAATATCCGGGAAAGCTTGGGGCGCTTTCGGATGGGGGATTGGGAGGTTTGGGGCAACGGCGACGCTAATCATGCCCAGTTCGTTGATGCAGCGGTGCATTTCAGCTACAGCGGCATCTACATCCTGTAGAGGCAAGACACCAATGGGTTTGAGTCGGTTATCATAACCCCGACAGTCATCGGCAATGTAGTTGTTGTAGGCACGGCACAGAGCGATCGCAAAGTCTTTATCCAATAAGCTAGAAAAGACTAAGTTGAGCGTGCCGTAAATTACCTGGATATCAATGCCTTCTTTATCCATGTGTTCAATCCGCACGCGATTGAACATTGCCCCCAAGGTTGTATCTGGATGCAGGTTGCGAAAGCCACCTTTCCCCAGTCCCTGAGGCTGCGGGAACATCCGCATAAAGTCGTTTTTACCCGTTGCCGGATTAAAGTCTACGATTCTCGCCCGTTGGTCGCCCAGACTATCAATCGCTAAACCGATGCGATCGCGATACTCTGGCTCTAGATAATCCCGCATTACTAAAGGATTTTCTATCTTATGGGCATCTGCATCAATTACCAGTAGACCTTGATACATGAACACTCCTTAATAATTTGCTCAATCGTTACCTGCAAATAAATTCCAGGTTTTCAGGGCGTCGGATAGAAGCCTGCCCCGATGAAGACACAATGTTTTTAATTGAATACTCGCCTTGCGGCTGAAATTTAATTCAACGCTTTCTGCTTGCGATTCAAGTATGTCCAAACTTGGCGCAGACCAAACCAGTTCTCAAAAGACCACATGAGGGAAACTAGGATGGTAATGCCGGGGTACTTGACAAAAGCCGGGTGATTCTTCTCGAAAACAGCATGACCGCCCAAGGCGAATACTTGGGTTAGGACTAAGCACACGAGCGTTAACCGCCAATCATAAAACAGAAAGACCACGGCAGCGATCGCTAGCACATTAGTCAAGTGGTGCAGAAACTGGTTGATGGGATGCTGATGACTCGCAACAAAGTGGGCTTTAGCCTCCTGGAAGTAGCTCAAAGTAATTCTCCTGCGGTGAAACCCGAATTTGTCAAACTCAAAGCGTTGTAGGAACGATATCACTAAGTCTCTTGCGAAAGTCAGAGAAATTAGAATTTTTTTAGGTTGCTTTAACCCAGGTTGGACAATTTCCCCTTGGATGGCAGCTAGGACATTCCTACCGCCACCGGAGTTGCAAATAACCCCGTGGCTGTTGACTCAGTTCCTCTTCGCCCAGCCATTCTACTGGCTTGTAAGTGCCAAAAACCCGATCCCACCAATCCACCGCCAAACCAAAATTGTGATGCCACATTCCATACTTGTGATGCACGTAGTGAACTGGCATCTTCATCCAGAAGCACTTGGTGGGGTTTTCGTGCTGTAGCTGATGGGCATAGGCTGAAAATGCAGCATAGAATAAGCCACCGAGGAACCAACCGATTCCAGCCTCCCACGAGTAGAAAAACATCAGGCACATTACCAGCAAACTGCCCTTGACATAGTCTCGAAACTCCCACAGCACCCCCTGTCCTTCGTTACGACGGTGATGATCTCGATGACGTTCGCCAATCCGAGGCGAGACGTGCATCAAGCGATGTAGCCAATATTCCACTAAACTTGCCAAGATAAACGCCAGAGTAAAACAAGCGATTCCTACAGAAAGCTTTGCTAATAAGCTCATAAACTCTATTCCTCACAGTTTTTCTGTATCGCGACGCACACCTAAAGGTTTTTGCTCCGATTTGATTGGCTAGGACGCTTACATCCTATGGGAAATCTTGCTAATTTTTTGTTTTCTGTTGCGGCTGCCTAGCGCGATCGCTAAATTTAAAAAAGTATAGGGTAATGCAAATATCATTCCACAAGCTGCACGCCATCGACTCCAAGAGAACACGGCTCGTGATGTAGGATATATCCTCCAGAAACGATTGACTGCACACACCATTTCATCGCCCAATCCGATGACTTCATGCCACCAGCCGGCAGGAATATAAAGGGTTTCACCTTGCTCAAGGATTACTTCGCGTTTATGCTGGAGTGCTTCCTTGAATTTTGGCATTGTTTTAAAGTCGGGGTTTTCCAGATCCACCTGACTAAACCAAGAACGCAACTTCAATCCGTGGCGCAAATGAATATAAACCGGAAATGGATAGAGATTATAAGTGTCTGACGGTGGAAAAAATATCACTTTTTTAGCACCATGTAGTTGCATTAGTGTGCCGTCCACTGAGTCATAATGTAAGCCTGAACTATGACCTCCCGGAGCCACATAAATGTTCATTTCACTCGCAGGCTTCGTTAAACCAAGGCGGTTTCCAATATCTTTTAAAGAAGGTGTATCAGCAAGCGGGGTATTTTTGAGCGGACATTTTCCTAAATTAATGTCATTTTCATGAGCCTGATGGTTACGCAACATCTCTGCATATTCTGTGAATGGCATACTTTGCAGATTAACTCCACTTCCGATGCTTTTCCATTTGCGTTTTTCTTCTTTTTCCCTCGCACGTCCTGGATTTCGGAAGATTAATTCTTGATTGCCAAATTTTTCACATAAATAGTCTAAATCCCAGTCACCTTCATTCTTCAATAAGCCTGTAATGATAACTGGGGTTCCGGGTTTTCGATATTTTTCAAAAAATGTGTCTGGCGTTATTGAGGATATGTCCACTCGTTCGATTGGAGCAACCTGATTTTCAAGCTCTATATTCAACTTCTTTTCCGCTTTAGTTTCCATTCCTATTTCCCACCAATTTCAGGTTAATGTTTCTTAACTAAAAAATTTAGTTTCCATTGCTACAAAAAACAAAAATTAAATATTAATGACAATCAATAGAAAGTTTTAGCATTTTATTTGGAGAAAAAGAAAAAATCTGCTTTAATCGACTAGTTATTCTTGCTAACGGATACAATGCACTGATGGCAAATATATTACTGCCACTTTTGACGACGATTGCTGAACGTGCTAGGGCGAATTTCGTGAAGAAAACTCGCCAAACTTCGGCGGTACAGGAGCAGTTATTAAGGGAAGTATTGCAAGCTCATAAAGATACCGAATTAGGTCGGAAATATGGGCTGAGAGATATCAAAACAATCGAGCAATTTCAACAACAGATTCCAATTCTGCCTTATAGCAGCTATGAACTCTATACTGAACGCATTGCTCAAGGTGAAAAAAATATTTTAACGCCAGATCCGGTCGTTTATCTCAATACGACCAGTGGATCGACGGGAAATCAGAAATTAATCCCGGTGACTCAGCGATTTCAGAACTCGTTGGGATGGGCGAATCTGACTTGCATCGGCTTTTTAGGTGAGGCGCTGCGTTCGCGAAGCGTGCGCGAAGCGCGTTCGCAAGATCGAAAATTTGGCAAACTGTTAGTCACCAACACCGCCCAAATAACGGGACGTACCAGTGGCGGGATTGAGTATGGACCGGGAGGTACAGGCGTCCTCCGCATGGGCAAATTTCTCTACGAACAACTCTTTGCCCATCCTTACGAAACCCTACAAGCAGCGGATAGTATCACCCGCCATTATCTTTGCTTCCTATTTGCTCTGCGCGATCGCTCGATGCGCGGAATGGGAGCCAATTTTCCCATGCTCATCCTGCGAATCTGCAACTATTTAGAGCGCTACGCGGAAGATTTGATCCGGGACATCGAAACCGGAACCATTGCCAGTTGGTTAACACTCGAACCGGAACTTCGAGCCAAATTGGAACGGCAATGGTCAGCAAATCCAGGTCGCGCCGCTCAATTGCGTGAAATCTTAAAATCAGAGGGACGGCTTACCCCAAAACTAGCATGGCCTGAGCTATCTTTTACCGCCACCGCGCGGGGAGGAACCTCAGATTTTTACTTTGAGCGATTTCCCAACTACTTTGACGACATCCCTAGCTTTGGTGCCGTCTTCGCCTCCGCTGAAGGCACCTTTAGTATTTACCACGACCTCAACAACGATGGCAGCATCTTAGCCATTGAAGCAGGCTTTTTTGAATTTATCCCGCAAGACCAGTGGGAAGTAGAGCATCCCAAAACCTTACTCGCCACGGAAGTAAAGGCGGGAGAACTGTACCGGATTCTGATGACCAACTATAGCGGCTTCTACCGTTACGATATTGGTGATGTTGTAGAAGTTCTGGGCTTTTACGAGCAGGCTCCTCTGATTGTATTTCGTCACCGTCGAGGCGGGATCTTGTCTTCCACGACGGAGAAGACGACTGAATTTCATGCCACTCAAGTGATGCAAAGCCTCCAACAAGAATTTGGCTTGCCATTAGAGGATTTTTGTATCACTTTGTCCGAAAATGAGTTCCCCGCCCATTATCTAGTGAATATTGAACTCGTTAGCGGTCATAGTTTGAGCGATCGCCTCGCTTTTTTAGCAAGCTTTGACCGTAAACTCAAGGAAACGAACGTTTACTATCAATCCAAGCGCAAGGATCAGGTGCCTCCTCCCCGACTGCGGATTTTGGCGGCTGGCAGCTTTGCCAAAGTTCGCCAACGTCAGGTGGAAAGGGGAATTCCAGATTCTCAATTGAAATTTCCCCATATTAGCGAGGATCGGAATTTTCTGGCTGGACTGGAAGTGGAGCAAGAGGTTAGGCTTCCAGAGGATCGCGCTTAAATTTGTTTTTGCTGCCCCATAAAAGCAGCAATCCTGCCACTATCGAGACACTTGCTGCCCCATAAAAAATCCCTGGCAACCCGCCATAATTAATCGCTGGTCCCAGTAGAATCGGGGACAGGAACTGTCCGAGGAAACCGGCACCCGTTCCGGCTGCCAGCACGCTAGACCGAAGCCCAGAGGGGGCGACATCGGCTAAAGCGCTATAGAGGTTGGGTAGCGCAATCCCAAATCCCACACCGAAGAGTACCGCTGTTAACAAAATCCAGATGAGTTGGGACAGTAGTGGGATGGTTGCCAAGGTTAATGCCATCAGCGCAAATCCGGTTGCGGTCGCTCGATTTAAACCGAGTCGCTTCGCTAACCTCTTAGCGGCAAAAGCTGAGACAGCGGCTGCCCCAATTGCCCGCGATGCCAAGACAATCCCATTCAGAGATGCCCCTGCCCCAATCGTTGCCTTGAGGTAAAGGGGTGCGTAAATCACGACGGCATACATCGCCACTGACGCTAAGCAAAGGGTGAGTAACAACTGCAAAGCGTGGGGTCTTGTCAGGATTTTGCTCAGCTTTTGGCTGGAATCGGTGGCGCGACCTTTAACCTGATTCGGCTTTTCTTTCAACATGAAAGCAGCCAAAAACGCCAGTGGCAGCCCAAGCCCATACAGATAAAAAGCATATTGCCAGTGAGTGGCACCAACCCAGCCTCCTAAGAGCGGAAAAGCAATACCCGTCAGGGTTAGGGTACTGGTCGCGTAACCTAAAGCTTGCGATCGCGCTTCGCCTTCATACATATTTCCCAGCAAGCCCAGACTCGCCGCCGCAATCCCCCCACTCGCGATACCCAGCAACCCCCGCATCACTAACAGCGGCGTCAGAGTTTGCATAAAAGCTCCTGCGATGCCGAACAGAGCGTAGAGAATTAGGGAAGGAATGAGTACCCGCAACCGACCGACTCGATCTGCCAAAATCCCTAGTAGTGGGCTAAATAGGGCAATTGTCAGGCAGTGTAGGCTCACCAAGTTACCGGCAAACGCAGGATCGAGGTGAAGTTGTTGTACCATTTCTGGCAAAATTGGCGCAATGACTCCCCCCGTCATGGTCGTCAGGGAGCCTGCTGCCAGCAGCACTAACAGTCTGCGATCGCCCAACATAAGCCAGAAACCTGCAATTTTTGGTCATCATAACCTAGATAGGTGGAACCCAACTTATTTCGGGCTGTTCTGGGTGATGGGTGATTCATCATTTGAAAAATCCCAAAAGACAAAACAAATTGATATTGACTTATCGGTTGCTAGGAAGCTAAATATTGTCACAGAAACAGGCAACAGAGGCACAATTCATGGAATTGGCTACGACTCTAACCAGCCAGACAGTTCAGAATGCTGTCCGAGAGGTGGGCATCAACGGAAATCACTGGTATCCGGTTGGGTGGGCAAGCCAACTGAAGCCCGGTGAGATTATGCCTGTCGTCATTTGGCAGCAAGCGATCGCAATTTTTCGCGATACTCAAGGGAATCTCCATGCCTTAGAGGATGCTTGCCCTCACAAAGGCATCGCACTGCACAAGGGCACCGTTCAAGGGTGTAACTTAGCGTGTGCCTATCATGGCTGGGAATTTGACGGTGAAGGTCATTGTGTCAGCATTCCCTATCTTCCCGACACCCAAAAACTTCCCCGCGCCCAAGCCCGCAGTTATCCAGTTCAAGAAAAATATAATCTTATCTGGATCTTCCCTGGCGATCGCGCCCTCGCCACCACCTGTCAGCCGCCGGATATCCCTGAATTTGACGAGCCAGATTGGTTAATGGTGCCAGTGAGTGCCCACTTCCAAGCCCATTTTTCCATCTGCAATGAGAACACGATGGACGTTTTTCATGGGTTTCTGCACCAAAAATTGCAGGGTTGGTTCGATCCGGTGCTAACGAGTCTGCGGGAGACAGACGCGGCAGTCTGTGCCGAATACAATGTTTCCTACAAAGGTCGCATGGCTCAGTTTCTCGGATTGAGCGATCGCGCTGACCAAGTCACCACCTTACCGATCTCGATTCAGTATCGCTACCCACATTTTTATACCGTTCTCCAGGGAGTTTCCGCCCTATACTTGATGCGATTGCCCGTCGGCTTAACGGAGAGCCGCTCTTTTGCCTTCTTCTTTTTCAAAGTCCGCCTGCCCAAATGGGTACTCAACCCGCTCAGACCTTTGTTGCAAAACCTGCTCCCGCGCTTTGTGTTGTTGAAATTTCTCGCCCAAGACATCGAGATGATCGAAAGCGAGCAGCGAACCTATTTAGCCGATCCCCAGCGACGTTATGTAGAAATAAATCCAGCGATTATTGCGATTCAGCGGCTAATTGTCCGGCAATATGAGAAATTTGTGCAAGAATCTAGTCAATCGCAAAACAATCATCAGGGGAAGTCAGAAAAGTCTATTTCTTTTGCTGAGGCGAATGCCCTTCGCGCACACTCCGCGAACGCCAGAGAGCCATCTGAACTAACCCAAGAAAATTCACTCGGATGAAGGCAATCTTAGCAGCGGTGTATTCTCTAGCCCTTTCTCAGGGTTGCGGCTCCCAAGCGAGCTGGAGCCATGTATTCATAAACACTATGAGGTCTTCTTCCTTCGGACGTTTCGTCAGACCTGGATAGCAGAAACCGAGTCTGGCAAATATACTGTTGAGCCAGAGGCGATCGCCGATCTGGTAAAAGCTGAGAGGAGTCAACTTGTGCAAATTGTCAAAGAATATGTCCAGCATTGGTACGAGAGCGGACTTGACCCCGATGAATATATCTGTCATGAGAAGCAGGGGAATACTGTCGAGATTGAAGACACGGCGACGGGTGAGCGTCAAACCGTTCTCAGCTTCTGCACCAATGATGTCTTAGGGTTAGTTCAGGAAGAAGCCGTTAAGCAAGGTGCCATTAATGCCATCCTGAAATACGGAACGTCAAACAGCTCCTGCTCCGTCCTAAGCGGTCGAATCGATCTGCATCGACAGCTAGAGGACGAGATTTCAGCATTTAAGCATCTGCCCCATACCCAGCTATTTCTGAACGCTTGGATGGCAATGCAAGCCTTAATGGATGCCTTCTGTCACTTGGCAATTCCCGTGCCGGGATTTCAGAACACCCGCGAAACTCTAATTCTCACCGATGTCCTCAATCATGGCTGCATTGTCTCAGCCGTCGTTAATGCCGGGACTCGTTCCGGAAAAGTATTTGGTAATAGCCCCCGCACCCGTGTAAAAGCTTACCGCCATTGTAATGTCGAGGATTTAGCGCGGAAACTGCATCGATATGCCCGACCCGGCGATCGCATTCTGGTTGTATCCGATGCCGTATTCTCAATGGATGGGGATATCGCGCCGCTGCTAGACATGATCGGGGTCCTGCAAAAATACGAGGGCAGCGTGCTGGTGATGGATGAAGCTCATGCCAGCGGTGCCATTGGAGCCACAGGAAGAGGGATCTACGAGCATTTTGGCATTTTGCCCAGTTATGCGATTGAGCGGGGTGTCGTGCCGCTGATTATGACAACTTTCTCTAAGTTTGCCGCCTCAGCAGGAGCCGCCATTAGCAGCCATGTCGCGGAGCTAAAACCGCTGCTGAATGTTTCGCCCACCTCAATTGGAACCATTTCTTTACCGCCACCCATCACCGCTGCTGCCTTAGAAAGCATCCGTATCGTTCGCCAACAGCCAGAACGAGTCCAAAAGCTTCAGGAAAATACCCGATACTTGCGATCGCGCTTAGCTGAAAATGATTTTGCCGCAATTGGCGAGACAAACGTTGTCCCAGTCATTTTACCGTCAGAGATTAATCCCAAGGTCTTTGGCAGACAACTTTTGAAAGATCGCGGTCTCTGGGTCTCTCCGATTTGGTTTATTGCCAAACCCCGCCTACGCATTACCGTCAACGCTCTCCACACTCAAGAGGAAATGGATCGTCTGGTGGCAGCGATGGTAGACATTCGGGACTTGTTGTATCAACCAACCATTAGTGCATAGCAATACCAGGCTTAACCTGACACTTTTGCCGCAAGACTAGCTGTTTGCTTAACCCCCTTTTTGGAGTGCCTGATGCGTGTACTGCTCCTCTATCCACAATTTCCCAAATCGTTCTGGTCTTTTGACAAAGCACTAGAACTAATCGGACGGAAGGTATCACTTCCTCCGCTGGGGATGATTACAGTCGCAGCGATTCTGCCCCAAACTTGGGAGTTCCGCTTAGTAGACCGCAATGTTCAATTTGAGACTGAAGCAGACTGGGCTTGGGCAGACCTCGTCATCATCTCAGGGATGATTGTCCAGAAACCCGATATGCTACACCTGATCCGCGAAGCGAAGCAGCGCGGCAAATTGGTGGCAGTCGGTGGTCCTTACGTCACCTCAGTTCCAACTGCGGCACAGGAAGCCGGAGTAGACTTTCTGGTTTTAGACGAAGGCGAGATTACCTTGCCGCTCTTAGTCGAGGCGCTAGAGCGGGGTGAAACAGAGGGGGTATTTCGTTCCAATGGCGAAAAGCCCGATGTCACTAACACACCGATTCCCAGATTCGACCTGCTGGATTTAAGCGCCTACAACGATATGTCGGTGCAGTTTTCGCGGGGTTGCCCCTTTCAGTGCGAGTTCTGCGACATCATTGTTCTCTATGGGCGGAAGCCACGCACGAAAACCCCCGCGCAACTGCTTGCTGAATTGCAGTCCCTCTATGACCTGGGCTGGCGGCGCTCCATTTTTGTCGTTGATGACAACTTCATCGGCAACAAGCGCAACGTCAAGCTCTTGCTACGCGAACTCGGTCCCTGGATGGCAGCTCGCGGCTACCCCTTCCGTCTCTCGACTGAAGCCTCGGTAGACTTAGCACAGGATGAGGAACTGTTGGATTTGATGGTCGCTGCCAACTTCAGTGCAGTGTTTTTGGGCATCGAAACACCAGACACAGAGAGTCTGGCTCTGACTCAAAAATTCCAGAATACGCGCAATTCGCTGATGGAATCGGTTCAGAAAATCAATCGGGTGGGTTTGCGCGTGATGGCTGGTTTCATCATTGGCTTTGATGGTGAAAAGGCTGGGGCAGGTCGTCGGATCATTGATTTTGTGGAAGCGACAGCAATTCCTCAAGCACTGTTCAGTATGCTTCAGGCTTTGCCGAATACGGCGCTGTGGCATCGACTTCAAAAAGAGGGTCGTTTGCTGGAGGGGAGTGAAGAGGCGAATATCCATCAGACAACACTGACCAATTTTATCCCCAGTCGTCCTTTAGAAGAATTGGCTCGTGAATACGTCAGTTGCTTCTGGGAACTGTATGAACCATCTCGCTATCTAGCACGAGTCTATCGGCACTTTATACAGATGAAGCCGACTCCTCACAAGAAGAAGTTCCGAATGCCGGGATTCAGTGATATCAAGGCATTATTTATTATTTGTTGGCGACAAGGACTGAAGCGCAATACCCGCTTCCAGTTCTGGCGTCAGATGTTCTCCATCATTCAACACAATCCGGGTGTATTTGAGTCTTATTTGATTAATTGCGCCCATATTGAGCATTTCATCGAGTACCGTCAAATTGTACGGGACGAAATCGAAGCTCAACTTGCCCAATATCTAGCAAGTAAGGCAACAGAAACTCCTCAAGAAAAGGTTCTGGCAAGCTGAGTCATTCAATTTTGGATTGACTTTACCAATGGATTCGGAGAGTTAACCAAAGTTGTTTCATTAGACACTTTTATAAGTCTAAAAATGGTGGAAAATCAAACAACAAAGGTTCAAATTCGAGCGGTAACAACTCCGGAAGAAACCAAGATGTTTCTAGATGTTCCGGAGCGGGTTTATGCGAACGACTCTCACTGGGTAGCGCCAATTCGCAGCAGTATTGCCAAGCAGTTTACTCCTAGTAATCCGTTCCTTCAGTATGGGAAATTACAACAGTTTATTGCCATATCCGAAGGAGCAAACAGTTCTCACGCGGTAGGACGCATTGTTGCCTCAGTTAATCATCGGTTGATTGAGCGAGAAGGGCAAAATGTTGGTTTATTCGGTTTTTTTGAGTGCATCCAAGATTTTGCGATCGCGCAATCCTTATTTAAGACTGCCTGCAACTGGTTGCGGGAGCAAGGGATGACAGTTGTTCGGGGTCCCATCGACCTCTCAACTCACAATAATTGTTTATTTTTAGTAGACGGATTTGACTCGCCACCAATGGTGATGATGCCCTATAATCCGTTCTACTATCCAGAATTTATAGAGAAAGATGGCTGGCATAAAGCTAAGGATGCTTACGCCTATAATTTTTCTTTAGATAAACCCTTATCAGCAGAATTTGAGAAAGCTTATCGGATTGCTTGTAAATCAGGTGTTACCTTTCGTCCGTTAAGAACGAAAGGAGAAGGATTTGAACAAGATTGTATCAGCCTTTATCATCTTTTTAACCGCGCTTTCGCTAATAACTGGAGTTCAACCCCGCGCAGCCAGGAAGAATTTTTAGAAGAAGCGAAGGAACTACAGACTTTAGTAGATCCGGATGTCTTTCCCATCGCCGAATATAACGGGGAAATGATTGGGTTTTGGATGGGATTACCCGACTATAATATTCCTCTAAAACACGTCAATGGAAAGTTAAATTGGCTGGGGATTCTTAAGTTCCTTTGGTATCGCCGTCAAATTGACCGAGGGCGAGTAATTGCCATTTGTTCGCTGCCGGAGTATCGCCGAAAAATGGTGCCTCTCGCCTTGATTTATTTGGGAATGCAAGGGGGAATTCAAAAAGGGAAACCCTATAAGCAAGCGGAACTTTCCTGGGTCTATGAAGATAATTTTCCCTCCCGGAAGCTAATTGAAGCAGCGGGGGGCAAGATTTATAAAACTTACCGCATTTATGAAAAAGCATTATGAAGGCGCTAGTTACTGGAGCCAGTGGATTTACAGGTTCTCACTTAGTGCGGGCTTTAGAGCAGCAGGGCGACTTGGTGGTAGGGCTAGTCCGAAAATCAAGCAATCTAGCGCGTCTTTCTAATTGCAACGTGCAGTTGGTTTACGGAGATATTACCGACCGGGATGCCATGCGTTCGGCAATGACTGGGGTAGATACAGTTTTCCACACGGCGGCTTATGTAGAACTGGGCATCGTCGATGAAGCAGAAATGGAGCGGGTGAATGTGGAAGGAACTCGCTGCGTGTTAGAAACTGCTCAAGCCGCTGGTGTCTCTAAAGTGGTTTATTGCAGCACGATTGGCGTGTTTGGCGATACGGGGGGCAAACTTGTAAATGAAACTTTTAAGCGGACACAGACTAACTTTTCCTCTGCCTACGATCGCACTAAATACCAAGCACAAGAATGGGTGGATCGATTTGCGGCGCAAGGGCTTCCGGTTGTTAGTCTTCTGCCTTCCGGGATTTTTGGGGCGGACGATCCCCATTTTGGCCCCGTGATGCAGCAATTTATCAAAGGACGGCTAAAGCTGTGGGCAGGAGGCGATCGCATTACCGGCATTGTCCATGTGGATGACTTAGCTGCGGCGATGATTCTAGCAGCAGCAAAAAGCAAACCTGGAGAACACTACATTATTTCTGCTGGTGAGCTAACTACCCGCGAAATGTTTGAGATTTTCAGCCAGGAAACCCGTATTCCAGCCCCCGCCGAAGCTCCTAAGCTCGTCGTGAGATTTTTGGGAAACTTACTCGATCCAGTCGGACGCCTGCTCAAATGGCAGCCACCCCTCAGTCGGGAGCGCGTTCACTACATTTACGACCGCTGCGTCCGGGTGGATGCTACCAAAGCCTTTCAGGAACTTGGTTGGCATCCTCGCTCAGCATCAGAAACCTTGCGTGAGATTGTCCGAATCATGCAAGCCGCATCGTGAATGTTGCACGATTTGCACTATTCTCTCTTGAGAACTCCATCTTCGAGATAAGCGACTCGGTCAGCTACATCGACAATTCGAGGATCGTGCGTCACCATCAGCACCGTGCAACCGCCTTCCTTCGCTAGCTGGCGCAGTAGCTCAATCACAGTATGCCCACTATGGGAGTCTAAGGCAGCAGTTGGCTCATCTGCCATAATCAATTGGGGATTGCCTGCTAAAGCCCGCGCGATCGCCACCCGCTGTTTTTGTCCTCCGGACAAATCACCCGGCTTTTGATTCGCTTTATCTCCTAATCCCACCTGTTCCAACAAAACTTTTGCTTGCTGTCGGGCTACCCTATCCCGGATGCCTTTAACATTCAGCACGATTTCAATATTTTCAGATGCTGTTAGTGCTGGAAACAAGTTGAAACCCTGAAAAATAAAGCCAATATTGTGTAGTCGGAACCGTGCTAGCTTTGCCCTAGACATTCCTGTAATCTCGTCTCCGAGTAAGTACACCTTTCCAGCAGAGGGTGTCAGCAGCCCAGCTAAGATTGACAGCAGGGTAGTTTTTCCCGATCCAGACGGCCCCATCAAGAGTTGGATATCGCCCCTACAGATTTCTAAGTTAATCCCTTTAAGAACTTGATAAGACTGTCGCCCTGATGGAAATGCCATCTCTACCCCTTTGGCAACAATCTCTCCCATTTGACGATTATTAAATTCTCTTGCGGTAGAATCATCCTGGCTTCGGCTCTTTTTAAACACAGTAGAGTTAATTTGAGAAGCACTCATCCGTTTAAGTCTTTAGCCTAACTTTTGGTCAAACTTGCAGGTAATCGTCAATCTTTTTTTATGGTTTCACTAGCTCGGAAGCACTTGCTCGAAGACATTCCTCGTTTACTTGTGGCTCAGGCAGGGATTATGTTTGCCGTTAGCCTAGTAACAATTCAAACGGGTATCTTCAATGGCTTTAGTCGCTCCGCTGCTAAATTAATTGACAATTCCCAAGCCGATATTTGGGTGGCATCCAAGAGTATGGTGTACCTTGACTTGACGTTGCCAATCCCCCAAGCGCACGTCGTTCTGGCTCAAGAGGTGGCAGGCGTAGAGCGAGCCGAAGCACTCATTGCTAGGGGTTCCGTATGGCGTCACGCTTCAAATGAGATTGCTCCAGTCAGAGTCATCGGATTTAACCCAAATGGGCAATTGTTTGTACCAACAAATATCACCCAAGGAAGTGTGAGTGCCCTAAAAGAACCTTACACCGTAATGGTGGATGTAACGAACCTAGATGCCTTAAAGGTACGAAAAATCGGTGATGTTGCTCAAGTAGGTACTTTACCGGCACGGTTAGTTGGCTTCACCCAAAGAAATCGCTCAATAGCATCGAATGCTTATATGTTTACCTCCTTAGAGAGTGCCAACGCTTACTTAAATTCTGGTCAAACTTCTAATTTGTCTTGCCGATTGCAATCGGGATCGAGGGGAATCCAATGTACGAACACTTATGAGAAGCTCGATCCCACTGCTACTTCTGTACCCAAACCGTTAGCCGCATCAGACCCCATCACTTATGTCTTGATTCAAGCCAAGCCGGGTCAGGATTTAGAGGTACTTAAACAAAGACTAGAAGCCGCCTTACCCGATACCCGTGCGTACACTCACGCCGAAATGATTGAAATGACTCAGACTTACTGGCAAAAGCGAACTGGAATTGGGTTCCTTCTGGGTCTTGGTGCAGCGGTGGGTATCATTGTTGGGGCGATCGTTGTCGGTCAGATCCTCTACTCCTCAGTATCCGATCACATCAAAGAATTTGGCACCCTCAAAGCGATGGGCGCATCCGATTGGGTTATCTACTGTGCAATCATCGAGCAGGCGCTGTGGATGGCAATTCTAGGCTATATTCCCAGCATGGTTCTTTGCTTAGGAGTGGTAGCCTGGACATTTTCCAGTCAGGGAATCATCATTTTAATCACACCAGCGACTGCGATCGCTGCCTTGGGAATTACGGTTATCATGTGCGTCGGTTCTGCCATCTTTGCCATCCAAAAGGTCACTCGCGTCGATCCAGCGATCGTCTTCAAGGCTTAATTCCTAGAACCGTTAAGCTGACAATACCCGCTACGCCATCTGCCAAATCATCCATTGGGCAAACTCCTCCTGATACTGTTTGAGTTTGATACTCTCGCGCTGCCGTTTGCACTACCCCTGCTCTACCCCGTGAACCCCTCTGGGTTCAATATTCCCCCCTCTCCGTGAACGGAGAGGGGTTGGGGGTGAGGTTCCAAGTGTATATTGCACTCAAAGGAGAACCACGATAACTGAGATGTATGGATGGCTTAACGATAAAAATACGAAAATTGCAGTTGCCCATCTAGCTCTTTGATCCGCTGTTTTGCCTTATAAAATTCCTGGCAATAATATTCCCGCTTTTCAGGAGCAATTGAGGTATCGGGGTTTTTCCAGAGTTCCAAAAAGCGGCGGGCGATGTTTTCACACATTACCCGTTCCATACAAGCGGCGGCTGCTTTAATCAATTCAGGAGAGAGAATATCTTGCTGTGTATTTTCGTCGAGATGAAACAGCGGAGAAACTTGAGCCAAATCGTCAGGAAACTCAATTAACAAGTTTTGGAGGGAAGATATCAGTTCTGACGCTTCTACTGTAGACGCCTCAGAATTTCTTTGTATATCTAAAATTTTTAGCCATAAAAATCGGTAGTAGGGAAGGCTAAAGAACAAATCTCGTTCTTCTAGCACATCAATAACCGCCTGCCGATATTCGGGGCAATGGATATAAAAGCGCAGAAGTAAAGCTTCGGCTCGTTCTAAAAGACTGCGTTCCGAAGAACCCGATACAACTGGCTGTTGGCGTTTATTATTGCTACCAGTACGGCGCGACTGGGAACGTTTATTCTGTTTGGGCTGACTCTGCTTAAGAAGATTGTTAATTAGCAGCGGCACTTGTAGGGAATTATCTTGATTGAGGAGTTCTTCCCAGTGACGAACAACTTTATTGAGAAGATTATCTGATAACAACCCCACCCGCCGAGAATCGCCCTGACTCAGGATTTCCGCACAGTGATTGATGTAGTAAGTAATTTGATCGTCGTTGGTGAGATTGTTGAGTAACTTCACCAATTCTCCTGTAACTTGCTGAAATTGATCTGCTTGTTTGAGGTTTTTGCCGATTAAGATTTGCTGAATCTGCCAATCAAGCCACAGCGGGGCGTTGAGCAGTAGTTCCCGATAGGTTTGAGTGCCGCCTTTGCGGATAAATTCATCAGCATCTTTCCCATCTGGAAGGTTGAGAATTCGGAGATTAACTTGTCCTTGGTAAGCGAGATTGGCAATTTCTCCAATCGCTCGTTGAGTTGCTTTTGTCCCAGCGGCGTCGGCGTCGAAGTTGAAGATAATCTGCTTGGATTCGGTGTATCGCAGCAGCAGCCGCACTTGTTCTAAGCTGAGGGCGGTGCCAAGAGAAGCGACGACGTTGGAAATGCCTGCTGCATGGAGAGCGATCGCATCAAAATATCCCTCTACCACGACGGCTTGATCCTGCTTGCCAATCGCGTCACGAGCTTTATCCAAAGCAAATAAAGTTTTGCCTTTATGAAATAACTCAGTTTCGGGGGAGTTGAGATACTTGGGTTGCTCATCCCCCAAGGTTCTACCGCCAAAGGCAATGACGCGCCCTTGACTGTCGTGGATCGGAATCATCAAGCGATCGCGGAATCTGTCATAATAACCGCCGCCCGTCTTCCGAGGAACAATCAACCCCGCTTGTTCTACCAACTGCACCGGGAAGTGTTTCTGTTCCACCAAGTAGCGGTAGAGGGTTTCCCAACCCGCCGGTGCATAGCCTAGATGAAATTGTTGGATAGTTTCTTGTGAGAGTTCCCGCTTTGAGCGTAAATATTCTAGAGCCACCTCTCCTTGAGCTTGCCGGAGGGCGTGCTGATAAAAGCTTTCAGTCACTGCCAAAATCTCATGCAGCTGCTCTCGCAGCGTAATTTGGCGCTGCAATTCCTGTCGTTGTTCTGGCTCCAGCATCTGCACTGGCACTTGGTAGCGCCGCGCCAAATCCAGTACGACTTCGCCTAAAGAGCGCTTAGAGTGTTCCTTGAGGAATGTAATTACATTTCCCCCAGCTTGACAACCAAAGCAGTAATACATCTGCTTGCTGGGACTGACGCTAAAACTAGGGCTTTTTTCCTCATGAAAAGGGCACAAACCCACCAAATCTTTGCCCTGCTTCCGCAATAGGACGTATTCCGAGATGACATCTACAATGTCAGCCCGTTGCTTTACTTCCTCAATCGTGTCTGGATGCAGCCGGGGAATTTGCACAGCTTAGTTTTTTGTATCGAGAGAACCAATCGTGATTGGTGTTTTTTTCTAAACAAAGACAAAGGGGTCTTCCTAGTAATGTTCTAAGCTGGTACTAAGAAAACTCTTGGCACCCATTCGTCTTGCTAAAACTGAATCGCTAATCATCATTGTATTGGGATTACACTCAGGGTCGCACGCTACCAAAATTCTCAATCAACCTAGCGATATAGAGGATAAACCGGGCAGTGCTTAACTTTTTTCCTAGACGCCAAAGCGCGATCGCCAAAGCTGTCGCTGCATTGGAAGCTTATGGGGTTAAACCAGCAGTACGGCAACATCTGACAGCATTTTTGCAGGAAAGCGACAGCCGAGAACTCTACCATGCTAACCCCCGCCGAATTGCCGAACGATTGCACTTAAGCGAACGGGAGGCGCTGCGAGTTTTAGTCACCGCCTTGAAAGAAGGCATCCTATCTCTCAACTGGGACATTCAATGCCCCATGTGTCGGGGCATCGACTTCAATCCGAAAAGTCTGTACGATTTGCGGACAAACCATACCTGCCCACAGTGTCACATTGTCCATGCTACTGATGCTGATGAGCAGGTGCGGATTACGTTTAGTATTGACGAACGATTGCGCCGCCTGGAAAGGGACGCGGACGATCCGGATTTCCGCGCTAAAGTCGATGCTCAATATGGGGTAGTTTCCGGACACCAGATGCTGACGCTGCAAACTTTCCGCGACTTTTTTCCCCGCGAGACGATTCCGCCTAATGAGAGTTTAACGATCCGGCGGGTAGCGATTTTATTTTCGGATCTGGCTGGTTCAACGGCACTCTACGCAAGGCGGGGAGATTCGCGGGCTTATCATCTGGTACGCCGACACTTCGAGCTGCTGTTTCAGGTAGTAGATGCCCACAATGGTGTGGTTGTCAAGACGATTGGGGATGCGGTGATGGCAGCATTCACTGCACCTGCTGATGCAACGAGAAGCGCGATCGCCATGCACCAGCAGATGGAAGTTTTGAATCAACAGTTGCAACTAACAGCAGAAGATCGCCTTATCCTCAAAATTGGCATTGATGTCGGCCCCTGTATTAGTGTCACCCTAAACGAGCGGCTTGACTACTTCGGCACAACGGTGAATACAGCAGCACGGGTGCAGGCGACAAGCCAAGGCAACGACATTGCTTGTACCGAAACTGTACTCACGGACGCTGATGCTGCCAGTGCTGTCAAAGATTGCCCCCAGCTATGTAACACCATAAGTTTTAAAGGATTGGATGCACCGATTCTAGTTCATCGGATTGAGTTAATGAAGGCAATTTGCTGAAAGCTGGTGATGTCTTAACTTTTCTCCCTCCCAACTCAAAGGGTAAGGGAAGTCACCCCTACATTGATATCGTTAACCTAATTTTCATATAAATTTTATCTTTCTGTTAAGTAGCTTTCAGTAAATATTATTATTTCTCTTAGCCTAGCGTCCTTTGAGTTGGAAATCATATACTAACGATAGCCCTCCTTTTAAAAAAGGGCTAGGATTTATTAGCTAATAAGCAAAAAAACTCATTTTTAGCAGTTCCTTACTCTCTCGCCGCGAATTTTTTGGACGATGAACATAAACGATTGACCTGCTTACAGAATTTTATCTTTTCAGTTGCAAATTGTGATTTTTTAACACGGATAGACCCAGTTGATGTAAGATGTTGAACTTGCTAACAGAATCTCTAAAGAATCAGCGGCTTTAAACTGAAGAGAATCACCGCGTACCGACAACAACTGAGCCGGAGTCCTCTGGGTTAACTGCCCTGAAGCCAACGGGTGAATTGGGAAGACTTTCCCCCTTTACTGAGTCTTCTAAACCTTGATAAATGAGTAATTCTCCGGTAGGCAGATAGGTCACTCAGTATGTTATTCAGTTAAGTTTGAAGTAAAAAATTCATAACTCACGACGAAAACCATGAAAGCAGCTAATAGCCGTCAACCTTCCTCCGTTGCCTCCAAAATCCTTAAGTTGGTCGGAGTGATCCTAATTGTGTCCTCGCTGGTTGACTATGCGGTTTTTCTAATTCCGCCAAATAGACCCGGTGGCGTGGATGATCCACAGTGGCGGCTGAACTTCCTACAGTGGCAACAGGGCGTTACAGGGCAGCTAATTGACAGAGGGGTGATTCCAATGGTAGGTCTGGCGCTACTGTTCGCTGGATATTGGATTGACTCTAACTCTGGAATCGCTCGAAAAGGTTGGGAAGACCTAGTGAGAATCGGAGCGCTGATACTCTCTGTTATTTTAGGTTTGAGTTTCCTGCTGCCAGTTCCTTTACTGAACATCAATAGCTTGCGTCTGCTGAACCAGGAAGCGATCGCCCGAATTAACCAAAGAGCCACTCAAGTTGAAACTCAAATTGCCAGCCAGTCAGCCCAAGTTACCGCCCTGCTTGAAGATAGCAAGAAGCTTTCGGAACTAGATCAAGCACTCAGGAGCGGTCAAGTCCAAGGAGAGCAACAGGCGAGATTGCAAGCACTCAAAGATCAATTACAGAAGTTAAAGCAAGACCCAAAAGCTTTGAACGCACAAGTCGATGCAGCTAAAACCCAAGTTCGAGGCGGCAAACTAGAAGCCCAAAAACAAGCTCAAGGCGAGCTTTGGAAGACGGGTATCCGGAATGGACTGAGCAGTTTACTCTTAGCGATTGGCTACCTTAGCATTGCGGCGCTGGGGTTGACAGGTTCGGGAGGAAGCCGTCGGAAAGCTCAGGCGCGGTAAGAAATCGCGAGTTGCGAGGGGTTAGGGGTTCATTCGCCAAAAAAGCTGTTGGCTTTCCCCTCGACGGAGTAGTGGCGAAGCTGTTGCCTGTTGAGTAGGCTAGGATGAAGGCTGCAATTTCCCATCCTTCATCCGACGAAGAAAGCATCTATTAACATACTTCTACTCTTTGAAGTCACAACGCCCCAAGGAACCCGACGCAATCGGGATCTCCTTTACTGGAGTGCATCTCAAAGCAGGGATTGGTTCTTTCCTCTCACGAACGGCATCGCATGTTTTCAATTTACATACTGACCCATAACGAAGAAATTGATATTGCCGCTTGTATTGAATCGGCAATGCTATCGGATGATGTGATCGTGGTGGATTCGTACAGTAGCGATCGCACCGTCGAAATCGCCAGTCGCTACGATGTACGGGTGGTGAAGCATCGGTTTGAAAGTCACGGACGACAAAGAACCTGGATGCTCCAAGAAGTCCCCGCCAAACACGAATGGATTTATATCCTAGAAGCTGATGAGCGGATGACAAAAGAGCTGTTTCAGGAATGCCTGGAAGCAATTAAAACGACTGAATATGTCGGCTACTACGCAGCAGAGCGCGTCATGTTCATGGGCAATTGGATTCGCCGCAGCACTCAGTATCCCCGCTACCAGATGCGTCTGTTGAAACCAGGCAAAGTTTGGTTTAGCGACTACGGTCATACCGAACGGGAAGTTTGCGAAGGACCTACCAGCTTCTTGAAAGAAACTTATCCCCACTACACCTGTAGTAAAGGATTGAGTCGCTGGATTGACAAGCACAACCGCTACTCTACAGACGAAGCCGTTGAAACCCTGCGCCAGTTAGAAAAAGGAAGTGTCAACTGGCGAGATTTATTCTGGGGTCGTTCAGAAGTAGAAAAACGCCGCGCCCTCAAAGATTTGTCCCTGCGGTTGCCCTTCCGCCCGCTCGTGCGCTTCGTATATATGTATTTCTTCCTAGGTGGCATTTTGGATGGGCGAGGAGGGTTTGCCTGGTGTACCTTGCAGGCATTCTACGAATATCTGATCTTACTTAAGGTGTGGGAGCTAAAGCATCTGCCCCAGCCCCCACTGGATGACCCAAATCCACCAATTCCTCCAGACGACACAAATGTGGATGCGGCGACAGTCAGTTCCTCTCCTCGACAAAGGTAGCGGGCTTGTAAATGCTAAAGTGTAAAGTGTGATACTAGATACCAGGGGACTTGCAACAATTCTTCACAAGTCTTACAAATAAAGATAGAAAGATAGAAAAGCACAATCCCAGAATCAATCCTGCGCTTTCGCGGCAGGTAAGCTATGCATGAAGGAGCAGCAATCTATAGAGAATGCCCAGTTCCAGTTTTGCAGGAGCGTCTTTTGGGGTTGATTGACGAACTTTTTCAGCCAACGCTTACTTGATAAGAGTTGGCAGCCCGATATAAAGAAAGCACCGCCAGTTGTAAGGAGATTGGGCAATCTGTGATCCAACGCTTCAAGCAGGACTTAAAGAATGACCTGATAGCAGGTCTTCTGGTTGTCATTCCCTTGGCTACCACAATCTGGCTGACAATTACAATTGCCAGCTGGGTGATCAACTTTTTGACCCGCATTCCAAAGCAGGTAAACCCCTTCGATGGTCTGCATCCCATCCTGGTGAATGTCCTAAATCTGTTGGTCGGACTAGCCGTTCCATTGCTGTGTATTTTGCTGATTGGCTTAATGGCACGCAATATTGCCGGACGGTGGTTGCTAGATTTTGGGGAGCGACTGTTGCAGGCGATTCCATTAGCAGGATCGGTTTATAAAACCCTCAAACAGTTACTAGAAACGATTTTAAGGGATACAAACGGCAAGTTTCGTCGTGTCGTTTTGGTAGAGTACCCCCGTCGAGGGGTCTGGGCGATCGCTTTTGTTACAGGTGTGATGAGCAGCGAAATCCAATGTCAGATGCCTGGTCCCATGCTCAGCGTTTTTATTCCAACTACGCCTAACCCAACCACCGGCTGGTATGCGATTGTCTCGGAAGAAGAAGTGCTGAACCTCTCCATGTCGATTGAAGATGCCTTCAAGGTAGTGGTTTCGGGAGGAATTGTTAGTCCCAACCCCCCTCCCTTGGTGCCGGTTCCCACTGGTAGCGATCGCCAACTAGAACCCTTAGTTTCTGAAGGGAGATGGCAGGTTTTACCTACAGAGGAAGATTAAAAAATCCCGAGTAATGGGTAATGGGTAATGGGTAATTGTTAGTCGTTCTCAGTCCTTAGTCCTTGGTTTGTTGCTACTGGCTGATGACCAATGACGAATGAGCTTTTGACCAACGACCGATTACCGATTACCCATTCCGAATTACCCATTAGAATTTGTCATGCAAAACCGCCAACCCCGCCGAATTGCCCGTGAATTAGCTCTCCTCAGCCTTAGCCAGCTGAGCGGGACTGTAGAACGAATGGCGACCCAGCAAATATCCAGTCTCGTCACTGCTGCCATCCGCGCCCTCAGCGCTGAAGTTCAAGAGACTTTAGAGGTTGCCGCAGCAGAAGTTCAACGCTCAAGCGAGCGTTTGCTTAGTAGCGAAACCCGCGCCTCGGATGTTCAGAGTGCAAAGGCGATGATCAACGAAGCCATTGAGCTAACTCAGGCAGCCATCAACCGAGTGGGAACTGCTCTAGAACTGCCAGAATTTATTCAACTATCAAACCAGCAGGAGGTTCGCGCCTACGCCTTAGAAATTATTACCAAAGTCAACGCCAAGCGGGCAGAGATCGATCAACTGCTGGACGAAGCAATGGTGAATTGGCAGTTAAACCGCCTGCCTCGGATTGACCGGGATATCTTGCGGGTGGCAGTAGTAGAAATTATGTATATCGGCGTGCCAGATAGAGTTGCCGTCAATGAAGCGATAGAGTTAGCCAAACGGTACAGTGATGAGGAAGGGCATCGGTTTATTCAAGGCGTCCTGCGCCGAGTTACTGACCAGCTGAAGACTCAGTCGCCCACGACGTAGAAAAGTTCTCTATAGTTAGTAGCAGTAATAGCTCCTTATTTGCTGCTGAGTTTTGTAGGTGCAATGGTTTTTAATTGGTTCCGTCGTCAGTTTAGCGATAAAACAAGTGATTCCCCGGTTGAACGGGAAAAAACCGATGTAGAGACGTCAGATATTGCGTCTCTACAACCGGAAGCCGAAACCGAAACGTCAGAATCAACAACAGAGGCTCAGTCACCGCAGGTTGCTGAAGACCTGCTTAGCTACGCTAAAGCAGCCTACAAAAATATTCAGCAAAAACAGCAACAATCCCAGGTGGAAACGGCTCCAGCGGTGGCTGAGTCACCCGCCACTTCGGCAGCGGAACCCAGCAAATTAGAGACTGTTGCAGAAACGGCCCAAGTAGAAACGGCAGAAGTAGAAACAGCCGAAGTAGAAACGGCAGAAGTCAGTGTAGAGGCTGAAACGGCTCAATCAGTTGAGGCACCCGCGACAACCACGGTTGAAGCTGAGGCACCGGAAACGTCGGAAACGCCGCCACTGGCAGAAGCGTCCCCGGTAGAAACAGCGCCAGAACCAGAAGCAGAAACGACTCAAACGCCCGAACCCGTCGTTGAGGCAGAGGCACCGGCAACAGATGAGTCTGTGGAACCAGAGGTCGAGGAAGCGATCGCCGAAACCGGGATCAATTTAGAAGCCACACCTCCAGCATCAGAGGCAGAGGAACCAGAGGTCGAGACAGCGATCGCCGAAACCGGCGTCAATTTAGAAGCCGTACCCCCAGAGGCATCACCAGGACCAGTAGCGACTGAATCCCAGACAGGTGAGACCGCCACCAGTGCCCCGGTGCCCTTTTGGGCACGGGAAGACCGACAGGCACGGCTAGAACGCCTCAAGGCAACGGCGATAGAGACGCCAGAACCAGAGCCTGTCAGGGCACCCGTGCAGCCAGCAGCGGCAACCGTGGAGACTGAATCGATACCAGGATTCACCTTCGATGAGGGCTTTATGTGGTCAGCGCAAGTGCTGGCAGCTCAGGGGCGTCGGGCGGAGGATGTTTCAATTGAAGAAATTACCTGGCTGAAGCGACTGCGGCAAGGCTTGGATAAAACTCGTCGCAGCTTGATCAACCGACTGAAGGCAATTGTCGGTCAAGGGCCGTTGAATCAAGATGCGGTCATGGAGATTGAGGCGCTGCTGTTGCAGGCAGATGCTGGCGTTGAGGCGACAGACTCTATCATCAATACGCTCCAAAAGAGGCTCCGAGATGAGGTGCTACCGCCAGAGCAAGCGATCGCCTACCTCAAACAAATCCTGCGCGACTTACTCGACCAACCCATTCAGGAATCCTACAGTCCCACCTTTGTCCCAACAAAAGACACTCTGAATATCTGGCTGATGACTGGGGTTAATGGTGCGGGTAAAACAACTACGATTGGCAAAATTTCCCATTTAGCCCAAAAATCCGGCTATAAGTGCTTAATTGGCGCTGCCGATACCTTCCGGGCCGCTGCGGTAGAACAGGTAAAGATTTGGGGACAGCGCAGTGGTGTTGAAGTGATTGCCAACCCAGGACAGAATACCGATCCGGCTGCTGTTGTGTTTGACGCGATCGCAGCAGCGCAGGCGCGGGGTACAGAATTACTCCTAATCGACACCGCAGGGCGTCTCCAGAACAAGAAAAATCTGATGGACGAACTGAGCAAAATCCGCCGCATTGTCGATAAAAAAGCCCCCGAAGCCCAAGTAGAAGCCCTCCTGGTGCTTGATGCCACCCTCGGTCAAAATGGCTTGCGCCAAGCACAAGTCTTCTCAGAAGCTGCAAAACTCAGCGGCGTCGTCTTGACAAAACTCGATGGAACTGCCAAGGGAGGCGTAGCTCTAGCCGTAGTACAACAGCTTGGCTTGCCCATCCGCTTCATCGGTGCGGGGGAAGGTATAGAAGATTTACGTCCCTTTTCTAGCTACGAATTTGTAGAAGCCCTGCTGAGTGGCTGATAGTCTGTTAACCTAATTTTTTAGCTTGAAAAACCCGTTTTCTTTGAGAAAACGGGTTTTTGATTTGTCAGCAACTTTGTGCATGAAAACCGACAGCCCCGAATATCTAGATCAACCGCCTTTTATCGACAGCCTAAAGATTCGCGAGTGACCACTTTTGTCTTAGAATTAACACCCGTTGCTCTGGCACACAGTTTTTTTACTTGGACACCATCTAAAATCGCATTAGAAAAATCGGCACCTGTGATGTTCGCATCGTTAAAGCGCGATCGCAACATCATCGCATCTTCAAACACTGCATCACTTAAATCTGCATTTGTGAAGTCAGCTAAATAGGCGATTCCATTGGTAAAGTCTGCTCCATGTAGATTCGCCTTGCTCAGCACTGAACCATTAAACACCACACCCCGTAAGTCGGCATTACTAAAGTTAATATTTTCCAGGTTGGCGTTGGAAAACTCAATTGCTTGTAAGTTTTGACCAGAGAAATCCTTACCCATCAGTTCCCCTTGGCTAGCTGAACGGGAAATGGAAGAAGAGCTAGCGGCGAGTGCTGAAGGGGAAAAACAGATAAGCACGAGTGCCACAACCAATGCTGTTAGTCGGAGAAAATGCTTCATACTAGATCGATTTTTCACGAGCCGCTTGAAAAAATAAAGGATTTTTCGAGAACAGTCAAGTTCGCGACAATTAGATTAATCATGCCATGACTGGCTAGGTGATTGGATATTAGAGTTCCTGATACGGCACTTCCAATTCGGATTTCTTCAGCGAATGGCAGCGTTGCGGTTCAATTTCAAATTTTTGAACAAAAATTTCAGATGAGGTTGACTCAACTTATGCCATTTTGGATGTTGGATTAACCGAAGCAATCTAGCGGCGTATTTATCAGTGGTTAGAATCAGTGGTTAGAAATTATGCAAGTTCAAAGCCCAATGGTCTAAGGAGGTCGCGCCGCCGAAAAAGGAACGGGATTTATACTTGGTTCATTTCCTTGCTCTCTTTGGGCCTAGCGATCGCGTTCTCCATTTATTCTCCCCAGTTTAGAGCCAAGTCACCGCCTTCTGTAGCTTCCACGGAATTGCGGGGCGTTTGGTTGACCAATGTTGCGAGTTCTGTGCTATTTATGCCCTGGGGAGTCAACCGGGCGATGCACCAGCTATCTCAATTACATTTCAATACCGTCTACCCTGTAGTCTGGAATCGGGGACATACTTTTTACCCCAGCACTGTGGCAAGACGGAAGACGGGTCGCCCTCAAGACCAAGGGTTAGAGCTTCTGGGGCTGGGGCGAGATGTTTTAGCTGAGATAATCAAGCAGGGAAATCGACGGCAAATTCGAGTGATTCCTTGGTTTGAGTATGGCTTTATGGCTCCTGCGAGTTCAGAACTGGCAAAGCGCCACCCAGACTGGATCTCACTTCGTCAAGACGGCACCAAAAATATCTTGCCGGAGATTCTGGAACAGGACTTGCTCAACCCGGCAAAGCCAAATGTTCAGCCTTCCTCTCGAAAAGTCGAACAATTTATCCGCAACCAGTTTGCCAGGAAAATCGTGTGGCTCAACCCTCTACATCCAGAAGTGCAGCAGTTTATCCTAAATCTGATGGTTGAAGTCGTTACTAAGTATGATGTAGCTGGCATTCAGATGGACGATCACTTTGGCTTGCCGGTTGAGTTTGGTTACGATCCTTTTACAGCCGAGCTTTATCGGCAAGAACACGAGGGTAAAAATCCTCCTACCAACCCTAAAGATGCTGAGTGGATGAGCTGGAGAGCAAATAAGATTACTGATTTTATGCAGCGGCTCTTTCAGGCTGTTAAATCTGTCAAACCCGGATGCTTGGTGTCTTTGTCTCCTAACCCCTACTCTTTTGCCTACAGATTCTATCTTCAAGATTGGCAGACTTGGGTGCAGCGGGGTTTGGTGGAGGAGTTGGTATTACAGGTGTATCGAGATGACCTAAAAAGTTTTTTGGCTGAATTGTCGCAACCCTCTGTGCAGATGGCGCGTCGTCAGATTCCAGTGGGTGTCGGGATCTTATCGGGGTTAGCGAGTCGTCCGATTGACATGAAGCAGATTCAACAGCAAGTTCAGGCGGTGCGCGATCGCGGTTTTAGTGGGGTATCTTTCTTCTACTGGGAAAGCTTGTGGGGTTATATGTCTCCAGAGCCACCAAAGAGACGCCGAGAAGCATTCCGGGCACTTTTTCCTGCTAGCGCTACACGACCCCAGATTTTGCCAAAGTCCGGTAATCGGTAATGAGTAATCGATGATGAACAATGAGCAATTCGCCATCAGCAATGACCAATGACCAATCGCCGATTACCAATTTCTACATTTTCTGGTTCCAGTGGGTATGCGTCACGCTTGTGGGTTTTTTGGTTAGTTTGCTGTGGATTGAGGTGGGTGAAAGACCCGATATCGGCGTTTTAGAAGGTGCAATTGGCGGATCTGCGGTTGGTTTGGCACAAGCGTTCGTTCTCAGACAGCAAGTTGAGGTGAGCAAAACGATGCCAAACGCGATCGCGGGTTGGTGGGTACTCACCAGTGTACTTAGTTGGGGCTTGATCGGCGGCAGTGGCGTCGGAGCCATCGGCTGGGTGGCACCCAGAACGTTACTATTTGAAGCCAGGATTATCTTTGGAATCTTCAATGGGGGGCTGGCAGGCGCTTTGCTAGGACTGCTGCAAGGGCTTGTCCTGTTTCAGCAGGCGCAAAAAGCTTGGATCTGGGTCTTGGTCAGTTCTGTCAGCTGGGCGATGGGGCTAGCGATGGGTTGGGCTGTTGGGGGACTGTTGCGCGAAGCGACGCGCTTATTCGTTAGCGAGGTGGTGGGTTTAGCCGTGGCATGGGTTATCGTTGCTGCGATTACAGGCGTTGCCCTAATTGGCTTGGTGCGCTTTAAACCTGGCTAACTAGAACTTTTGTGGAGAGAGCGATCGCCCAGTAGGATAAGCAGTATTAACCAACCGCTAACAGATAATTTCTGGCATTTGAACTGTAACATTTTCACTTAACATATTCAATTTCTAATTTATCTTACGGACCAATCTTCTAGAGCCATTTTCACTACTCCTTCTACAGAAGTAAAATCAGAGTGGTTAACTGGGCTTAACTTCTGCCGAGACTTCATATACTTCCGGTAGTTGATATAGTAGTCCTCAAAACTGTAGAATGTATTATCTATCTCTGGGGTTTTAAACGGATACCGTAACGGTAAACCCAAATTCTTATAAAATGTATAATTTAAATCTCTTAGTTCAGTCACCTTCACAAAATCATTGGTTTCCACATATATACCATCTACTTTCTTGGTTCGTTTGTATGTTCGGGGGTTAATGTCAACAGTTGGTAAGTAAACCTCTAGAGATAGCTTTCCTGTAGGGAAATTTAGTCCATAATCATAACTAAAAAAAGCACAAGTTTTGTCTTTTGGCACTTGTCCTTGTTTATTGTATTTAGCAAATACAATTTTTTTTGAGACATTATCTTGCGAATAACTTGCGTAGCTGTCAAATCGTATATCTGAACTGTAAGATTGTATTGTTTGAATCATTTTCAATACATTTTCTCGGACTTGAGGTTTTTCCAACAAGTATGCCTGCATAAATGATGGCAGAGAATCAAAGAGAGAATCCTCAAATACCTCAACTTTTACTTGAGACAATACAGTGTTATCAATATTTTTCAATATTAAATAGTATTCACCGGCTAAAGTTTTTTTGACTTGATAAGTCAAAAGCAAACAACCTGGTATCTTACTTTCAGCGTAGGTTATAGTAGAATCTGAAAAGGAAGACGCTACAGCGATTAGAATAAAATCTTTATTGAAATCTACTTTGGAGAATTCAGGAGTTTGCGGACGGTTGTTAATTAAGTTATCCTTGTATCGTATAAGTTGGTCTATACTGCCTTTATCACCTCCTTTTTTAATCTCCAAAATTGCAAGTCTCCCTAAAGAATTCATCCCTAAGATATCCGCTCTATTTTGTTTGTTGATAATGTGTTGTTTCTTAAGGTGAGTTAAATTAAGCAATGAACTAAGATGTAACCAAATGAATTCTTCAAGCAGTGCTTCAGATTTGAACAAAAACTTTCCCTTAGATTGTCTTAACATACTGAGTGCAATGTCCCATTTTGCTGTCGCAAATCAACGCTAGTTTTTGGTGAAGGTGCGATGACCTTCACCGTTTATACACTGTTAGAAGACAACTAGAAGACAACCTAAAGGTTGACACATTCCCTGAATCTAAAAATTTTGAAGTGAGTCCCGTCCCAGAAACTCTCGCACTACCTTCAGGTAAGCTTCCGGTGCCTCTAGCATGGGGAAGTGAGCGGTATCGGGAATCTCAACATACTCGACTTTCTCACTTAATGCTGCTGCTTGACGCCCCATTGCTGCGGGGATAATGATGTCGTATTCGCCAGCAACTAAAAGTGTTGGAACGGTAAGCTTGGCGAATTCATTAGGCATCACTTCAGATGCTTTTTCGCTAACTGAGGTAATCATAGTGCCTACAGCAGCTTGATAATCTGCCATGAGAAAATCATCTAAGAAAGCACGACTGATGGCACCGGGTAAGGGACGGTGCAAGAATCGCGCCATGAACATTCGGTCAACAAACGGAAGTTGATACAGCCAACGGGGACGGAATTTGACGACGTAACCGCCAAATTTGTGAAAAGCTTTAAATGATTTTTCGTCGTATTCAAAAACGCCGCTACAGGTTAGAATTGCCTTTTCCACTCGTTCTGGATAGTGGTTTAGAAAAAAGACTCCGACAGATGCGCCCATAGAATGAGCATTAAGGTATACGCGATCCAGTTCTAAGGCATCTAATAAGCCTGCTAGGTCATCGGCGTATTCCTCCATTTCGTAAGTGAACTCTTCCGCTGTCGCAGGTTCGTCTGCCAGTGGAGACGAGATTTCTTCTGCTAAGGCGCTACCGTTCCCCACCGCCGAAGGTTTACGCGATCGCCCAAATCCTCGCATATCATACAGCAAGCAGTCAAACGTATCCGACAGGGCTTTTGCGGGGCTTTCCCAGTATCGAGAAGATCCCCCCCATCCGTGCAGAAAGACCATCACCGGCTTATTTTTACCTTCCTCGCTGGGTGTCTTAATCCACTCGTAATAATGGGCGATGCCACGAACTTGAATATGAGCCATGTTGAAATTTTTGAGTTTTGAGTGATGCCTATTATGTAAAAAACCCGTCTTCGAGTAAGAAAACGGGTTTCTATATTATTTTCAGCTTTTTTTGTCCCTAGGGCGAACACAAGCTTTAGGCAGATTCGGGCTTCGGCATCGAGGAGGGATGTACGATGAGTTCGGCAGTCGATCGCTTCTCGACCATTTCCCGCGTAATCATGCAGCGAGTCACATCCTTGCGGGACGGCAACTCGTACATCACATCCAACATCAGTTCTTCAACAATGCCGCGCAGTGCCCGTGCGCCTGTTTTCCGCCGATACGCTTCTTGCGCGATCGCTCGCAGCGCATCCGGCTTAAACTCCAGTTGCACGTTGTCCATCTTCAGCAGCTTCTGATACTGCTTCGCCAAAGCATTCCGAGGTTCTGTCAGAATTGCCATCAGCGCCTCTTCATCCAGCGGATCGACGACCGCCACCACTGGCACCCGACCGATAAACTCTGGGATCATCCCAAACTTCACCAAGTCGTCCGGCTCCAGGTTCCGCACAATATCTGCTGTCCGCTTTTCTCGCGGTTGCCCTTCCCCGCCCTGGACAAAGCCGATTGACTTTTTCCCAGTTCTCTGCTCTACTACCTTCTCCAGACCTACAAAAGCACCACCACATATAAACATGATGTTACTGGTGTCAATCTGGATGCAGTCTTGGTAGGGGTGCTTGCGTCCACCCTGCGGCGGCACATTCGCAACCGTCCCTTCCAACATCTTCAGCAAAGCTTGCTGAACGCCCTCACCAGAAACATCCCGCGTAATTGAGGGATTCTCGCTCTTTCGGGCAATCTTATCAATTTCATCTATATAAATAATCCCCCGCTGTGCTTCCTCAACGTCGAGGTCTGCCACCTGTAGCAGTCGCAGTAGGATATTTTCTACATCCTCCCCCACATACCCTGCTTCTGTAAGCGTGGTAGCATCCGCTACTGCAAAGGGCACATCCAGAATACTCGCCAGCGTTTGCGCCAGCAGGGTTTTCCCGCAACCCGTCGGGCCAATCAGGAGAATGTTCGATTTTTGCAGTTCTACCTGATCTTCATGCCCCCCTTTGGCACTGCCTTTAGACTGAATAAAGCTCAAGCGCTTGTAGTGGTTGTACACCGCTACAGAAAGGACTTTTTTGGCTTCATCCTGACCAATGACGTGTTCATCGAGATACTTTTTCAGTTCTCTCGGTTTGGGAATTTGACTTAAAGAAATATTTCCCGACCGGGTTCGGCGCTTCTGGGGAGGTTCGGCACGAGGCACTGGCTGGGGTGCGGGTGCCCCAGAGTCCAGTAACTCCTCATCTAAAATTTCATTACACAGGTCAACGCATTCATCACAGATGTAGACTCCCGGCCCTGCAATTAACTTGCGTACCTGTTCTTGAGACTTGCCGCAAAATGAGCATTTTAGATGGGAGTCGTACTTAGACATACTTGCCTCTTACCTCAGTGAAGGGACAGTTGCTTCCGAGTGAGGAAGATTCTGTCTGGAGATGACCTGATCGATCAAACCGTAATCTTTTGCTTCAGCAGATGACATGAAGAAGTCGCGTTCGGTATCTGCCGAAATTTTATCAAACGGCTGACCAGTATTTTGAGCCAGTAGCTCGTTCAGCTTTTGCTTATGATAGAGAATTTCTCTTGCTTGAATTTCTATATCAACCGCTTGTCCCTGAGCGCCTCCCAGGGGCTGGTGAATCATGATTCTGGAACTGGGTAAAGCCATGCGCTTACCCTGCGCTCCACCTGCTAGCAAAAATGCACCCATACTAGCTGCTAAACCATAGCATATGGTAACAACATCAGGACGTATTTGTTGCATCGTGTCATAGATTGCCATCCCAGCTGTCACCGATCCACCGGGGGAGTTGATGTATAGCTGAATGTCTTTTTCCGGGTCTTCGGCGTCTAAAAAGAGCAGCTGAGCCACAATCGAGTCAGCCACATTATCATCAACCGGCGTCCCCAAGAAAACGATGCGCTCTCGCAACAGCCGCGAGTAGATATCAAACGCCCGTTCCCCCATTCCGGACTGTTCCACCACCATAGGGACGACGTTACTGGGGAGTTGTGAGTAAATATTACTCTTCCTCAGGTTTGTGATTTCGTAATTCCGGGACAGAGATACATCCATAACGAGCGAAACTTATATTTAAACGCTGCACTATCGAGTGAACTGGCGAGTGGCTCTTCACCACATACTTCCGTTATATCCGAATCCGGTGTATTTGACCATTCAGGACTACCTGTGCAGAGGTCGGGGCAATTTAAAAATTGCCCCGACGCAAGGTTTATTCAACCTCAAACGTCTCAGCCTCTAGTGTGGATTCAGTAGTGGTTGCTGCTACTTCAGTGTCTTCAGCTTGTGCCGCTTCTATGGAGTCTGGAGTGGTTGCTTCAGCCGGAGCTTCCTCTGTCTCCTCAGGAGCGAGAGAGCCTTGGGGAACCAGTTCAATCGTGGCGTGTTCTTCTAGCCACTTGATCGCTTTTTCTTTGAGCAGATCGCCTTCAACAATGGTACGCAACCGTTCTAGGTCGATCTCTTGATCGGGGAACTGCTGGAGTAGTTCATTGACTCGGTCTGTCACCTCTTGCGGTTCAGTTTTGAGGGATTCGCGCTGAGCAATCTCCTCAAGTACCAGAGTTTGTTTGATCCGCTCGATGGCTTCCGGACGCGATCGCACGCCCATTTGTTTTACCATGTCGGGCGTAAACACTTTCTTGACATCCATCCCCATCTGTCCCATCTGGATGATGGTTTGACGAAGCATGGTTTCAACTTCCCGCTGAATCAGGGTCTCCGGCAGGTCAATTTCAACTCTTTTCAAAAGTTCCTTGACAAGCGCTTGCTCTTTATTGGCTGACATTTCTTGCTCAGCCTTCTCTCGGAATTTCTTCTCTAAGTCAGCTTGCAATTCAGCCAGGGTTTCAAACTCGCTGACTTCTTGGGCGAAGTCATCATCCACCGCCGGTAACTCTTTTTCCTTCAGGTCTTTGAGCGTGATGGTAAACATCGCTGTGCGACCAGCTAAATCTTGGCGATAATCTTCCGGAAACTTTACTTCTACTTCCTTGCTGTCTCCGGGATTCATTCCCACAATCCCATCGATAAATTCGCTCAAAAACCGCCCTTCTACCAGCTCAATTTGAGCGTCTTCTGCCTGTCCCCCGCTAATTTCTTCCTGTGCTTCATCTTCTTGTTCGCTGACAAAGCGGCTGGTATAATCGACTACCGCTACATCTCCCAGTTGCGCCGGACGACCTGCCACCGGAATTAACGTAGCTTGCTCGACGCGACGCTCTTCTAAAAATTTCTCTACCGCACTGGAGTCATAGGGGACTTCTTCGGCTTTGATCGCGAGATTGTTGTAATCGCTCACCTGCACCTGCGGTTGGACATCTACCGCAGCTAAGAAAGTGATGGGTTCTCCGGGTTTAAACTGGCTGACTAATTCCTCGAAGTCAGAACGCAGCTCAAAGTTACCAAGCGCCTCAATTGCTTCTTGCTTGAGAGCCTGCTGAAGACCATCTTGAATCAGTTCTTCCAAGGCAGTTGCTTTAATTCGTGCCGTCCCCAGTTGCTGTAGAAGGATCTGGCGAGGCACCTTTCCTTTGCGAAACCCAGGAATATTGGCTGAGCGTGCGAGCTTTTGAATCACCTGCTCGTAGGCATTTTTTGACATATCGGCTGGAATTTCAATTTCCAAGCCAATCTTGCTGGCGGGAAGCTTTTCCTGGGTAACTTTCATCCGTTAACTTCTCTCAAAACTCAGAGCGACAAGGTTGGTAACAATTCGAGAGGGCGGGTATTGCAGACGTTTTCGGACGGTCGGTTCAAGCCAAAGGGATACAATTTCTGTCTCAACCCCGTGATATCCTAGTTTTGCAACAGTTAGAGCCTTGGTAAATAAAACCTTACCTATCCCTCTCGTTGACATATTTGATGATAGTACATTGACTAAGCCATCGCTCTGTTGCGAATTCAATTTAGCTGGTTCGGGACTGGAAACTTCGACGAAGTCGGTGCTAAGCTTGTGTAAAATTTCATTAGAGATATTCGTTATATAACAAGCAACAGTCAAATAAAAAGCATCTTCACTGTACAAGCTCAAATTTCACAAAAAAATATTTAACTTTGGCTCACTCTCATTAAAGCTTTTGACACTTACTATGTATTCAAGAGGAGGAACCATCTTTGTCTGATTCCTATCGCGTTGCCATTCTGGGAGCAACGGGTGCGGTGGGTACGGAGTTGCTAGAACTCCTAGAATCCCGTAACTTTCCGGTTGCTGAGTTGAAACTCTTGGCTTCCCCCCGTTCCGCCGGTCGGACTTTGCAATTTTTAGGCGAAGATTTGCCTGTAGAGGCAGTGAGCGATCGCTCGTTTGATAATGTGGATGTCGTGCTAGCTTCTGCCGGTGGCTCTACTTCTAAAGCTTGGGCATCGAAAGCAGTAGACGCCGGGGCAGTGGTGATCGATAACTCCAGTGCCTTTCGCCTCGATCCTGGGGTGCCTCTGGTGGTTCCAGAGGTGAATCCAGAAGCCGCGGCAACTCATCAAGGAATTATTGCCAATCCCAACTGCACGACGATTTTGTTGGCAGTGGCGGTTTGGCCCTTGCATCAAGTGCAGCCAGTCAAACGCATTGTTGCCGCTACGTACCAATCGGCAAGTGGTGCGGGTGCGAGGGCAATGGAAGAAGTAAAAACTCACACTTCAGCGATTCTCCGGGGAGAAGAGCCAAAACCGGGTATTTTTCCCTACACCTTAGCGTTTAATTTATTTCCCCATAATTCCCCCATGACCGATCTGGGTTATTGTGAGGAAGAGCTGAAAATGCTGAACGAGACGCGCAAAATTTTCGGTGCGCCTGAGCTGCGAGTGACAGCAACCTGCGTGCGGGTTCCCGTACTCCGTGCCCATTCCGAAGCGATTAACCTAGAATTTGAGCAGCCCTTCCCAGTAGCCAAGGCAAAGGAAGTGCTAGCGAATGCTCCTGGTGTTAAGTTGGTCGAAAACTGGCAGACCAATTATTTCCCGATGCCCATTGAAGCGAGCGGTCGGGATGAAGTGCTAGTAGGTCGGATTCGGCAAGATATTTCTCATCCTTGTGGGTTAGAACTGTGGCTGAGTGGAGACCAAATTCGCAAGGGAGCGGCGCTCAATGCCGTCCAAATTGCCGAATTATTGGTGGGACGGCATCTACTGAAACCGACAACCCCAGCTTTTTCTAAATAGTTTTTTACACGACGATTCGCAACAGCAGGGGGCACAGTAATTGTGCGCCCTTCCCAACAAAAACTCATCACAAAACCAATCACGAAAAACAGGGAGGAGTTAAAAGAGTGTGGTAAATTTTGGGCGCGTTCTCACCGCAATGGTGACGCCGTTTAAAGAAGATGGCAGTGTAAATTATGCTGTTGCAGAGCAACTGGCGGCTCATTTGGCTGAAAATGGCAGCGATGCCTTAGTAGTATGCGGCACGACGGGGGAATCTCCGACACTGACTTGGGATGAGGAATACGAGTTATTTCAGGTAGTGCAGCGGGCGGTAGCTGGCAAAGCGAAGGTAATCGCAGGTACGGGGTCAAATTCAACCAAAGAAGCGATCGCAGCCACCGAAAAAGCCGCTAAACTAGGATTAGATGGATCTTTACAAGTTGTTCCCTACTACAACAAGCCTCCGCAAGAAGGGTTGTATCAGCATTTCCTCGGCGTCGCCCAATCCTGCCCAGACCTGCCCCTGATCCTCTACAACATACCCGGTCGCACCGGACAGAATCTCCAGCCAGAAACTGTGGCTCGTTTAGCAGAGATCCCGAATATTGTGGCAATCAAGGAGGCCAGTGGCAACTTAGACCAAGCGAGCCAGATCCGACGCACAACCCCCCCGGAATTTCAAATATACGCCGGGGACGACTCCCTAACGCTACCTTTATTAGCCATTGGGGCGGCGGGAGTTATTAGCGTTGCTAGCCATCTGGTAGGGACTCAGCTCCAACAGATGATCCAAGCCTTTGAAAACGGTCAACCTCAGGTAGCAACCGAGATTCACCTGAAACTTTTTCCCTTATTTAAAGCTTTGTTTTGCATAACCAATCCTATCCCCGTCAAAGTAGCTCTACAACTGCAAGGTTGGGATGTAGGTGCCACTCGTCCACCACTCTGCCATCTCCCAGAGTCAGATAGGCAAATGGTAGCGGCTGTAATGACTCAGATGGCTTTGGTGTAAGGCGACGGTTTTTTGAAAAACTGAATACGTCCACAAAGGCAAGAGTAAAAAGGCGAAAGGCAAAAAAGACAAAGTAAAAAGGCGAAAGACAGAACCTTTTCTTTTTACTTGGGGCTTTTTATGTGCCAAAGCTGCCCTAGCTTATGCAAATTTTCAACGGTTTTGTATTGATTGACATTGATTGACTAAATAGAAGGAAACAAATGACTAAGAACGAATCATCAGCACCCATCTTGAATAAGAACGAACCCTCCGCACCCATCCTCAACAAGAACGAACCCTCCGCGCCCATCTTGAATAAGAACGAGTCATCCGCACCCCTCCTGAATAAGAACGAATCATCCGCACCCACCCTGAAAATTATTCCCCTGGGCGGACTCCATGAAATTGGGAAAAATACCTGTGTTTTTGAATACAACGACGAAATTATTCTATTAGATGCTGGATTGGCTTTCCCCAGCGATTCAATGCACGGCGTCAATATCGTCCTGCCCGATATGACTTATCTGCGAGAAAATCGCCACAAGATTAAGGGCATGATTGTCACCCACGGTCATGAAGACCACATTGGGGGAATCGCATATCACCTCAAACAGTTTGATATTCCAGTCATCTATGGTCCCCGCCTCGCAATGGCGTTGCTAGAAGGCAAGTTAGAAGAAGCAGGCGTTTCCAACCGCACCACACTCAAACGGGTGGGACCCCGTGACATGGTGCGAATTGGCGCTTCCTTCTTCGTGGAATTCATTCGCAACACTCACTCAATTGCTGATAGCTTTACCGTCGCTATCCATACTCCCGCTGGTGTCGTCATCCATACAGGTGACTTTAAGATTGACCACACACCCGTAGATGGCGAGTTTTTTGATTTACAGAGACTGGCTGAATACGGCGAGAAGGGCGTTTTATGCCTGATTAGCGACTCTACAAACTCAGAAGTACCAGGGTTTACTCCTTCTGAGCGTTCAGTTTATCCCAATCTTGAACGCTTTATCAGTCAGGCAAAGGGACGGGTGCTATTGACGACTTTCGCTTCGTCCGTCCACCGGATTAACATGGTTCTGGAAATCGCCCAAAAACATGGACGGGTAGTATCCGTTGTGGGTCGTTCGATGCTGAATGTGATCGCCCAAGCACGCAATTTGGGTTATATCAAGTGTTCGGACAATCTATTCCAACCTTTGCAGTCGATTCATCAGCTGCCCGAAGAGAAGGTGATCGTTCTAACGACAGGTTCCCAGGGTGAGCCGATGTCAGCAATGACGCGGATTGCGAACGGCGAACACCGGCAAATTAAAATCCGTAAAGGCGATACGGTGATCTTCTCGGCAAACCCGATTCCGGGAAATACCATTGCAGTGGTAAACACCATTGATAAGCTGATGATGCAGGGTGCTAATGTCATCTATGGTCGTGATAAGGGGATTCACGTTTCCGGTCACGGCTGTCAGGAAGACCAAAAGCTGATGATTGCCCTGACTCGTCCGAAATTCTTCTTGCCAGTTCACGGCGAACATCGGATGCTGATTCAGCACGCCAAGACCGCCCAAAGCATGAGCATCCCCGCTGAAAATATGGTGATTATTGACAATGGAGATGTCGTAGCGGTGTCGGAAGATGGCATCCAGGTGAAAGGTAAAGTTCCTTCTGGCATTGAGCTGGTAGATAATTCTGGCGTGGTGAAAGCCAATGTGCTGAAGGAACGGCAGCAGTTGGCTGAGGATGGAATTGTGACGATCGCAGCAGCGGTGAACTGGGAGGGCAAACTGAGTGCTAAGCCGGAAGTTCACCTGCGCGGTGTCGTGACTTTAATGGAACGCGATCGCCTACAGGGAATTGTCCGCGAAACCCTAGAATCGCTTTTGAGCGATCGCTGGTCAGAATTCGCCCGCACCTTGGACGATGAACTCTTAGAAGTTGACTGGATAGGACTGCAAACGCTAATGGAGTCCGCCCTCCAGCGATTAATCCGCCGCGAATTCCAGTCTTCTCGCCCATTGCTCGTCTTCTTACTGCAAACTCCGGAAGAAGAGCCACCTGCGAAGGCTGCTGGAAGACGCCGCCGCCGTTCGACTGCGAAGGTCGCATCTTAACTACGCAGATAGAGAGTGTGAGGGAAGCTATGGACGATCGCGCATAGCTTCCCTCTCGCTAGAAAAGATAACAGTGCAAAATTAGAGTTGGAAATAAAATTCCCTGAGAACTGGCGATCCAGAAAGGATCGCCAGTTTGAATTTGTGCGCTTAGTGATGGTGCAAGATATCAGCTTCTCGACTCGGTTCTGGCTTTTTAGCCGGTTGAGACTTTCCACCAGATTTTTTCCCACCACCTTTCAAGCGATCGCGTGCCGACACAATTACGATATACAGAACTGGCACCACAAACAAACTTAAGACAGTGGAGACAATGGTACCGCCTGCGATCGCAGTTCCCAGAGAACGTCGGCTGGCGGCTCCTGCTCCTTCGGGATTTACCAGAGGAGCAATACCCAAGACAAAGGCGAAAGTAGTCATCAGAATTGGTCGCAAACGCTCTTGGGAAGCTTCAATCACCGCCTTAGTTACTGACATCCCGCTTTCTCGGAGTTGGTTGGCAAATTCTACAATTAAAATTGCATTTTTACTCGCCAAACCAATCAACATTACTAGACCAATTTGGCAATAAACATCATTAGACAACCCGCGCATCGATTGAGCTAACAATGCCCCTAAAATTGCCAGCGGAACTGAAAGCAGAATAATGAAGGGGTCAACATAATTTTCATACTGAGCAGCCAGCACTAAGAACACAAAAATAAGTCCCAAACCAAAAATTATTGGTGCTTGACCGCCAGACTCAATTTCTTCTAGTGAAGTCCCCGACCATTCATAACCTAAACCAACGGGTAAAACCTGTTTGGATACCTGCTCCATTGTCTTAATTGCTTGTCCTGAGCTATAGCCAGGAGCAGCAGAACCAGTGATTTCAATGGAGCGATATAGATTGTAGTGATTAATAGTTTGCGCTCCAGTCGTTGGAGTAATTTTTACCAAATTGCTCAAAGGAATCATCTGATTTTGTTGGGAGCGGACATACAGATTACCAATATTTTCCGGGTTAGAGCGAAACTGTTTGTCTGCTTGCACGTACACCCGATAATTTCGCTGCTGTAAATTGAAATCATTTACATATTGCGAACCCAAAAATGTTTGCAGTGTATTAAAAATATCGTCTACCGAAACCTGCAAAGCCTTAGCTTTGTTGCGGTCAACTTCGATTAGTAGCTGTGGCGTATTTGCAGCAAAAGTGCTAAATACTTGTTGCAATCCAGGTGTCTGGTTAGCACGACCTAATAGTTGACCCATTGACTGAACCAAAGACTCTAGGGGACTATTACCGCGTTGGTCTTGCAACTGATATTGGAAGCCGCCAAAACTGCCCAAACCTTGAATTGCCGGAGGATTAACGGGTAAGACTCTTGCTTCGGTGATACCTGATAGCGTACCAAACAAACTGCCAATAATCGCCTGCACTGACTGCTCTTTTTTATGGCGTTCCTCCCAAGGTTTGAGAGTAGTAAATATAATCCCATTGTTAGAAGTATTACCGCTAAAACTAAAGCCACCTACTACGAAAGTTCCGACTACTTCGGGGTTTTTAAGAATTTCTTTTTCTACCTTATCCATAACTTCGCCTGTGTATTGCAGGGAAACGCCTTCTGGCCCTTGGACAAGCGTGATGAAATAACCCTGATCTTCTTCGGGAAGAAACGCTGTAGGTACGCTCAGATAAAGCCAAGCAGTTATTCCCAAAGAAACGATAAACAACCCGACTACGAAGCCTTGAAAGCGTGTCAGGAAGTTAAGCGATCGCTTATATCCTCGCCGCGTCCAGTCGATTGCTCCATTAATTCGGTCAAAAATCCAGCCAAGCCATCCTCCAGGCTTTTGTCCTTGACGCAATAACAAAGCTGAAAGAGATGGAGTTAGTGTAATAGCAATAAAGGTAGAAATACCAACTGAAAAAGCAATTGTTAAGGCAAATTGCTTGTACAGCGCTCCCGTTGTTCCGGGAAAAAATGCAACTGGAACAAACACCGCCATTAGCACCAGTGAAGTTGCAATTAAGGCGCTAAAAAGTTCCCGCATCGCTTCACTTGCAGCGGCACGAGGATTCATCCCCTTTTGCTGGATCAAGCGATCGATATCCTCAACTACAACGATCGCATCATCAACCACCAAGCCAGTAGCTAATGTAATACCAAACAGAGACAAGCTATTAATCGAAAACCCGAATACCTTGATAAAAGCAAAAGTTCCTATCAGGGAAATGGGAATTGTCACCGCTGGAATCAGAGTTGTTCGCCAATCTTGCAAGAAAATAAAAATAACCAAGACGACCAAAACAATCGCTTCAAATAGTGTTTTAACTACTTCTTTGAGCGATTGTTCAACATACAAAGTTGTGTCAAACGCCACCCGATATTGCAAACCAGGCGGAAAGCGAGTAGCCAGCTTTGCCATTTCTGCTTTCACTGCTCTGGCAACATCCAAAGCATTACTACCGGGAAGCTGAAAGATACCCAAACCTACAGCATCATTGCCTCGAAATCGCAGAAAAGAGCTGTAATTTTCCGCTCCTAATTCTGCTCTCCCCACATCCTTAAGTTTGACAAGCGTGCCATCAGTATCCGTTTTTAAGACAATTTCCTCAAATTCAGAAGCTTCTGTCAGCCGACTGACTGCACGCAGGTCAATTTGATACATTTGCCCTTCTGGAGCAGGTTCTTGACCGATTCGCCCAGCACCGACTTGTAAGTTCTGTTCTTGGAGTGCGTTGACTACATCTTGAGACGTTAAACCGCGACTAGCAAGCCGATTCGGGTCTAGCCATAAACGCATAGAATATCGGCGTTCGCCGAAAATTTGCACGTCACCAACGCCTTTTAATCTTTTCAGAGCATCTGTTAAATAGAGGTCTGCGTAATTGCTTAAAAATATGTTGTCGTACTCTTTATTTTCGGCGTACAAACCAATTGCTAAGAGGATGTTGCTGGACTGTTTTGTTACCGTGACGCCAGTTTGTTGTACGGCTTGTGGTAGCTGCGGTTGGGCGACGGAAACTCGATTTTGAATATCGACTGCGGCGATATCTTTGTTCCGGGATGAGTCAAAGGTAGCTGTAATTGTACTGGTGCCATCGTTACTGCTGCTCGAACTCAGATATTTTAATCCCTCGACTCCATTAATTTGCCTTTCTAGGATGTTGGTGACAGCGTTTTCTACGACTTCAGCACTAGCTCCGCTGTAGTTAGCAGTAACGTTGATTTGAGTCGGGCTAATCTCTGGAAACTGGGCGATAGGTAGAGTGGGAATACTAATTCCTCCCACTAGCAAAATAACGATGGCGCAGACTGTAGCAAAGACTGGTCGCTTAATGAAAAAATCTGCAAACATATTGTTAGTAATTTGTAATTGGTAATCGGTGGGTATTAAGTATTAGATATTAGGGATTAGTGAAGAAAATTCTCCATTATCTTACCCATTACCTATTACCCATTACTGATTACTTAGACTCAGGAAGAATGGGAGCGCCATCAGATAAATTCTGAAGGCCTGAGACAATAACTTTTTCTCCGGGTTGTAATCCTTCTAGCACTTGATAATTATTTTTCTGGATCGCGCCCAACTTCACGGGTTTTTGCTTAGCCACAAGTTTGGGTTGTTCTGGTTGCCCTGGTTGAGGTTGTTGTGTTTGCGCCACAAACACAAAAGTTGCTCCACCCAAGCGAGAAATAGCGCTAGTGGGGATTAAAACTCCCGGACGTTCTTGCCAAATCAGATTAGCTTTGATAAATTGTCCATCCCGCAGTTGTCCTTGTGAATTGTCAAAGCTAGCTTTTGCTTGGATGCTCTGAGAATTGCTAGTGACTCTAGGCGAAATGAAGCTAATTTGACCTGTACCTAGCACCTTTCCTTGAGAATCCTTCCCTTCAACTCTCTGCCCCAAGCGTAAATCTGGCCCTCGTTCTAGCGGGATAGATAACCGCAGGTCTAGCGCTTGGTTTTGAGTAACCGTGGCAATCGTATCGCCACTCCTAACGTAGTCTCCTAACTTGACTGGGATAAGTCCGACAACGCCAGCGATGGGGGCGACAATTGTGGCATCTTTCAGTTCTTCGTTGGAAAGATTGGCGTTAGCTTCAGCTTGCCGAACCCCTGCTTGCGCTTCGGAAAGGCTGGCTTCTGCTGCTTGAATGCCTTGGGTGCTAGCATTTAAGGCGGCTTGGGCGGCGCGGATATCGCGGGTAACTTGGTCTAGTTGCGCTCTGGGCAACGCGCCTTGCTGTACGAGGGTAGAAGTGCGGCGGAGGTTTTCCTGTTGTAGTTCCACTTCAGCGACACGAGAAGCCCGTTCTGCTTCTAAGGCTTTAATTTGCGACGCGGCATTGGCACGGGTGGCGCGGGCGGCGTTAACAGCCTGGAGGACGCCAGCTAATTCTGCTTGTCTCTTTTCGCGGCTGAGTTGGACTAAGGGCTTCCCAGCCGGAACGCGATCGCCTTCAGCAACAAAAATCTGACTGACTCGTCCGTCAATTTCAGGCTTTAATACCACTGAACGTTGCGCTTCTAAAGCACCGACAAACTCGGAACTTTCCTGAATTGTCGCTGTTTCTATCGTTGATAGCTTGACAGGAACTCCTTGAGGTTGACCCGCCGCCGCCGCAGTCGCATTCGGTGCATCATTAGCACGGCTATGCCACCACCGCCAACCAAAACCTGCACCGACAATTAAAAGGATAATTCCCAGCGCCACAGACCAACGCTGTCTTTTCCTTGGTTGATACGTAGACTCATCGTTTTCTAGAGCCTGACGATCGTCTGCGATCGCAGGCTGTTCTGCGTCAATTGAAGCTGGGGAGTTTGGGGACTCAGGATCGGGCATCTTCGTTTCCTCTCCTTTTACTTAGTATTAATAGCAAACCGCTCTACGCTTAGACACCGATACTTAAAGGACTTTCAACAGCGTCGCGATTGGCTTATATAGTTTTCTTAATGGGCTTGCGGTCATTGCTACCCCACCTCAGTCTGATGATTGAGCCAGAAGAGACAGCAGATAGATATCTACATATATTAAAATCAAATGCAACAATTAATTGTATCAGTTTGATATAAATGCTGGAATTAGCTACTTTAGGTCTACTGCAACGCGAACCGCTACATGGCTACCGCTTAAAACAGCAATTAGAGCTATTCATGAGTGGTTGTATCAGCGTCAACTATGGAGCTATATATCCGCTCTTGAAGCGCCTGGAAGAACGGGGTGCAATATCAGTGCTGGTAGAGGAGGAAGGAGAAGCGGGTTCATTCCGCAAGATTTACAGCATTACAGATCAAGGGCGCGAGCGCTGGATGCACAAAATGATGGAATATCCTCATGAAAGCTGGGTGAATGCTCGCTCTCGCTTCACGATCAAGTTTTTCTTTTTTGGTCACTTAGAACCCGCAAAACGGATTAAATTGCTGGAGCATCGCCTGATGGTTTGTCGGCTGCGTCTGGAAAGCCAAGAAATGGAACCGCTGTCAGCAGAACCCTACCAGACAGAAGTTTGGCACCGATGCATGGCAGTGATTCAAAGCGAAATTGAATGGTTAAACGAACGACTGGCATTTGAGCGAACACAACCCTGTGTGGAAAGTTCAGAGCAAAGCGAGGTGGAGACGGGAATCGTTGCCACTTGAAAGACATCGAATACTGCAACCGGATGGCAAAGCCATGTGAAGGGAAATACAATGGCTATCGGCATTAGGGCTGCATCGAGTTAATGATTTCTGGCAGAATGCACCAATATCAAGCTTAGGGTTCTGCATTTTCAGGTTCTTGCCCCAAGTCACAAAAATTCGTTTGCCAAGCACATTCGCAACCCAGTATCCTTCTTAAGGTGCTTGAGCTAAAGAAAAGAAGTTTTTCTAACAGCGCAGACCAAATTCAAAAACTTATGCCAAATTCTAGTCATTCGTTTCACCGGGTAGGAACTGGTCTCATGGCTGTAGGTGCAAGTGCAGCGATCGCCATGAGCTGTGCAAAACTGAGTGTTGCACAAGAAAAGCCTCCTCTGACTCAGCCAAATCAGGCTTCAGTTGAAAGTAAGGGAACCCCGTCGGGTGACCCTACCCCAACGCTTCCCGCAATCTCTTCCCAGACGCTAAAGGAAGCCGTTAGCCGAGATGGAGCTAACTCTCCAGACTCAACGGGAGCCAAGACAGGTGTTTCCCAGTCGGCTCCAGCACAATCGCCACAGGCACCCGCCTCTCTGGATAGCCTACCCCCTGAATACCTTAACCCCAGCGCTAATCCCCTACAATTTCCTACCAGATCTGAGGAAGTGCAAATCCAAAACTTCCAACGAATTACCCTACAACAAGCTTTGGAGCTAGCACGGCGCAACAATCGGGATTTACAAGTAGCGATTCTGACCCTAGAGCGATCGCGGGCATCCGTGCGAGAATTTCGGGCGGCTGAGTTTCCAACAATCGGCGTAGAATCAAATTTTACTCGGTCAGATTCCCCGAATGCTGAGCTACAAAATCAGCGACAACAGTCATCGCCATTAAACCCATTCTTGGGGAATGATGACGATAATACCGTCTCGACATCCTTTGACACCAGCCTGCAAGTGAGTTACGAACTCTACACCTCCGGGCGGCGCGGGGCACGTATCCGGGCGGCAGAAGAACAGCTGCGATTCGATCAGTTAGAAGTAGAACGCCAGTCCGAGCAACTCCGCCTGGATGTCAGCAATGCCTACTACGATCTGCAAGAAGCCGATTCCCAAACTGAGATTTCCCAAGCAGCCGTGACAGATGCCGCCAGGAGTCTCCGGGATGCTCAATTGCTAGAACAAGCTGGACTAGGAACGCGATTTGACGTACTGCGGGCGCAGGTGCAGCTGGCAAATGCCGTGCAGGATCTCACTCGTAGCCGAAGTCAACAGAGCATTGCCCGCAGACAGTTAACGCAGCTCTTAAGTTTAGGGCAAACCGTTGAGGTGGCGGCAGCAGACGAAATTGAGGTTGCCGGGGAATGGAATCTAACTCTAGAACAAAGTATTATCCTCGCCGTGAAGAACCGAGCCGAGCTAGAACAGCTCTTGGCGCGACGGAACATCAGCCAAGAGCAAAGGCGTATTGCCCTAGCAGCAACCAGACCGCAAGTCAACCTAATTGCCAACTACAGCGTTTTAGGGGTATTAAATGACGATTTGGGGCCAGCCGATGGTTTAACGCTGGGGGCACAATTCCGATGGGATTTTTACGATGGGGGAGCTGCCAGAGCGAGAGCAAATCAGGAAAAAGCCAACATTGCGATCGCTGAAACTCAATTTGCCGACCAGCGCAACCAAATCCGCTTCCAGGTAGAACAAGCTTATTTCAACTTAAGGTCGAATGCCGAGAATATTCAAACTGCCTTTTTTGCCGTTACCCAAGCAGAAGAAAGCTTGCGTCTGGCAGAGTTACGATTTAGATCCGGCGTTGGCACCCAGACAGATGTAATTAGCGCTCAAACCGAGCTAACTCGTGCTAGAGTCAACCGTCTTACAGCGGTTCTGGATTACAATCGCTCCCTGGCAGCTCTCCAACGCAACATTAGCAATCTCCCAGATAGTCAACTTTTCGATCAGCCCGAATAGGCAGGGGAAGTGAATCGATTCTACGGTGTCTCAAAACACTACTGGCATTTCCGTAGAGATTGGCTTTGCTAAATTTGTATAATTTCTTAAGATTTGTTAATAGAAGCGAGGTGAGTTAAAAGGCGGATGGCTAACATTACATTTGTCAACGAAAATCAAGAAGCGATCGCAGCGGATGGGGCTAACTTAAGAGAAAAAGCTCTCCAGAACGGAATTGATATCTATACCTTTAGGGGAAAGATGATGAACTGCGGGGGCTACGGTCAATGCGGCACCTGCATTGTGGAAATTGTGGAAGGCATGGAAAATCTTTCGCCTCGCACTGAGGTGGAAAATCGCAAACTGAAGAAAAAGCCAGAAACCTATCGCTTAGCTTGTCAAACTCTTGTAAATGGTCCAACAAGTGTGAAAACAAAGCCGCGATAAAAAATTGAAGGTTTATTAACGCAAAGATCGTAAAGGATTTTGCAAAGTTACGCTAAGGGATGATAAATTCTGTGCGTTACTCTGCGCTTCCTTTGCATCCTCTGCGTTTAAATTTTCTCGCTCTACTGCCTAGAACCATCGTCCCAGAGGCACTAGCTTGAGAAACTCTTACTAATCTTTTGATAAATTGGCATCTTCCCTGGTTGTATGTGATTATGGCTTATCAGAAGCTCGCACCCATCTGTAATTTGCTGTAAGCCGATTGTTTGTAGCAATCGGTAACTGAGAAAAAATGTAGGGGTTTGTTGTTGTCGAATCCGATATATCGCGATAGATTATAAAAATAAGCGATATATCGCGATACGTTAACCAAAACTTACCAGGATCTAAGTATGTTCAGACCATTTCATTCACGTACTCCCATGCCAGCATGGGCAGGAGAAGGATTTGGCAATCGATTTTTCATGAGTGGGCGACATGGAGGCAGAGGTTCGTCTGGTGGTGGATGGGGAGATGAGCCTCGTACCCGTCGCGGCGATATTAAGTTCATTCTGCTGGAGCTTCTCTCTGAGCGTCCCCAGCATGGTTATGAATTGATGAAAGAGTTAGAAGCACGTCGCGGTGGCTTTCGCCGCCCTAGTCCAGGCTCTGTCTATCCAACGCTTCAGATGCTGGAAGAAGGCGGTTATTTGACCAGTGAGGAGGTCGAGGGCAAGCGAGTTTATACGATTACAGAGAGTGGCAGACAATTCTTGAGCGATCGCCACCAGCACTCTCATTCTAGAAACGCTCGCGACAGTTTTACGGAAAGTAAGCCTTCTGAATTGATTGAGTTGCGGCATACTTTAACTCAGTTGAATGATGCCGTCACCCAAGTTGCTCGAAGTGGCAATGTGGAGCAAGCCAATCGAGTACGCGATCTGCTTGTTCAGGTAAAGCGTGAGATTTACAAGCTGCTTGCAGAGCAGTAAGCATTCAAAGCTAAGCTACCAGAGCTTGTAGTGTATTGTAGTATACTCGATAAAGCTTGCATTAACTGGAGTTGATGTGGGAATGCAAATTGAACCATACGACCCTCGCCACCTTGATGCGGTTATTCGTCTTTCGCTTCGGGCATGGACTCCGGTCTTTGATTCGATTCAGAAAGCGATGAACGCTGATGTGTACCGGGCATTCTATCCCAATCATTGGCGTGTGAGCCAGCAAAAAGCTGTCGAGGATGTCTGTGCTGCGGAAGACACGAATGTATGGGTTGCTATTGATGCCGGTTCTACTGTGGGTTTTGTAGCTGTGAAACTCCATTCAGAGGACAGCATGGGTGAAATCTACATGGTTGCTGTCGATCCAGACTATCAAGGTCGCGGTATTGGTAGTGTTCTGATAGAATTCGCTCTGGGTTGGATGAAAGATGCTGGGATGTCTATTGCGATGGTTGAAACTGGAGGCGATCCGGGTCATGCCCCAGCCCATCACACCTATGAAAAGGTGGGCTTTGAGCTATTCCCAGTTGCCAGATACTTCAAGAAGCTTTAATTGCAGATGTGTTGATGAAAGCGATCGCATTGTATCCTTCAACTTAATGCGATCGCTCGTTCGTTCTTGTAAATCGTTGTTTAGAATCCGTGTCTAGTACAGTTTTGGCTCAATTAGTGTTTGTTTAGGTAATAGTACAACTCAAATACGATAAGAGCATGGAATGTAATGATAGAGGAACATACGTGGACAGACTTGCAACAACGGCAATGGATTTGTGATGTTGAAGATGTAAACCTGATACCACAAGGAGCTTCATTTGTTAGCTTGTGGAAACAGTATACAAATGGCGTTGCTATTACGCTCTCTATTCACTCTGAGGACGGTCAGTTTGTGTTGTATCGAGATGTGGGTCATGCGGCATCTGGAACAAAAAGAACTAATTGCGGTACATTTTCAACCGCAGATGCTGCGGTACACCAACTGATTCAAGAGTGCGATAGCTGGGATAATACGTGGGGTATGTAATAGCAAGCTGAGGAAAATAACGGGTGGATAAATGAGCATTGTGTCGAAAAATACCAAGGGAGGGTAAGTTGTGAAGCAAGCGCCAATTTCATCTAAATCGATTTCAGCACCGCTCGGTAAGACGATATATCCAGAACCTTATGCTTCCCTTGTGAAGGGACGACAAAAGCGAAAACTAGGTGAGTATTTCGGATTGACTCATTTTGGAGTTAATTTAACCCATCTCTTACCCGGTGCCGTTTCTGCTCTGGCTCACAGCCACTCAAAGCAAGAAGAATTTATCCTGGTATTGGAAGGCAGTCCAACGCTGGTACTAGGCGAAGAGGAATTCGTTTTGCATCCCGGTGACTGCTATGGATTTAAGGCAGGCACCGGGATCGCCCATCAACTGATTAATCGATCTGAGGAAAATGTAACCTATCTTGAAATTGGCGATCGCACTGAGGGAGATGAGGTCGAATTTCCAAATGACGATCTCAAAGCAACACAATTGCCGAATGGCGAATGGGCTTTAACGCACAAAGATGGTCGCGCTTATTAAGGTCACTATTTAACAACCGGGCGGCACCAGAACGTTCCGCGATCGCATTGTATCCTTCAACTTAATGCGATCGGCCAATCTAGTCCTGTTTGGTTTCGCATCACCTACTGATTTACAAGCAAGGAATTGACTGTAATTAATCCAACCTACAGCGAAGAGCGATCTCACTCGTTCCAATACTCCGCCTTGGCATACTCCGCGAAGGCTCCGCCTCCAGTGATCGGCAAAGTTACATCGGAATTTTCCAGAAAAAGTTTATTCTGGTGTAACGGGCAAAGGAATCGAGTAGCCCTCTCCCAAAATATGCGCGACAAACACTGTGCGAGCATAGAAAGCGCGAGAAGTGCTTCCATGACCTTGACCCTTTGTTCTTGGCTGCACAAGTTTGCCCATTCTGCCGCTAAGACTTGAAAATCCTTGAATTCTTATTATTTCCCGAACAAGGTTATAATCTGCTTTCACTTGATCATATATTTCAGGATTATCAAGATCAAAGGAGGCTACTGAATGTACAAGAGAACGCTTGTCTGCTTGACTCTCGAAAACACGAGCCACAACAACAATTTTCTGTAATTTGTTGAAGAGATGACTTTCTTCAAACTCTTTGCTTACAACTTCCACAGGATCGATCATAGTGATCGCCATCGTTTCTTTTACCCTAAGTATTCCTGTTCGTCTGGCTACTAATGGAACTAGCTTTAACTCCCAACTACCAAAATTAGGAGATCGAGACGAGTTGATAGCCAAGCCTAGATAGCGCTCAATCGTGTGACCAGCCCAGCCCTTATTTTTCTTACCTTCTTGGCTCCAAACTGTAACATTAAATTGGTCTGCTAGCTGCCGAAGATCTTTACTTACCAGTGCGGTAAGCCTATTAATCGCGTCTACTCTTTCCATAGATGACCTTGCTTCAAGGCAGGTGGCAAATCTAGTTGAACAGGTTTAGTCAGTCGTTTGATTGATAGTTCAATGTGATCTGTATCTGCTTCACAACCAATAAATTTTCGACCTAGTGACAAAGCTGCAACTCCAGTGGTGGAAGAACCCGAAAAAGGATCAAAAACCAAATCGCCTGGATTTGTACTTGCTCGAAGACATCGTGCAACAAGATCGACAGGTTTTTGTGTTGGGTGTTTACCGTAAAGTTTTTCATCTTTGTTAGGAGCAGACATTCTCCAGACGTTTTTCATCTGCTTATCGCCATTCTCAGCCTTCATCTCCTCGTAATTGAAGGTGTAGCGTTCTTTTCCTTTACGTGCCTTAGTCGCCCACAATATTAGCTCTGTTGAATGAGTAAAGCAGCGACACCCTAGATTCGGAGGTGGAGCAGGTTTTTCCCAAATAATGTCATTTAGAATGCGAAAGCCAAGCTGCTGCATAGCAAATCCAACTGATGGGTATACATGCAGAGTCCCGGTTACCCATATAGTGCCCGTTGGTTTAAGTAGACGATAGCAAGCAGCTAGCCATGCTTTGTTAAACTCATGGTCTAGCTCAACACCTTGGCTACGATCCCATTCACCTTTGTTAACTTTAACCATGCGCCCAGCGACACAGGTAATTCCATCATTTGAAAGGTTATAGGGGGGATCAGTCCAGATACAGTCAATGCTTTCAGCAGGCAGCGAAGCCATGAGTTCTAAACTATCGCCGTGGTACAGGCAGGAAAATCCATCGCTAGACTTCCATACCACCTCTGGTTTGTTCGGCTTCGTCGTGTTGTGGGCATTTTGTTCAAATTGTACCTGTGCTGTCATTAGATTTTCTTTTTGACGGGTTGTATATCAGGAGTACTGTCTATTTTAAAATAGGGATGAAAGCATATTACTTTGCTGTACTCAATAGCAGTCATAAATACTATGCGTACTATACCTGCTGGTTGCAATCCCAATGTTTAGTGTTATGACCCACTTTCCGCACCTCAAAGTGTCATACTACGAATTTTGGCTTTTTGGGGATTTTGGTTTCGTGATCGTAAAACTGATTTTCTAGTTCTTTGTATAACAAGTGACCCTTATCAGCTCACTGAACTCCGTAAAAACCGATTGTGACAGTAGGGGGTGCGGAATGTGGGTCTATATCTTATGTGGGGGATCTATTTGTTCAGAGCCAACGCATAGAGCATACGCGGTCTAAACATTGCTTTGGTGCGGACGGAACAGAGGTTATCAGTAGGTATTCGAGTTTGCTTGCCGCCGCACAACCTCACCGTTAGACCTCTATGTATGCGACATAAGCTACAGGTTGTAATCAAATAAAAGCTAATCATTGGAGGTTCTAATTGAAACTTCTAGAAATTGCAAGTACGACCAATGCTTGGAGAGTGAAGTTTGATTGCTCTATTCAGACTTTGAAATCTAATTTTGCGATCGCGTTCCTGTGTGTTGAAGGCATCGCAATTCTACGCTTCAATCTAGTCCTGTAGAGAGAGGAAAGTTTTAGAACTGACTGCTATATCCGATCCAATTGTCTGCCAATTTGAAGCAATTTTTGTGCAGATGCGGAATGGAAGAAGTAGCACTAAAACAGCCCCTCTCACAGCACCAAAGTTGAGGGCGCGAATTCTAAAAGCAAATTCTAAAAATATACCCTTCCAGTTTCATGCGATAGAAGACTAGAGCGATCGCTCTAGTAATCTCCGACTTGAGCTAGACCCCAACTAGACGGCCCAACCCTAACATTTGAGTTAAGTAGTATTAAGGTTTTGTCAGATGTCGTCCCAGTTGAACCGTAATTCAGAAGAGCTTAAGGCGCAGGAAGCTACATTGTTCGATCGTACTTTTCGAGACAGCTCTGGCAAGATTGTCATTGCTCAGCCACCCAATCTACCGCTTTTGGTTGGGTTGGCAGCGACCCTACTTCAACTTGTTCTGCCTAGCGGCAATCTCCAGACAGAAGTTGATTTAGTAGGGTTCGGTGCATTGTTCACCTGGGCATGGCAGGAGTTGTTTGAGGGGGTCAACTACTTCCGTCGGGCGCTCGGTTTGCTGGCACTGGGAGGCATTTTAGCACTCAGACTCCACATCAGTTGAGCTAGATGACCACTGCCAGACTGCGTTTGATTTCAGCCATAGATGTCTTTGGTGAATTCCTTAGCGATCGCGCTTTTGTAGAGTTGAGAATGCGATCGCCTCAATGTCTGCTCCAAGATAGCGAACCGATAGGTCGGCACTTCACTATCGTACTGTTCGGGGGAATATGGGAACCGACAGGTCGGCGCTAGGCTAACGCCTCGCTTCGCTAACGCTATCGCCCTTGCTTTGGAAAATGCGATCGCTATTTTGACTTCTTGGGATCGCACTCTCCTCAAGACAGACGCCGGATGATATGCTTAAAGGTGGTGCTTTAAAGTTAATTAGAGGCTGGGTTCAATGCAAGTTAACGATCTTGGTTTTGTCGCCAGCATCCTGTTTGTGCTGGTTCCCACAGTTTTCTTGTTGATTCTGTACATCCAAACTGCTAGCCGCGAAAGCAACAAGAATCCTTAATCATCTGTATCGAATAAAATCCCCCCGCTGTAGTATGGACAAGGCTCTTGCCATGTCCTTCTGGCGAGGGGAATTTTTTTACAGTTAGGTTTGGCTTAGGTTTGGCGTTTCTTAGGTAGTCGCGGTGCGTCCTAAGAGAACGGGACAATTTGCATAAACCCGCACATAATCCGATAGCGAAGTTCCTAGCAAGCGATCCAAGTCTGGTAAACCTTTGGCGATGGAAGGGCGGCGATCGGGAGAACCCAGCATTAACAAGTCAACATTTAATTCCTCTGCCAAACGACAGATTTCTGGGCCTGCCTTACCATTTCCGGTGACACACTTATAAGAAATGCCTTGTTTTTTGGCAGCAGCGATCGCCGGAGCAAGTACAGGATCTTTTTCAGCGTTAGCGGCTTCCTCAAAACCTGTCCGAGCCTTGTTGACGTGAACCAGAACCAACTGCCCTCCCTTTTGATCTCGCAACAGGTACAAAGCCAGATTTAAGCATTGTTGTGCCGATTCTGAGCCGTCCATTGCAACCATAATGCGGTTGATTTTCTTGACGTAAATATCGTCCTTTACCAACAACATTGGGCGGGAAGACAATTGGAAAACATATTGACTGACTGAGTTTTCTAAAATGGATTCCAGACGCTTCAGCCCCCGCGAACCCATAATAATTAAATCAGCACTTATTTCTTCTGCTACCTGGCAAACCGTATCCTTGGGATCGCCCTGCCGCAGCATGGTGTTAACGTGATTTGGATCTAGGTTCAGAGATTGGATGGCTGTAGCGAGAAGCCTGCCTCCCTCTTCCCACTTTGAAGTCATTGCCTCAGTGGTAATTTGAGAAGGAACGACGTGCAAGATGGTGACTGCTGCCCGTTGGATCGAAGGCAGTTCTATCAAAGCCTTGAGCATCTCTTTAGAATGTCCGGTTCCAGAGTCCGCCAACAAAATTTTTTCAATCATCGAAATGCCTCTTTACTCAGAAAAAATCGCTTTGCTTTTATTGCTTTCTGACCCAATGAATCGGGAAGTTGATGTTGATGAAAATGTGATAAGTGCTAACAAGAGAGACCGATTTATCTGGGAAGTATCTGGGAACTGATATTTTTCATCATTCAGCATACTTCTGATAGTGCCCTTAATTTTTAACGATTTATGACACTGCTTTAATAAGCGTAAAAAATATTAATGAATTTTTGTAAAAGAATTAATCAAAATAGTTAGAGGGCTACCCGTTGAAAGCGGGACAAAAGCGGGACAAGTGGAACTCCACCCGATCAACGGATCTATGCTTTACTGATAAGTCCAAAAGCCCTTCTCCGCGATCGCATGGCAGGGCTTTCAACTGATGTGGGTAAAGGCTAGATCAACGGATAGGGGAGTATGAATTGAGAGGAGACAAAAGTTGTCCCCGCTTGAGTAGCCAGTACGAAGAAAGAAAAAAAATTGCCAAGAAAGCGATCGCAAATGCCCCTTCCGGATCGCGTCCGTAGAATCAACTCGCCGTTTCCTAGAAAATTTGTCACTCATCAAACTTCTGACGCTCTTTCCCTTGGACGCCCCACAACAAGATAGACATCAACCATTTGCTGTTTGCCCTTGAGTGGCAATGGTCCCCAAGATTCAACCAGAAACTGGTTATCAAGATGAACCAGGGTTTCCTTGCCGATAAGGATGCGGCAGTTGCTTGGTTGGCGGTGTTTCTCGCAACTTTCTAGGCGGGCGGCAGTATTGACGCTATCGCCAATGACGCCATATTCCAAGCGGTCTTTGCCTCCTAAACTACCAACAACGACGGGACCCGTAAAAACTCCGATTCGCATCTGGATAACCGGCAAGCCACGAGTTTTCCAGTTTTGGTTCAAGTCCTCTAAAATTTCGCCGATGGCTAAAGCGCACTCTATCGAGCGCTGGGCATCAAGAGCAACTTCCTCCTTGTGGATGCGATCCATCGGCACGCCAAACACAGCCATGAAGCCATCCCCGGTAAACTTGTTGATAATGCCTTCATGGTTAATGATTTCGTGGGTAACGACATCCAGCATTTCATTTAACCATTCCAGCAAAGCTTCCGGAGGCATTTGTTCGGCAATGGTGCTGAAATCTTTTATATCTGCAAACATCATGGTTGCGATTAGCTTAATTCCTGGTAATTTCCCAGATTTAAGCAAGCGATCGCGTCCTTTCCAGAGAGCCTCAGCAACCTCCGGTGAAGTATTTTGTCCCAACAGCTTCATGATAATTTGTTGCTGCTGCTGTGCATCATAAGAGCGGTAGGTGATGACCACCCCGCTGGTGAGGATAAATCCCAGTACGGGAGCCGAGAGAGGCACCCATCCTTGCTGGGTAAACAGATAGAAGCAAGTGCCCAACAAAACCCCCAAACCAACGCCGCAGCCCAAAATTAAGACAACGGGATGCCGCAACCACCAAGCTGCGATCGCACCCAGCAGTGTCCATCCGATAATCCATAACACCTCTATCCGTTCATCCCAGAACCAAAATAGGGGTCTCTCCCCCGTGGCAGCGTCAAGGAATTGGCTGACCATCTGGGCATGAACCAAGACTCCGGGCATCTTAGCGGTTTTCTTTTCGGCTGGGCTGTAGGGGGTTGAGAAAGTATCTTTGGCGCTGGGTGCCGTTGTGCCAATCAGCACAATCTTGTTTTTCACCCAGTTCGGGTCAATCTCTCCTTTTAACACTTGGGTGAGCGTAACTTGCCGCGCCACGTTTGAGGATCGGTAATTCAGCAGAACTTGGTAGCCCCGCGCATCCACATTTTGATACCCGCCAGAGTTTGGTTGGAGCGGGACAAATACGGCTTTTGCCAGTTGAATATGATCGGGATTCTGTTGGCTGGAGTCTGGTGTGATGCCCACGCTTTCTAAATAGGCGATCGCAAGTCGTAGGGAAAATGCGAAGTAAGTGCCTGTATCATCGGAGACAAATAATAGATTGCGGCGGACAACACCATCTGCATCGAGCAGCAAATCGTTAAAACCAACTCGCTCCTCGGGAAATCCCGGCGGCGGCGACACCAGTTCCAGCTCCGTGTCGCCAAATTTCTTAATGGCAAAGATATTTTTTTCCTGGAGTTGCACCTTAAGTTCGGCATTTCCTGGCTGTTGCGGGATTTCCCGATACACATCTAAGCCAATCGTTTGGGGCTGAAAGGATTGCAACTTTGCCAATAGCTGCGCCATTGTCCGGTCGGATATAGGCCATTGTTTCTGAGTGCGAATGTCGCCTTCTGTAATGCCCACAACCAATAGCCGGGGGTCGGGACCTGGATCGGGATGTAAGCGTACCAGTTGGTCTAGAGCAATCAGTTCTAGAGGTTGTAGACCGCCCAGATGACGCACTCCCAAGACAAACCCACTCACAACAAGAGTCGCGATCGCGACCACTCGCACACCCGTGAAGTCTAACAATGCAATCTGGAGGCGATCGCTTAGATTCAATAGCGCCGATGTCTGGGATTCAAAAAAGCCTTTCATCATCGCCCTAGCCTTAGCGCAGCTAACATGGGGAGAAACAGAGGCAAAGACAGAGCCATAGCATTTTTTACTGTAGCTTTAGGGCTAATTGCGGGAATCGAAACCTGGTAAATTTACCGGCTGCTGATTTGGCATCACCACATTATGGCACTTAGGGAATGATGGGCTACACCCCTCATTCTGGGTAAACGGTCAGGAGTCAGGGAAAAAGAAAAAATCGCTAATTTCTAGGAATGGGTTTGATCGAGAGCAAAAAGCGACTTACAAATATCGCCAAACCTATACAAGTCGATGTTTATAGACAACTTCTTTCTTTCCACAAATTTACTGAATGGGGTTATTTTCCCATTCCTTCCCTGACGCCCCTGAAGTTCCTGTCCTACCTTATCTGTACTCTTTGGAGAGGTCGGAATTAAGGACTCCCAACGACTAGCTATCCCGGCTTGGGATTAACAACACATCCAAAGTGGGAGGTTATCATAGGGTGAATGTTGATATTTCTTAAAAAAAGTTATCAATGCAGTTTTCCCCCTCTGGTATGTCCGAAATCAAGAACTCCGCAATCAAAAAGGTGTTCTTTGGTCATGAGCCGACTCCTGAGTTATGCGCCATTCTAACCGTCTATTTGGTGCAGGGAATCTTGGGTTTAGCGCGTCTAGCAGTCAGCTTTTTTCTCAAAGATGAACTGTCGCTAAGTCCGGCTCAAGTTTCGGCTTTGATGGGCATTGCTGCCATCCCTTGGGTGGTAAAGCCATTATTTGGTTTTCTGTCAGATGGTCTACCATTGTTTGGCTATCGGCGGCGACCCTATCTGATTTTATCCGGACTATTGGGAGCGATTTCCTGGTTTAGTCTGGCAACGGTTGTGCATACGGCTTGGGCGGCGACCGTCGCGATCGCGCTTTCATCCCTCTCAGTAGCGGTGAGTGATGTAATTGTAGACTCGCTGGTGGTAGAACGAGCCAGGGCAGAGTCTCAGAGTGATGCCGGTTCCCTACAATCCCTCTCATGGGGTGCGTCATCGCTGGGAGGCTTAGTCACTGCGTATTTTAGCGGTTCCCTTTTGCAACACTTCGGAAGCCATACTATTTTTGCGATTACCGCTGGTTTCCCCTTAATTGTGTCAGCAGTTGCTTGGTTAATTGCAGAAGAGCCAATTAGCGATCGCCCGGATGCTTCCACCGTCGCCAACCAGATCAAACAACTGGGAAAAGCCGTTAGCCAAAAATCGATTTGGCTACCAACCGCCTTTCTGTTTCTCTTGCAAGCCACACCAACCGCAGATAGTGCCTTTTTCTACTTCACGACCAACGAACTGGGATTTGAACCAGAATTTTTGGGACGGGTACGTCTTGTCACCAGTCTCGCCTCCCTGATCGGAATTGCAATTTTTCAGCGATTTCTCAAAGCTGTCCCCTTTCGCACCATTTTCACCTGGACAACGATCATCGCCGCGGCACTTGGAATGACCACGCTGCTGCTGGTGACTCATACCAACCGCTCTTTAGGCATCGACGACCGCTGGTTCAGCCTGGGAGACAGTCTGATTTTGACAGTCATGGGACAGATTGCCTATATGCCCTTGTTGGTACTCGCAGCGCGGCTATGTCCGCCTGGAGTGGAAGCAACCTTGTTTGCGCTACTGATGTCGGTGACAAATATGGCAGGGTTATTGTCCCACGAACTGGGAGCCGTCCTCACCTATTGGCTGGGCATCACCGAAAGGAATTTTGACCATCTTTGGCAGCTGGTAGTGATTACAAATCTATCAACCCTTCTGCCGCTGCCACTGATTGGTTGGCTACCCGCAGGCAAACCGGAAACCGAGCCATCTGGGGAGATGCCAAGCTTGCAACCGTCATCAGCCATACATATACAGTCAGCACCCATCCAGCATCGGGAACGGTCTTTTGTTCCTGACTTTCTTCCAGAACTCATCCCCACAGTAGAAGAACCCGCTGACTAAAAGAGGAAGGATCGAGAGTAGGCAGTGCTGATTCCGCTTCCAGTTTCAAACTGGGAACAAGAATCAGAAGGCTGCTGCACCCAGGAGGCGGATGCAATTAAATTGAAGATTTTCGGAGGTTGGGACATCAGGAAACCCAACACTTGCATGGGATAGCGATCGCTATCCCATCCGATAAATCATTCATCCCGCCGACTTAACGTGCAGCGGCGCTAACACTTCCGTCCTCGTTCACGATCGCGTCAAGAATTTTTCTAAGCCGAACCGTTTAATATGCAAATACCCACACCAGAACGCTTTCCGGTGCCTACAGAGGTGCCCGATAAACTTCCCTACCACATCAAAAAGTGGCAAAAGGGCTATGAATCTTTGCCGCAAGAATTTGATTATTGGATTGATGACATTGAAGGGGAGATTCCCGCAGAATTAGAAGGAACCCTGTTTCGGAATGGTCCTGGGTTGCTAGATGTCAAGGGTCAACGCATCCACCACCCATTTGATGGGGATGGCATGATTGCCAGGATTGCCTTTTCAGAGGGTCGCGCCCACTTTCGCAATCGCTATGTCCGCACACAGGGCTATGTAGAAGAACAGCAAGCCGGTAAAATTCTCTATCGCGGCGTCTTTGGCACCCAGAAGCCCGGTGGTTGGCTAGCCAATGCTTTTGATGTGAAACTCAAAAATATTGCCAACACCAACGTTATTTACTGGGGGGGCAAACTCCTGGCGCTTTGGGAAGCTGCCGAACCTCATCGCTTAGACCCCAACACCTTAGAAACGCTGGGGAAAGAATATCTAGACGGAGTTTTGCAAAATGGTGACGCCTTTGCCGCCCATCCTCGCATTGACCCTAAATGCGATCGCTTCGGGGGTGCCCCTGGCTTAGTGAACTTTGCGATTAAGCCGGGTCTTTCCAGCACCATCATCATCTATGAATTAGATGTGGATGGCAAAGTTGTGCAGCGAAACTCTCACAGCGTTCCTGGCTTCGCCTTCATTCATGACTTTGCGATTACGCCCAATTACTGCATCTTCTTCCAAAATCCCGTTTCCTTCAACCCAGTACCATTCCTGTTAGGATTTCGGGGTGCTGGTGAGTGTGTCAAGTTCCAACCGGAGCAACTCACTCGGATTGTGGTGATTCCCCGCAACCCGCAACCAGGGGAAAAAATGCAAATTTTTGAAACTCAGTCGGGTTTTGTCTTCCACCATGCCAATGCCTTTGAGCAAGGGGACGAAATTTGCATTGACTCAATTTGCTATGAGTCTTTTCCAGAGGTTGAGCCGGAATCAGACTATCGAGAGGTGGACTTTCAGGCGCTATCCCCCGGACAAATGTGGCGGTTCCAGTTGAACTTAAAGGATAAAGATAAAACGGTACGGCGGAGGCTTTTAGAAAGCCGTTGCTGCGAGTTTCCCTTCGTTCATCCCGAACGAGTCGGACGCCCTTATCAGTATCTATATCTAGGTGCAGCTCATGCTGCCCAAGGCAATGCACCTCTCCAAGCTATCCTCAAGGTGGATTTAAAAACAGATCGTCGCCAACTCTGGAGTGCAGCACCCCAAGGCTATGTTAGCGAACCGATTTTTGTGCCTCGTCCGGGTGCTACAGGTGAAGATGAGGGTTGGGTGCTGACGTTAGTGTACGACTCTACTCACCACCGCTCTGATGTCGTTATTTTAGATGCCGCACACGTCGATCGAGGTCCGGTGGCGCGATTGCACTTGAAGCATCATATCCCTTACGGGTTGCATGGCAACTTCACGTCCCACGGCTTTGCGCCCAGCCACTAGCTCTCTCGTCAGTCAATTTTGGATTTTAAAGCGATTATGGAGAAGTGAGCGATCGCTACTCTAAAACCTAAAATTGACTGACCGTTGTAGTATAAAGCTTTGCAAACTTCGTAATCTTTATCTTCTGTTTATGTGTCAAGACGGGATAAGTTTGGCAAAGTTCTCCCAAGCGGAGCTGGGATGAAATTCAGCATCGTTATTACGACTTATAACCGCCTTTCATTGCTAAAACGGGCAATTGACACCTCGCTTGCCCAAACGCTGCCCTGTGAAGTCATTGTTGTGGATGACTGCTCTTCGGATGGTACCCAAGACTATGTGACCAGTTTAGTGGCAGCACTTCGTGCCAAAGGTGACGAACGCCTCGTTTATCACCGCAATCAGGTTAATCTCGGTCACTCCGCGACGATGAATGCAGGAGTGCAGCTTGCCAGAGGCGAGTGGATTAAGCCGGTTGATGATGATGACTATTTAGCACCGAATTTTCTAGAGGAAATGAATCGGGCGATCTCGTTGTGTCCAGACGCTGTCATCGCTTCTTGTCAGGCGGCGCAGGTTGATGTCAACGAAATCGAACTCTACAGAACCAAACGAATTGGTCCTGGTAAAGCCTTCGCGATTCCCCAAGAAGACCTTCATTTTGGGATGCTATTAGAACTTATCCCTTTTGGCACTCCTATTCAAGTAGTCTTCGCTCGTTGGGCTTTTCTGAAATCTGGCGGTTGGGATTCTCGCTTAGATGCAAACTTCGATGACATTGATTCTTGGATCAAAATTGCCCAGTTTGGGGATGCTGTTTTTGTAAACGAGTGTCTTGCTTATCGCACGATTTGGCCGGGAGCTTACAACCAAAAATTTCCTCTAAAAACTAGGCTGGCTACCAATATTTTGATGAAGGAGAAAATCTATGCTTTGGTGAGTGAAAGTCACCGCACAGAAACTCCTCCAATTGAAAATATTCAAGCTTATATTAAACTGCATTGGAGTCTGGTGGCTCTCAAGCAAGGAAGAATTTTGAGCGCCATCAAAATGGCATTCCCATCAGTTTTTTCCCTGTCTGCTTGGAAGCTTTTAGCGATTAACAATTTATCCCATCCTCAGCAACCCTTTTCGCGTCAAAAGCAGCTTGCTTCTCAGGGGTTGCTGCCTGCATCGATTCCCCAGACTGAATCCATGCATGGGTCGATTACTCCAAAGACTCGTTTTAAGATAGCGCATCTTCAAGAATTACGCATTTCTCTAAAATTCCGCTGTAGCCAGATTGCTCTCAGACAAGGAAAAATTTTCAGTGCTATCAAAATGGCTTTCAATGCTGTTTCGTTGCTAATTGCCTGGAAGGTCTTCGATAGAGCTGATTTCCCTCAGGCTGTTAGTAAAAAGCACCCGATTCAAAAGCATTTCCTAGAAAAAAATATTCTGGTGATGGAAAAAATATATGCTTTAGTGAGTGAAAAGCATCAAGCTAGTATTTCCAATTTACAAAACTGGCGGGCTTATTTTAAGCTGCGTGCAGCATTTTTAGCAGTTCAGCAAGGGAAGTTAGCGATCGCGTCTCAAATGGCATTCCCGGCTATATTTTCCTTCGCTGCTTGGAAGCTATTAATCAAAGTTATTTTATTGCGGCAGCGCCATCATAAAGAACCCCTAATTCGCCGGTTAGTGCTATACAGATTACCAGAAGGCAAAAATCAGGATTGAATGGGGAAATCGTGACATTTCAACATTGGTAAAAATATTACTTTTTCTCTTTCCCTCCGGCTCAACCGCCTTTTTTTATTCTAAATAATATTGCCTTAATCGCTTTTTGATGTTGACATAATATTGTCGTCTTAAATACATTGTGAAGGAGAAATACCCGACTTATTAAAAAATTCGGATATCTGAAACACTAGCATCTCACAACTAAAATAGATTGCTATATTATGTTTCATCTCACCCCAAGCTTTAAAAAGCCCTTAGCGAAGCGACAGCCATTCTCCGGGGTATAGGCTTGCTCCTGCATAAAAGGATGTTGAAGAATGGGCTGGTGTAAGCGATCGCAATCAAAATCATCGAACTCTGTTGAGTCGAGTGTGCAAAGAGAAAAGGCATCCGCAGTGAAACTGCAAAAAGCAAAAGCATACGCAGTTTCACTGCGATCGCGCCTCATCTGCCTGGTACTGCTGGTTGTCGTCCTGATATTGGCGCTGATATACACAAACTTCGAGGAACGCCGACACCAAACAACTCAAATTCAGGCAGAGGCGTTACAGATGACTAGGCTGGCTACTGCTAATCAAACACGCTTGATTAGCAGCAAAGGAATAATTTTAGCTCGTTATCCTAACCCTGACTGGGTCGGGCAAGCTGCACCGGAAGCACCTTTGTTTAAAACGATGCTGACGCAAAAAAGGGCAGGCACGGTGGAGGCTTCCGGCGTGGATGATGTAACGAGCTTGGATGCGATCGTGCCCTTGGAGGGCACTTGTAGAGACCAGAGCGATCGCTGCAACCTCTACGTGTCAGCGGGCATCCCTAAAACCGTCGTTGCTGCTGCCGATCGGCAGTTGCATCGCAACTTAGCAGGCATGGGATTGGTCGCCGTGTTAGCGATCGGTGCTACTTGGGTGGTTAGTGAGGTGTTGATGTTGCGTCGGGTGCAGGCGCTCCTGAAGGCAATGCAGCAGCTCTCAGAGGGCGATTTGAGCGCTCGTAGTGGCGTGAATCACGGTTTTGGAAGCGAATTGGCTGGTGCCTTTGACACGATGGCGGCGTCACTAGAACGTTCTGAGCGCGATCGCCAGTCGGCAGAAACCTCCTTGCGAGAGCAAGAGAAAAAATATCGCTCCTTGGTGAACAGCCTGCCACAGGTGCTATTCCAGACTGATGAAGCTGGATATTGGACATTTCTCAATCCCGCCTGGAAAGAAATTACCGGCTTCGCCCTCGAAGAAAGTATCGGTAAGAATTTAATCGATTCGATTCATCCGAGCGATCGCCCACAACACCTCGAAGAGTTTCGCTCTCTCATTGAACGCCAGAAAGGATCTTATCGCTATCAGGCGAGATATCTGAGTGCAAGCGGCGACTATCGCTGGCTGGAAGGACACGCCAAATTAACATTGGCTCCCGACGGGACAATTATCGGTACGTCCGGTACCCTGCGCGACATTACGGAGCAAAAACAGGCACAAGAAGCCCTGTTAACCACAAACCAAACGCTGCAAGCGCTGATTGAAACTTCACCGTTAGCGATCGTGACGCTCGATGTTAATCGGAACGTCACCCTGTGGAATCCAGAGGCTGAACGTCTTTTTGAGTGGAAATCGGCAGAAGTTGTCGGCTGTCCGCTGCCGATTTTCCCCCCAGATCAACAGGAAGCTTTCCATGCCTTGCTTCAGACTGACTTGCAGGGCGAGGAACATTGTGGTAGCGGTGGCAGGGAATTCCGCAGCCAAAAGAAAGACGGCACCTTGATTGACGTTAGCCTCTGGACAGCCCTGCTGCAAGATGTCAATGGCAAGATTATCGGCAGCATTGGCATCCTCGCCAATATTAGCGAGCGCCAACGCGCTCTGGAAGCCCTGCGGGAGAGCGAAACCCGTTACCGCCTCGTCGCCAAAGCCAGCAACGATGCAATTTGGGACTGGGATTTGCTGACAAACCGCGTAGAGTGGAACGAATCCCTGCAAAAACTCTTCGGCTACGCGGAAACTGAAGTGGGTTTTGATGCCAATTGGTGGTACGAAAATATACATCCAGAAGACAGAGAGCGGGTTGTCAGTGGGATTCATGCGGCGATCGACAGTGGAGAACAAATCTGGTCAGATGAATACCGTTACCGTCGCGCCGACAACTCTTATGCTTTAGCGATCGATCGGGGATTTGTCGCCTATGACGATCAGGGGAATCCAGTGCGGATGATCGGCGCAATGCTAGACATCAGCGAGCGCAAGCAAGCTGAGGCGCTGATCGCAGGGCAAAAACAGGTACTCGAAATGATTGCCACTGGCGCAGTACTGGGTGATGTTCTGGATGTTTTGGCTCGGTTTATCGAGACACAATCCGGTGAGAGCTTTTGTTCGATTCTGCTAGTTGACGAAAAAGAGAACAAGTTACGGCATGGAGCTGCTCCGAGCCTTCCCGAAAGCTACACTCAGGCGATTGATGGTATCGCGATTGGCCCTGGTTTTGGTTGCTGTAGTAAGGCAGCGTATTTCGGTAAACCCGTGATTGTTTCAGATATTGATAGCGATCGCCTATGGGCGGATTTCCGAGATTTGGCATTAAGCCATCAACTGCGAAGCTGTTGGTCTACGCCTATTTTTTCCTGTAATGGTAAGGTATTGGGCGTTTTTGTAATGTATCACCCCGACGCGAGGCAACCGAATCGGGATGAGTTATATCTGACCGAGATTGCGACCCAAATTGCGGGGATTGCTTTGGAACGCCAGCAAGCAGAGACAGCATTGCAACAGAGTGAAGATCAACTGCGCTTGATTACAGATGCTTTGCCGGTGCTGATTGCCTATATTGATTTGGAACAGTGCTATCGCTTTAGCAATCAGGCTTACCAACAATGGTTCGGCAAATCTCAGGCGGAAGTCACCGGACAGCACATTAGAAAAATTTTAGGGGACTCGGCTTATCAGGCAATTCAGCCGTATGTCGAGGCAGCATTGTCCGGGCAGGAAGTAACCTACGAAAGCCCTATACCCTATGAATATGGAGGGATGCGTTGGGTCAATGCCACTTACCTGCCACATTTTGGGGAACACGGTGAAGTCAAAGGATTTATTGCCTTAGTCAGCAACATCACCGAACGGAAAGCGGCTGAGGAGGCGTTGCGGCAGAGTGAGGAACGATATCGTTCTTTGGCACGCGCCACCTCGCAGATGGTTTGGACTTGCAACCCCCAAGGTGAGGTTGTGACTAATCAACCGGATTGGAGAGTTTATACGGGTCAAAGCGAGGCAGAAATACTCGGCTGGCGCTGGCTAGATGCCGTTCATCCAGGCGATCGCGATCGCGTTTCTCAGCAGTGGTCTAACGCTATCCAAACGAAAAGCCTCTATGACACTGAGTTTCGGTTGCGGCGTGCTGATGGTATTTACCGCTACTTCAATGTCCGTGGGGTTCCAGTATTATCAAAAGACGGCGACGTGCGAGAGTGGATCGGCACCTGCACCGACATTACTGAAAAAGTCCAGGCAGAGGAAGCAATTCGCCAGTTGAACGCGGAACTTGAACAACGAGTCATCAAACGAACCGCGCAACTGGAAGCCGCAAATCAAGAGTTAGAAGCTTTCTGTTATTCCATCTCTCACGACTTGCGAGCGCCCTTGCGTGCTATCAACGGATTTTCGCGGATTTTGCTGGAAGAATATCTAGAACAACTCGATCCGGAAGCTCAACGCTACCAGAAACTGGTGCGGGATAATGCCCAGCAAATGGGTCAACTGATTGATGACTTACTGAGATTTTCGCGCCTTTCGCGCCAGCCACTGCGGAAACAAACTGTAGCGATCGCTGATTTAGTACGCCAAGTACTGGCAGAGTTATGGCACGAACAGCAAAATCGCCAATTTGAAATGATTATCGGCAATTTACCCACCGGAGAAGGCGATCCTGCTTTACTTAAGCAGGTGGTTGTCAACTTGCTGACAAACGCTCTAAAATTCACGCGCGGTCGGGAAGTTGCCCGGATCGAAATTGGCTATCGTCATCAGTCATTCAGCAATAACCCAGAACTAGGGACAAATGACTTTTCAACCACTGTCGTTTATTTCGTCAAAGACAACGGCGCAGGCTTTGATATGCGATACGCCCATAAACTCTTTGGCGTCTTCCAACGGCTGCATCGTGCGGAAGATTACGAAGGAACCGGAGTGGGACTTGCGATTGTGCAGCGCATCATCCATCGCCACGGCGGACGTATTTGGGCTGAGTCAGTCGTTAACCAAGGCACAACATTTTACTTTACCCTGGCAGGGGGAAATATTCATGAGTGAGCGCTCAGCAGAATGTTTGCTGGTCGAAGACAATCCCAACGACCTAGAATTAGCACTTTATGCTTTGCGAAAGCACAACCTTGGCGATCGCATTCAAGTTGCCCGCGACGGTGCGGAAGCCTTAGACTACATTTTCCGGACAGGTGCTTATCGCGATCGCTCCCCGGAAAACTACCCCAAAGTCATTCTGCTTGACCTCAAACTGCCCAGAGTAGACGGGTTGGAAGTCTTGCAGCGCCTCAAAGCTGACCCCCAAACCCGCCTGATTCCAGTCGTCATCCTCACCTCGTCGAACGAAGAACGCGACATCGTAGAGAGTTACCAGTTGGGCGTCAACAGTTATATTGTTAAGCCGGTGAACTTTGAACAGTTTACCGAAGCAGTGCAGCAATTAGGGTTGTACTGGCTGCTGTTAAACCAGCAGCCAAGCCGCTAGCAGCCAGCATTCTTCAGGCTAAAAATTCTAAAAACCGCAATTAAATTTACGCTCAACACCTCATAATTCTGACTGCACGCTCTAGCTCTCTAAAAGCGCACAGTAGTGTAACCTCGCCCACGGATCAGTTCTCCCTGCTTACAAGAAGGTCATCATGTCCGCTCCGCTCCAGATTTTACTGCTTGAGGATTCCCTGGCTGATGCTGAATTAACTTTGCACGAACTATGTTTGTCAGGCTTTAAATCCAACTGGCAGCGTGTAGAGACAGAAGCCGACTACCTTGCCCAACTGCATCCCGGTATCGAGCTGATTTTAGCTGACTATAGCTTGCCTCAGTTTAACGCCCTCAGAGCGCTGCAACTTTTGCAAGAGCGCGGCTTAGATATTCCGTTCATCGTTATCACGGGCACGGTGAGCGAAGAAGTGGTGGTGGAGTGCATGAAGCAGGGAGCAGCAGATTATCTACTGAAAGACCGTCTGATGCGACTAGGATCGGCAGTGGCGCAAGCCCTACAAGCCAAACAAATGCGCGACCAAAAGCGGCAGACTGAGGCGGAAAAAACCAGATTAATCGCCTCTTCACAAGAGAGCGAGCAACGATTTCGAGCGCTGATCGAAAATGCGACCGACATCATCATCATTGTTAACGCCAGCGGTCAAGTGACTTATGTGAGTCCTTCTGTCAATCGGATTCTAGGATACGCACCCGATGGACTCCTGGGTAAAAATGCTTTGACATTTATTCATCCAGAGGATGTGCTACTGGTTAAGCAAAGGCTGAAAAATTCGATTCAAAATCCCAACGTAGCTCAGCGACTCGGTGAGTATCGAGTGCAGCATTGCAATGGCTCTTGGGGTATCTTCGAGGCAGTCACCACCAACCTCCTAAAAGATCCGGCGGTGCAGGGGATTGTCGTCAACTGCCACGACATTACTGAGCGCAAGCAAGCCGAGGAGCAACTGCGACACCATGCATTCTACGATTCGCTTTGCGGTTTGCCGAATCGGACATTATTTCTCGAACGTCTCGCCAGCCAAATCAAGCGTTCCCAACGACAAAAAGACAGTTTATTTGCTGTCCTATTTCTGGATTTGGATCGCTTCGAGATGGTCAAATATAGCCTGGGACACTTAGTAAGCGACCAACTACTCATCGCTACAGCTCGCAAACTGATGACCTGTCTCTGTCCCACGGACACCCTAGCTCGGATTGGCACAGACGAATTTGCAATTCTACTGGAGGATATTCACGATGTTAGCGATGCGATTCGCGTTGTCGAGCAGATCCAGCGGGAACTGAATTCGCCTTTTAACTTGGATGGGCGCGAAGTATTCACGACAACTAGCATTGGAATTGCCTTTGCCGGAAGGGGACAAGAGGGATGGGAGCCAGTTCGGAAAGATGCCCCTATATCGCTTTGTCCCTCTGCACCCTCTCACAGCAACCTCTTGCCTCGTCCCCAAGACCTGCTGCGGGCAGCCGACACGGCGATGTATCATGCCCGGTTAGAGGGTAAAGGTCGCTATGTTGTTTTCCATCCAGCCATGCATACCCTTGCAGTGGCGCATTTGCAGTTAGAAACGGATCTGCGACGAGCGATTATCGCCACAGAATTTCAACTTTATTACCAGCCGATTGTCGAGCTAGCAACGGGTAAAATTAAGGCTTTTGAGGCTCTGGTGCGCTGGAATCACCCGACTCGTGGCATGGTTCCTCCAAGTGATTTTATCCCTGCGGCAGAAGAAACGGGTCTGATTATTCCCTTGGGTACTTGGGTATTGGACGAAGCTTGCCGTCAGCTAAAAGTTTGGCAGCAGCAGTATTCTACGACTCAGGGTTTGGCAATTAGCGTGAATCTCTCCGCTAAGCAGTTTTCGCAACCCAATTTGATTGAGCAGATTGACCGAATTTTGAGGGAGACTGGCTTGGATGGACACTATTTAAAGTTAGAAATTACTGAAAGCTGTTTGCTAGAAAATGCGGAAGCCGCCGCTATCCTGCTTTGGCAATTGCGAGATCGAAATATTCAATTATCCATTGATGATTTTGGTACAGGTTATTCATCCTTGAATTATCTACACCGCTTTCCCGTTAATACCTTGAAAATTGACCGTTCTTTTGTGAACCGGATGGGAGCGGGTGGCAAGGATGCAGAGATTGTCAAGGCAATCGTGGCGCTGGCGCATAATTTAGGAATGAGTGTGACTGCGGAGGGGATAGAAACGGCTCAACAGTTAGCACAACTCAAGGCATTGCAATGCGAACGAGGACAGGGATACTTTTTCTCGAAACCTGTAGATAATGGGGCTGCGGGACAGTTAATTTTGGCACAGTTGCAAGTGAATTCATGATGCGGGTTATTGGTCTGACGGGAGGCATTGGTACTGGCAAAACGACTGTCTCAAATTATCTTGCCAGTCACTGCAATTTGCCGGTTTTGGATGCGGATATTTATGCCAGAGAAGCGGTAAAAGTGGGTTCGCCCATTCTCGGCGAAATTGTTGAGCGTTATGGAGCCGATATTCTGTTACTGGATGGGACGCTTGACCGCCGAAAGCTTGGCAATATTGTCTTTAATTCGCCCGAACAGCGGCGTTGGTTAGAGCAACAGATTCATCCTTATGTGCGCGATCGCATGATTGAAAAAATGCAAGCACTCAACTCGCATCCGACTGTAGTGTTGGTAGTGCCTTTGCTATTTGAAGTAGGGATGACGGCTCTGTGTACGGAAACTTGGGTTGTATACTGTTCCGAGCAACATCAACTTCAGAGATTAATCGAGCGCGATCGCTTAACTTTAGAACAAGCGCAAGCAAGGATTGCTAGCCAAATGCCCATTGAGGAGAAATGCGATCGCGCTGATGTAATTTTAGATAACTCTTCCACCCTAGAAGCGTTGCTCAAACAGGTAGATAAGCAATTCAAAAGCCCAAATTAAAAATTGGGGATTAGGCAATTTTTAACTATTCTGCATCGCCTCCCACAATGACATTGCGAATGCGGAGACTTGGCCCGCCACAGCCTACTGGCAAGCCGTTCTGACCTCCCTTCCCGCAGCCGCCGGATTCATCCCAGTAAAAATCATCCCCAATCGCTTCAATATCCGCCAAGGTGCTGAAAACATTCCCTGAAAGCGTCACATCCCGAACGGGTTCGGCAATCTTGCCGTCGCGGATCATCCAAGCTTCAGCAGCGGAGAAAGTAAACATTTCTCCATTCGTCATACCACCCAGCCAGTTACGAGCGTAGACGCCTTCTTTGATCCCGGCAAATAAATCTTCCACAGGCGTTTTGCCCCGCTCAATCCATGTATTCGTCATCCGGACGAGAGGGGGATAGTGGTAGTTCAGGCAACGGGCATTGCCGGTGGGGGCTTCGGTCAGCTTTCCGGCAGTTTCGCGGGAGTGGAGACGTCCGACTAAGATGCCATCCTTAATCAGCTGCGTGGTGGTCGCGGGTGTCCCTTCATCGTCGTATAAGTAGCTGCCGCGATGACCGGGAGGGGCAGCCCCATCAAAGATTTGCAGTTCTTTTGGCCCAAATCGGCGTCCCAGGGTCATCACTTCCAAGATATCCGGGTTTTCATAAGCCATGTCTGCTTCTGAAAGGTGCCCAAACGCTTCATGGACAAATAAACCGCTGAGAATGGGGTCGATGACGACCGTGTAGGTGTTGCCTTTCACTGGAGGCAGAGAGAGGGCATTCACGGCACGCAGAGCAGCGCTCCGAACCTGATCGTCCAAATTTGTTAAGTCTTCGTAGGCTTTGCGGGAGCCAGTCGTTTCGCGTCCGGTTTGGACGGTTTCGCCATTCCGAGCCGTGGCGGCAAAGCGCATTTCCATATCCACCCACGATTGCTCAATCAGCGTTCCGTCTGAGGTGGCGAGGATGACTCGCTGGGCGCTGTCGCTGTAGCGCACAGAGGTGGTGGTGATTGAAGGGCTGGCGCTTTTGAGGATTTCAGTGTAGCGATCGCACAATTGTTTCTTGGTTTCCAGCGATACCTCTCGCGGATCGCTGCCTTCTAGGGGAAGTTTGCAAGTCGCCTGCACTGGCTCAATCGGAGCCAACAGGGTTTCTTCATCGCCAATAATCCGAGCCGCAGCGATCGCTTCTTCAATTCGGTCTGCTAGGGTAGAAAGCTGATTAAAGCTGGCGAAGCCCCAGCCTCCTTTGAAACAAGCCCGGACTTGTCCACCAATGGAGATGCCTTCTGTGAGGGTTTCGACCTTATCGCCGCGCAAAAAGATATCAGTTCCTTCGGCTTCTTCTATCCGAACTGCCAAATAATCGACTTGGGGTGAGTAACGAGCGATTAAGTCGGCGAGCAAGTTTTTGGCATCAGCCAGTAAGGTCGGCATTTGTCTTGCAGCAACATTAATAAACTGCTTCCATTGTGCAATTATTTGGTCTCACCTTGCCACTGGAAGCAGGAAATGAGGAGCCGGGGAGGTTAGGGTAATCGATAGATATACAACGAAGAAAAACCCCTTTTCGCGAGGAAAAGGGGTTTGTAAAGTTAGATGCACCTGTTACTACCTGGACAAGAATATTTAATATTAAAGAGGCATTTCATTGATGGATGACGGTGGTGATGTCGCAAACTCGTAAATTCTCAATTCTTGGACGTTCCAGTGGTTGAGAATTGCTTCGGCTTGACGCACCTCTGCTTCCGTACCTTCGACGATTAAGAAATAGTCGCCATGATGAATGCGATCGCTGTAAACTGCGGCTTGTTCATCAGGAATCCCATAGCCTGTCAACGCACCTAATAAGCCGCCTGCGGTTGCACCAATGACGCCACTGGTTAAGGTCGTTGCTAAAGCGGTTGCTGCCACCCCAATAATGCTAATTGGCCCTAAAACAGGAATAGCAGCAATGGTGCCTAGTCCCAGCGCCAAACCCAAGACGCCTCCGGCTGCACCACCCGCGATCGCGCCAAGGGTTGTTCCTTCTTGCGCTTTAGAAGTCGGTGGTGGCGATACTGGCTCAGATTCTTTACCGATCGCAGAAACCTGATTCATCGGAAAGTCAGCTGCTTTTAATTCCGCAATTGCGCCTTGTGCATCTTGCAAGTTTGAAAACACGCCAAAAGCGCGTTTTGGCTGAGTAAGCACCATTACCCTTTCCTCTCTGACTCTTTATCGATCTGTTCGGAGTTTTGCCACCAGCGAAATCAAATTACAGTTGCAAAGCCATTGCAGTTACTCTTTAGCTTTCGGGGCAACTTTCGCTTGAACAGCCACCGTTTTAACCCCCTTAATTTCCTTCGCCAGTGGTTCTATTTTGGCAACTTGATCTGGCTGGGCTACCGTTCCTGCAACTGTTACAGCTCCGTCTTTGGCGTCAATCTCTAATTTGCTGCTAGGCAGGTTCGCTTCTAACTTGCTGCGAACCTCGCTTTCCAAATCGCTATCAGCTCTTTCTAGGGGGTCGCCAGCCACTTTGTTGCGTTGTTCGCGTGCCCGAATATCAGCTTCTAGCTGTCTTTTGCGGACATCACTCGATGCATCGTTTTGCGCGCCTTGATCGGGTTTAGCTGAATCATCGACTGAAGGTGATGCGCCAGTTGCCGCAGGCGATGCGCCAGTTGCCGCAGGGGAAGTCTGAACCGCATCAGAATCCGCTCCGGCGGAAGTTTTCTCATTGTTGTCGCAAGCAGCAACACTCACCAACAAGACGCCACTAAACAGTAATGTTAAAAACTTGTTCATTTTTCAATTCCTCACTTGGAGCAGATAAGAGGTGGAAGTAATTTACCCCCCCACCTCATTCATTCAATCGTTCTCATTCAGCCTAAAGAGTCTGTTCCCGGCGGTCGATGATTTGAACCGGGCTATCCGTGCGTGGAGTCGGATCGACTACTGGAGTTTGATACGTGCCACTCGGATCGGCGATATCAGAAGTCCGAGTTGTCGTTGCAGTATTAGTTGTAGTGCTGGCAGGTGCATCGTAGACGCCCCATTCCTGAATTCCCCGATGGCTGAGAATCGCTTCGGCACGATGGATATCGTCGTCGTTGCCGTCTACGATTACTAAATAATCCCCACGAGATACCCGATCGTTATAGACTCTGGCTCGTTCTTCAGGAATTCCCAAACCAATTAATGCACCCAACAAACCTCCTGCGGCTGCACCAATGGCACCACCAGAAAGGGTTGTTGCGATCGCGGTACCTGCTGCTCCTGCTAGCATGACAGGCCCAATTCCTGGAATTGCCAAGGCTCCTAGCCCGACTAACAAGCCTGTTAGACCGCCCAAAGCACCGCCGGTGACGGCACCCGCTTTCGCACCTTCGTCGGCTTTGTTGCCAACGCGATCGCTTACATCAGCACCAGCAATGTCGTTCCCTTTGTCCGCGTCTCGGGCTACTACGGACACCTTGTCCATAGAAAAACCAGAATTTTTTAGCTCAGTCAGTGCTATTTCGGCTTCTCGATAGTTTGAAAATACGCCAACAGCACGCTTATGTTGTCCTAACATCAGTGTTTTCTCCGATTACCACTGAACCTAACCAATTTGTGTTGCTACAGATTCAATATTTCGTCTGTCAGCAACAGTTCGATTGTTACTTTTTTAAGAACTAAAGCCATCAATCTTCCGATATAACTTCAATCCCTAGGTTTCTGTTTTTTTAAACGAACTATCTTCCTTAAGAATTAGATCGATAGTTGTTCAGGCAGTTGAATCTTGGCTGTTTGAGCCTTTGCCAATCATTCTTTGAGTGTGTTTAAGTAAAGCCAATGAAGCCGCCGATCACAGCAACTTGTTTTCTTAATAAAAAAACACATATTTAAAAAATTCCAGGAAAAAGAAAACTAATAAGTAGACTTCTGTAAACTGTTAAGTAAGAAGTTCAATAAGGGATGGAGAGGAGAAAGATTTTTTCTGATTTAATGATTCTCTTAAAACAGAGAACTTTAATTTTCGGCTCAAAACAGGGAAATATAAATACATCTACTGGGCTATTTTCATCAAGTCGTCAGATAGAGGAGTTATCGATGCGGTACTTATTATTAATTTTTGTGTCGTCTGTACTAAGTTTGGTGTCCGGACAGGCGATCGCGCAGGCGGAGTCGCAAAGGCTGGATGTCAGCCGCCAAATCCCTTCGAGGTCAACTTCGGCGGATTTCTGGTCTCAAGCGCAGCGACTGGTGCAAAAGCAAATCACCTTAATTAATCGAATCGAAAGAGCAAGTGCGTCTCCCGACCCCTACCCGGCTTTCGGTGCTGAGGGGCAGATCCTCCTCCACCAGGGAGAAGTAGACCGCTTTCTCAAGAGCCAATATCCTAATCCTGCCCTGTTGTGTACGCGCACGAACGGCGTTACCCCGGCAGGCTCTAATTTAACCTTAGAGCAGGCGCAGGTATACTGCGCCCTCCATGGTTCAACGCAGCAACTATTGCCCCTGCGTCCGGTGCTGGAACGGCGACAGGCCATGCTCGCTCCCACCAGAGGAAATCCTTTGGCAATTGGTCAACCGTCAATTTTAACCGTAGCTCCCCAACGGTTGCCGGTTCCAGTGCCCAAATTTCCCGCTCCGGAACCGCCCGTCGTTGGCGTAGCGGCAAAGACGCCAATTTCTGGCTATCAGCCGCCAATTCAGCCTGCGATCGCGCCCTCCCAACAAACAGTGACAACCCTACAAACTGTCAAAAAGTTCTTAGGGCAAGCTGTAGCAGCATTTCCCCCCTCCGCTCGATTTACTGATATCGCTGAAACGTACCAATTAAACGAAAGCAATAACTACGTCCTGTATCCGCAAGAGCCAAGTCGGTATACCGAATTTCTTTCTCAGCCCAACACTGGCATTGCCCGCGTTTTACCCTCTGCGGCTTACCGTCAACAACTAAATCCCCTAGGAAACCGGCTCTCGCCCAGCGTCGCAGAGCGTTTCCCATTTCCAGCCTTGCTGCGGGGAATTGGTGGTGGTAGCGATGAGGAAACGACTCCCTCATCGGTGCAAATTGCTCCTGGGGATGAATTTACCCCGCGCTTTGCGGTTCGGATGGAAGGAAGTAACTTTGAGATTGCCCAGCAAGGGCTAGATTATGGCTTCATGATGGATTTGGGAGAAGTCCCCTTAGAAAACCTCGACTCCACCTTGAAGAAAGCCCGCGCCTTATCACCGCAAACGCGCCAGTTTTTCCTCAATTATCGTCCGCCAAATCAACTGGCATCCATCCAAGTCGATCGACAGCGCTTTATCACGGGCAAGCTGGGTCAGGTGGCTTTCAGCGAACCCGTGCAAGACACCACAGCGATCGCCTCTACGATCGACCGGGTCTCTGCAAATGCGCCAGCGATCCTGAACCATACCTACTTAATGCGATTAGTCCAATTCCAGGTGCCGGAAGTAGTTCAGGCGGGAGGCACCGTTTCTAGGGAACAACGCCGCTATCTTGACCAAGTTCTAGAATTTCCCAGCAGCGATGTCCTAGTCGCCTTCCGTCCCGTCAGCCGTCGTGCTGATGGCAGTTACACGGTTTTGTGGCAAGTGCTAACTCAGTTTCCAGATCCCCAAATTGAAGATGTGGAAAAGTACATCAAGTTGCAGTAGGTGAAGAGTCAGTCGTCATCAGCTAAAAAGATGTTTGAATTATCGATGTGACGCTGAAATCTTGGAGATCCCTCCTCGCCCTCTTCGAGACTGTCGAAGAAGTGTGAAGTTTCAAAAGCCGTTTTGATGCCCCAGCCTCTGCGAAGAGAGCGGGGATTTAGGGGATCGAAAGTGACGCAATGTAGCAATAGAAACTTTTCAGCCATCCTCTAAAGGATTCCAGAAGTCGAGATCCTCAGCTTCTCGAAGAAGCCGGGATCTGAAGGGCTGGCTCACAGCTCCAATCGGATTGCTCGACACTCAGTGAGTGCTTTCATGCCCACGTTTCATGCCTACGATTGATGGAGAGTGGCAAATATTAACTTAAAGTAAACAATGCGGGATCTCGAAGCGCCTGCGGAGATGATTCAGCCACTTGTTCGATGGGGATTGTTCGCTGGGGAGAATCTTGAGAATTCAGTCTTCGTTATCTTTAGTAATCAGTAATCTAATTCATCCGCTGCATTGAGAAAATAAATGCCTGGTCACGATATTATCGTCCTCGGTGCCTCTGCTGGTGGGGTAGAAGCGCTGACTCAACTGGTGAAGGCTTTGCCGCCGGACTTGCCAGCCGCAATCTTTGTAGTCATACACTTTCCTGCCCACAGCACCAGCCTCATGCCAAGTATTCTAAATCGCTGCGGCTCCTTGAAAGCGTCTCATCCCAAGGACGGCGAGGAGATTCAGTTAGGGCGGATTTATGTGGCACCCCCCAATTACCACTTATTAGTTAAACGCGGATGCATCCACCTAGCTCGCGGCCCTAGGGAAAACGGTCACAGACCTGCCATCGATCCTTTATTTCGCACGGCAGCCCGATTCTACGGACGGCGGGTGGTGGGTGTGGTGCTTTCAGGCAATCTTGACGATGGAACGGCGGGACTCGCAGCGGTGAAGCAGCGAGGCGGTGTTGCAGTGGTTCAAGATCCTAATGACGCCTTGTTTAGCGGAATGCCCCGTAGCGCTATCGAGAACGTAGAAATAGATTATATTTTGCCTTTGTCAGCGATCGCTTCTACCCTGGTAAGCTTGGCTCATGAGCCAGTGGAAGAGGACGAAGACGACTCCGTAACTGACGAAATGGAAATGGAATCCGAGATCGCGGAATTAGATATGGCTGCTCTACACAAAGATGACAGTGACAGACCCGGAATACCCGCAGGCTTTGGCTGTCCAGATTGCGGGGGTGCCCTGTGGGAACTGCGCGACGGTCAGTTGATTCGGTTCCGCTGCCGCACGGGTCACGCTTTTTCCGCTGAGACTCTGCTGGCAGAGCAATCTGAGGCACTAGAGACGGCACTGTGGAATGCGTTTAGGGCACTCGAAGAACGTGCTGCGTTGTCCCGTCGGATGCATCAAGGGGCACGCGATCGCAACCAAATTCGATCGGCTGCACGCTTTCAAGAACAGGCGCACGAAGCCCAGCACAACGCTACCGTGATTCGGCAACTGCTGTTGAATGGCAATAAGGAAGAACCCACGGACGCAGATCCGGAGAATGGGAAACACGTAGAAGAAAAGAAAAACGGGAAAACAGCCGGATCGAACTCAGAAACCGAAGAAAATCACCCGGCGATTTCCTTTCCTGTCGTGGCAGTGGCGGCGTCTGCGGGTGGAATCAAAGCCATCAGTGAGTTGCTCTCTACCTTGCCAGAAGACTTTCCGGCAGCGATCGCCATCGTACAGCACCTAGACCCCAAACACCCCAGCCTGCTCGCACAGATCCTGAATGGTCGCACGTCTTTAGCGGTCAAGGAGGCAGAACGAGGAGAGCAAATGCGTCCGGGGACTATCTACATCGCTCCTCCGAATCATCACCTGCTGATCGACCCAGACGCCACCCTCTCTCTCACCCAGACCAAACTGGTGCATTTCGTCCGTCCTTCCGCTGACCTACTCTTTGAATCAGTCGCGGCGAGTTTTAGAGAACGGGCGATCGCTGTTATCCTCTCCGGGACGGGTAGCGATGGGGCAACCGGCATCAAAGCGATTAAAGAAATGGGCGGGATTGCGATCGCGCAAGATCAGGAATCTTCGGAGTGTTTTGGGATGCCGGGAGCCGCGATTAAAACTGGAGCTGTCGATTGGATACTCCCATTAGATCAAATTGCCGCTGCTTTGGTGGATTTGGTAAATAACTAATAGGAAATATTTTTATTATATCACCGATCGCAAATTATTTATAGATAAAATTGGAGAAAAGATAAATAATAGAAATCAGACAAAAAGCTAGCAATTTATCAAAAATTGCTAATCCAAGCGAAAGCAATCAATGTAACTTTGGCAACACCGGGTAGTCGGGAAAAATTAGAGGATTCAAGGTGTCTTCAATCCTTCGTTTCCTGTTAATGAAAACTCACCTTTCTACCACTGCCAAAGTGTGATATTTAGTTACGCTAATATAGTTTAATCAATGATGGTTTGTAAAAAAATATTCAATGTAAGCAAATACACGCCCCCACGCTTCTAGCGGAAGTTTACATAAACGAAGCCTACCGGGAGCAAGCTAAAATTATTCAGGCGTAGACAGACTTTACAAGCGCAAGCCCCACCCTGATGGGTGTGGGTTCACGTATTGGGGTATTCCCAAGGAAATCTAGCTCCTAACCCCTTTCCCGACACGGTTGTGGGTGAATAATTCAAAGCCTCTCTCGGAGTCCTCCTCCAGAGCAATGGAAGCGAGGTCAAAACTGTACCACACATACCGAGAACTGCTATAACTAACAGCTACTTATGAATCTCCCAACCATCGACCCCCAATTTGAAGCGCTCTTGCAGTATCTTAAAGGCACCCGTGGCTTTGATTTTACAGGCTACAAACGTTCTACTCTGATGCGTCGCGTCCTCAAAAGGATGCAGATAGTAGAAATAGAAAGCTACAACGATTATATAGATTACTTAGAAGTATATCCGGAAGAATTTATACACCTGTTCAACACATTGTTGATTAATGTGACTGCCTTCTTCCGCGATCGCTCAGCTTGGGATTACATTATTAAAGAAATCGTTCCCTACATTGCCGTCCGCAAACCAATCAACGAACCGATCCGCATCTGGAGTGCTGGCTGTGCCTCTGGAGAAGAAGCTTATACGATTGCGATAGCCTTCGCCGAAGCGCTGGGAGTGGAACAGTTCAAAGAGCGGGTGAAAATTTATGCCACCGACTTAGACGAGGAAGCCCTCAATCAAGCCCGCCAAGCCACTTATTTAGCCAAAAATGTCGCGGAGCTGGCTCCCGAAATGCTAGAGAAGTATTTTGAGGAATGCGAGCGGGGCTATAACTTTCGTAAGGATCTGCGCCGAGCCGTGATTTTTGGGCGTCACAACTTGACGATTGATGCTCCCATCTCTCGCATTGACTTACTGGTGTGTCGCAACACTTTGATGTATTTCAATTCCGAAACTCAAGCCAAAATCCTCGCCCGCTTTCACTTTGCCCTAAATGACGGTGGCTTTATCTTTTTAGGGAAAGCGGAGATGTTGCTCACCCACAGCCATACTTTCACACCTGTGGATTTGAAGCGCCGTGTCTTTACCAAAGCCCATAAAATAGGAATACGCGAACGGTTGTTACTTATGGCTCAGTCTGGTAGTGAGGAGGCAGCAAACAATATCGCCACTCATGTACGCATCCGGGAAGTTGCTTTCGACAGCAGTCCGACACCCCAGATAGTCATCGATGTCAATGGGTTTCTCGTGTTGGTGAATGAACAAGCTAGGGCAATATTTCCCCTAACTCCGAAGGATCAGGGACGCCCCTTGCAAGATTTGGAAATTTCTTATCGTCCCCTGGAATTACGCTCTTGTATCGATCAAGCCTACGCGGAGCGCCGACAGATTACTATCCGGGATGTACGGTGGCAAACCCCTAAGGGAGAAACGATTACTCTAGACGTGCTGGTGGTACCGCTCGTAGAGGTATCCGCCAATCCTTTGGGCGTTAGTATTTCCTTTATTGATGTCAGCCGCTACAAACGGCTACAGGAGGATCTGCAACAATCCAACCAAGAACTGGAAATGGCTTATGAAGAACTCCAGTCTACGAATGAAGAGTTAGAAACGACAAACGAGGAACTCCAATCCTCTAACGAAGAGTTAGAGACGACAAACGAGGAACTCCAATCTTCTAATGAAGAGCTGGAAACCATGAACGAAGAGCTGCAATCCACGAATGAGGAATTGCAGGCTCTTAACGATGAAATGCGCCGTCGCAGCGAAGAACTCAACGATGCGAACGCCTTTTTAGAGTCGATTTTGGGCAGTCTTCGGGGTGGCGTCGTCGTAGTCGGGCGAGATTTGCATATCCAGAGTTGGGATCGCAAAGCTGAAGATATGTGGGGACTGCGAAGCGATGAAATCCAAGGGCAACACTTTCTAAATTTGGATATTGGCTTGCCAGTAGAGCAACTTAAACAGCCAATTCGCATTTGTCTATCTGGGGAAGAAGATTTCCAAGAAATTATCCTCAATGCCACCAATCGACGCGGCAAAGCAATTGAGTGTAAAGTTACTTGCAAACCTTTGTTAGGCAAAGAAGCAGAGATTCGGGGAGTGCTTTTATTCATGGAGGAGCAAGAGGAGGTTCTTCAATGAATCAGAACAAGCTGTTGCAGCAGATAAGTACTCTGCAACAGCACTTTTCAACCCTGCACAAATATTTATTAGCCATTGATTCATCGCCCATCCAGGTATTGCTCTTGCAGCAAATCGTGTTGGGGACGGCAGCGTTTGAGGAATTTTGCTTCATCTTAGAAGACTTGCTAGTGGAACACGAGGAGGTATCCCAATACAACGACTATCTGACAATCCCATCGAATCGAGATCGCCAGCGCGATCGCCCAGACACAAACCAGTCTCAACAGTTGAAGCAGCTGCAATCCTCCAAGCAGAGGCTACAACTTCTCGATGAGCAACTGCAAGCGACTGTCGAAGCATTAGCCAAGAGCGATCGCGCTTTAGAGGATAAAAACCACGATTGGCTTGTCGTCAACGAACAACTGCAAGCTGCGATCGCTCAAGCCAAGTCCACTGTCGATAGCTTAGAGGCGCGTGACGGGGATTTACAAGTAAAATCGGAACAATTAGACACGAGGAACGAAGAGCTACGGCTAACAACGGAAGAACTACGACTGTCCAGCCAGGATCTTAACGAAGCCAACGCCTTTTTAAAGTCTATTTTTACCAGTCTACCGGGCGGTATCGCCGTATTAAATCAAGAGCTGAACATCCAAGTCTGGAATCTTCAAGCTGAAGATTTGTGGGGGCTGCGAAGCCATGAAATCCAGGGACAACACTTTCTAAATTTGGAGCTTGGCTTGCCGATAGAGCAACTCAGACAGCCGATTCAAAGCTGTTTAGCCGGGGAATCAGAACACCACGAACAAACGCTAGATGCTCTCAACCGGCGCGGGAGAACAATTCAATGTAAAGTCACCTGTATGCCTCTATTTACTTTAAAGAAAGAAATTCACGGAGTGATTGTGTTAATGCAAGAATTACCCAGCGCCATGCCAACGTTATAAAAATTTTAAATCTACGGTCTCTGTGGAAATATATTTTCTAAGTACAGGTAAAACTTTAAACCTACTGGTAATAGAATTAACCGCTTTCCGAACCTCGCTGCGACAATATAAAAGACGATATGAAGAAAGTTAAACTCAGCCTTTTTCTGCTTAAAAAAGCTAAAATATTCTATCTTTTTGTGATTTTAACCATAAGACGTTTAGCGCGAGGTGGGAAACAGGCTAGGGGATCGGGTTTATCTGGGTTGAAAATGGCTAGGAAGGGTCTGTGAACGAGGCTCCGGTTACAGCTTATGGATTTTCGCCTAACTGATCAGTCTCTAAGAGGATTTACAAATAAATTTCTTACAGTTAACTCAAGGTGTGTACATAATGTTTCTCTGAGATTTTGCACACCCTTCAAGTTACTGGAATTTATTCATTGAACATTGAATAAGTGAATAAGTTCAATCGCACTTACCACCAAAAGCGAAAAGCTGGGTGTGGTTTGTCTAGTCACTGAGGGAGCTTAGAGCTAATCTAATTTTTTAATTGCTCGCAACCCCAATGGGTGCCTCAATCGTTTAACAAAAACTTTACGAAATTTTACAAAAAGGTAGTGATTAGAAATTGCATGAGTTTCCACCAGAAAGGGGAGCAGTTTAGCCAAAAAGTACAGACTGCACGTCAACGCGCAGCGGCGCTAGAGCAGCGCATTGTCGATTCGCCTAAGCAAGACCCAGAGCTGCTAGCGGTATCGCTGGAAGAATTAAAAACTGCCTTAGAAGAATTACACGTCGCCGAAGAAGAACTGCGCCAGCAGAATGAGAGTTTGCTAGCGGCTCGCAGTGCATTGGAATCGGAACGCCAGCGCTATCAAGACTTATTCGATTTGGCTCCAGACGGCTACCTGGTGACAGATGGGGCTGGAATGATTCGGGAAGCCAATCAAGCCGCCGCCCAGCTTCTCGGTGTCGCGCACACTTACTTAGTGGGCAAACCGCTGATCATCTTTGTGCCGGAGGATACTCGTCGAGCCTTTCGTTCTCAACTGACTCATCTGCCGAAATTAGGCTTACTTCAGGAGTGGGAGGTGCGACTAAAATCGCGTCAAGGAAACCTCTTTGATGCTGCTCTGACGGTTGCCAGCGTCCGAGATAAGCCAGGTCAGGGATCTTCCCTACGGTGGATGCTACGGGATATCACCGCTCGCAAGCAAGCGGAGGAGAAAATTCGCTGTTATCATCTACAAAATTTGCACCTTCAAGAAGAAGTTCGGCTGAAATCGCAATTTTTGGCGCTGATGTCTCACGAACTGCGGACTCCGATGAACGCGATTCTTGGCTTTTCGCAATTGTTGATGCGCCAAGCTCAGCATCAACTGGGTCACAATCAATTACATATGCTGGAGCGTATTTTTAATAGTGGAAAACACTTGCTCAAGCTGATTGAGGATATTCTGGATTTCTCTAAGTTGGAGGCGGGACGCCTGGAATTAAACTTAGAAGAATTTAACTTAGTCGAGCTAGTCACGCAAACGGTGGAAGAACTCCAGAGTTTAGCTCACCAGAAACAATTGGAAGTTCATATTCACGTTTGTCTAGATAACCCTTATGTTGTAAATGACAGTAATCGCCTGCGGCAAGTGTTGGTTAATCTTCTTTCCAATGCGATTAAGTTTACCGATTCGGGTAGCATAACCGTAGACGCTTGCGAACCGACACCCGACCAAATTGCGATCGCTGTCAAAGATACTGGTATTGGGATTGAGCAGTCGGAAATCAAGCAAATTTTTCAAGAATTTCGCCAAGTTAGTCAAAGCCTGACGCGCACTTATGGCGGTACGGGTTTGGGGCTTGCCATTACTGACCGATTGGTTGGCATGATGCATGGAAAAATTCAGGTGGAAAGTCAGCCCGGAGAAGGTTCAACTTTTCGCCTAGAGTTGCCCCGTAAAGTCACTTCAAGCTCTAACACTTCTGCAATCGTGTCAAAGTAACTCCCTATCTAGAGAAAAAAGTGCCTCTCCAGACCTCTCCCCAACCCCTCTCCGAAACGGAGAGGGGCTTTGAATCTTGCCCCCCTTCCCTGGTAGGGAAGGGGTTGGGGGTTAGGTCTAGGAGCAAACCGCAAATCCCTACCGCTGATTCCACGCTAAAGCTGCATCCCCAACTGCTTTATCTACCGTCTTTTCCCCCAACATCGCTGCTTGCAAATTTTCATAAATTGCCTTCTGCAACTTGTTGAGATCCTTGATCGCCGGGACTAAAACCTCTGCCGATGTCAATTGGCTGGCACTAAGGACGCGAGCTTGCTCCACGGGCGACACCTTAGGATTAGTGGCTATCTGGCGTTGGTACTCTTGCACTGCCTGAACGGTAGACGGCAACACGTTCGCCGCCTTGGCAAAAGCCAGTTGATTCTGATCGTTCGTGACAAATAAAGCAAATTTTAGGGCGTCATCCGGATTTGGAGTGTCGCGGGGAATCACCAGATTCATCACGGCTACATTCTTTTTACCCGTTTCGCCGGTAATCTGGGGTGCCGCAGCAGAGACTTGCGCGATCGCGGGTGCATTCTTCTCTATCGTCGCCATAAACTCTGCTCCCGTTGCTAGCATCGCCGTCTCGCCCGCTTGGTAGAGTTCAACTGCACGTCGATGCCCTTGTGTCAATACCTCCTGGGGCAACAGCTTCTTCTGGTAAAGGTCTACCCAATACTGAAACGCCGCTTTCCCTGCGGGTGTATTAAAAGCCGCCTCTCCTTTGGTATCCACTAATTCAACCCCCATCTGCACCATCGATTCCAGCACCTCAGCCGAATCTTCTGGAACCAGAGTCACAAAAAACGCATACTTGCCGGTTTTTTCCTTAATTTGCTGAGCGACTTGTGCCAGTTGGGCATAAGTCGCCGGAGGTTTGCTCACACCAGCGGCTTTAAACAACTCCTGGTTGTAAATCGTCACCCGCGTCGTTAAATACCAGGGAATGCCAAAACTTTGGTCGCTGAGCGTGCTAGCCTTCCATATATTAGGTAGATATTGCTGGCGCACAGCTTGGGGAACTTTAGTATCTAAATTTAACCAGGCATTGCGCGACGCTAATTGGGAGGCAAAGTCCGGATTCAGGTTTACGACATCGGGTGCCGTTTTCGCCGAAACTGCCGTCAGAATTTTGCTTTCCATCGCACTCCAGGGTACATCTACCCAGCGCACTTTGACGCCGGTATTTTCGGCTTCAAAGTTAGTAATCAGTTTGTTGAAATATTCAGTAAACTGCGGTTGCAGCTGCATCGTCCAGAACTCAATTTCCCCTTTTCCGGATGGGGAAGAGCCAGGGCTACAGCTGATAACCCAGCTGAAAATGAACCCCAATAGGGTACAAATGCCCAATCGTCTCCAGGTTTTCCTACGGATCATGTAAATTGCAATTCCACTTTCAGCGCTAGTAGTAACCCAGCTAGCAGTAACTCATCCTACCTGATGAGGTATATCTATTGGTAAGGAATCTACTAGGGTGTATTTTTGTCTCTACCGATGTGTTTGTCGGCTAGATTGGGTACCATAATTCTGTCTCTATTTCCCTCTCTACACGCAATCTCTCTTCTCTAACTAAACTTTCAATGGCTGCTTCCCTCAGCAAACCTAAAGATATGTTCACCCGGTTTAAAGGATTAATAGCTAAACGTACCAAAGGAATTGGTATAGAAATTGCCCCTGAACGGATTAATATTGCTCAACTACGCAAGCAGGGTCAAGGATTCAAATTAACAACGCTGTCCTCTAAGGAAGTTCCGGAAGGAGTTTTTCAAGAAGGCAAGATTATTGATGCCCCAGCTTTAGCCGAACTGATTAAGGAAGCGATCGCTGAAAGTAAGATAAAAGTCCAGAACGTTGCCACTGCCGTATCAGGGCGCGAAGCGGTGGTGCGCGTTATCCCAGTACCTGCGGAACTCGATGACAAAGAGTTGCGGGAAATGGTATTGGATCACGAAGCCGGTCTCTACTTGCCATTTCCACGGGAAGAAGCAGATGTAGACTACCAGAAGCTGGGATTCTTCACCGATGAAGATGGAATTGAGAAGGTGCAGGTGCTGCTAGTTGCCACCCGCAAGGATGTGACAGACACCTATATCGAAACCTTCCGCGAAGCGGGATTAAAAATTGATGTGTTGGAGATTAGTAGTTTTTCTCTGATTCGGACGATTCGAGAGCAGTTGCGGCAATTTGGCCCTCAAGAAGCTGCCGTTCTGGTAGACATTGAGTTCGACAGCACCGAGATTGCCATCATCGTGGATGGGGTGCCCCAATTCTCCCGTACCGTACCGATTGGGACGTATCAGCTACAGAGTGCCCTGAATCGGGCGATGAATTTACCGACATCGAGAAACACTGAAATCCTGCAAGGGATGACAATTCCCAACACCCCCGTCGATAATGTCCGCACGGGTGCAACGGGAATTAACCCTGGTATGGGAGCTTTAGTTAGAGTATTGGGAGAGCTTGCTGATGAACTGCGTCGCTCAATCGATTTTTATCTAAATCAGAGCGAAAATTTGGAAGTGGCGCAGCTGCTACTGGCAGGCCCAGGAGGAGGAATTGGACAACTGGATGAATTCTTCACGCAACGGTTGAGCTTGCCGACGACGCAAGTAGATCCAGTTGCTGCCCTTTCCTTGGAAATGACAGAGGAAATTTCACCAGTACAAAGACCGGGGTTGGGAGTGGTATTGGGATTAGGACTACGAGAGGTTTAAAGGGATGTATAGCCTAGATATTAATTTTCTTAAGGATCGCCCGGACATCATACGCCGCGATGCCCCCGGTGCCAAAGCTCCCGCTGGGAATAAAAAGATGACGCCGCTGTGGGCAGGATTAGCAGTCGGACTGCTATTGCCAGCAGGGGTTGGGGCGTTGTGGTTGTTGTTGCAAAACCAAACCGAACAATTGACTGCACAAAAAGCTCAATTGGAACAGAAGCTGAATGAAGGCAAAGCCAAAGAGCAGCAAATTCAAGCAATCAATAACGAAATTCAGGCAGTGAAAGGAGAAACCCAGGCACTTGCCAGCGTGTTCAATCAACTAGCTCCTTGGTCAGCGATTTTGCAGGATATACGCGATCGCGTTCCTCCAGGTCTGCAAATCACCAGCATTGAGCAAACCGCGCCAGATCCAGCCACCGCCGCAGCAGCAGCCCCTAGCCCCACGGCTGCCGCTGCCCCTCCCAGCTCTAACGTGGCAATTAAAGGGTATGCTCGCTCCTTTGATGAAGTGAATGACTTTTTGCTCACGCTACAGCGGTCTAACTTATTCGATAGCGAAGATACCCAAATCGTGGCTGCCGAGTTGAAAGACAATCAAACCCAGGTGCAACAGCCCCAGGATCAAGGAAATTCCAACGCTAGAGTAGAAATTAAATTGCCAAAAGTGGTGGAATACACCATTCAAACGAGCCTGAGTGATGCCCCAGCTTCCCAGCTACTTAGAGAGTGGGAGCGCAAAGGTGCAGTGGGATTAGCGACTCGGCTGAGAAACCTTCAGAACACAGGAGCGCTGCAAAAATGACGGTAAGTCAAGACTTTATACCATCCGATGAAGGCCAAGATGAGGCTGCCTATCCCAGTGCCTTTGGGATTACGTTCACACCAACAGTCAGTGGTGCCTTGCTGGCAGTATTGGGTCTAGCTGGCGCAGCTTATTTGGTCGTTAACTTGTTGTTGCCTGCGTGGACTTCTTATCAACAACTGCAAGCTGATGTAGAAAACACCGAGCAGCAAATTCAACAACAGGAACAACTTCAGCAAAAAATTGATGCGGCAAAAGTAAACCTAGGCAAGGCAAAACAGCAAAGAGCTGCTGTCCTTTCCATGTTTGGTAGTGCCAAAACCCTGGATACCTTAATGCTGGATATCAATCGTTTTGTTAAAGCAAGACAGGGCAAATTGACCAAGTATGAGCCAAAGAAAAATGATGCTGCTGATGCCAACAGTAGTGACATTATTACTGATGGCTCTTTAGGACCGGAAGTCAATGGTAAGCTCAAACGTAAGGTATACAATGTAAGCTTTGAAGGCGATTACGGTCAAACCCAATCCATTCTGAGAAGTCTAGAACGACTCCAGCAACTGCTAGTAGTAAAAGACTTGAAATCAGAGTTAAAGGACGCGGCAAGCAGCCAGAAAATTACGGTGAACCGGCAGGGTAAAATTGTCCCCACTGGCAAACTTAAAGAGCGAACCTTGATTAACACCTCTTTTAACTTAGAGGTGCTGCTGCCATTATCGGAGCAGGAAGCGAAAGAGGCGGCAGCAGCGGCAGCGGCAGCAGCGGCGGCAGCTCAACCGGCCCAGTAGAAGACAGCGAGTAGGTGTCGAGAATTCGACCTGAAAGCTGTTATTCAGGTGCAAAAATTGCTTTTGTGTGAGGAGGAAACGGTGAAACAGGTATCAATATTGGGTGGAATCTTGCTCGGTTCAGCACTGGTTCTACCCGGAACACAACGGGTCTTAGCAGCTGCCACGCAAGTAACCGCTGTACAACTTAATCCCACGGAAAACGGTGTTGAAGTGATGTTAAAGACATCTGAGGGCGATGCCCCCGGCAAGGACTCTGTCCTCCGCCCTCAGATGTTCACCCTCAGCCGTGGGAATGAGTTAACGGCAGATGTGGTGAATGCCCAGCTGAGCTTACCTGAGGGAGACAGCTTCCGTCAGGAAAATCCGGCTCCTGGCATTCAGTCAATCGTCGTGAGCCAGCGGGAGGACAATAGCGTCCGAGTAACAGTCAGTGCGGCTAACAGCATACCGACCGGGCAGATTAGCCAGAACAAGGAAGGGGGAATCACCTTAAACGTTAACTCTGTTGCACCGCCGAATAAAGCAACACCGCCGACGCTCTCCTCCCAGACACCTGTTAATTCTTCGCCTACTGCACCTGCACCAACGGCACAGACGCCACCGGCTCCAACCCGACTCGCTCAAACGCCAGTTCCGGGCGGTGTATTCCCCCAAACGCCACCCGGTCAAATCCCACAGGTTCCAGCACCCGGTGGCGTAACCCCTGCGCCCGGTCTACCGGAGGTTCAGCCTCAACCAGTCATAAACCCGCCAAACCCAGACGTTCTGGTGCCAAACCCGCGCATTACGATTGACGGAGTTCCGGCTCCAGCGGCTGGAACAGTTCAACCCGTTAGTCCAGCACCGCCTTTCTTGCCGAGAGCGATCGCGCCCCCAGTCGGCGATATCACCACCTCCAACACCAATGCTGCCCCCGCTGTCATCGATCTCGGTACAGCGGAGCGCGTACCCCGCTTAGTGCTGCGGGATGCCCCAGTTCGAGAAGTTTTAGGGCTACTTGCCCGTTCTGCTGGTCTCAACCTTGCCTTTACGGGCGGCGCAGCAGCAGGTGGTACTCCTGGGCAACCAGCCCCCGCTCCTGGTCCAGGTGGTGCAGCTACCGAGGGAGGACCTACCATTTCCCTGGATATCGAAAACGAACCCGTTCAAGATGTCTTTAACTACGTCCTTCAGCTGAGCGGCTTAGAAGCCAACCGAGTTGGACGAACAATTTTTGTGGGTGCCAGACTGCCTGACGATGCTCGAAATATCATCACGCGCAGCCTGCGACTCAATCAAGTTCCTGTCACTGCGGCAGCAAACTTCTTGACGACCCAAGGGGCAGAGACGCAAATCCCTACAGAGCAAATTCAAATTCAGACCATTGGAGAGGGAGCCGCCGCTCGAACGGTAGAAATCAGAACGCCAAGCATTCTAGCACTGAGAGCTACCGAGGGAAATGCCCCCTTATTACTCAAAGGGTTAGCAGTGTCAGCCGATGAGCGACTCAATGCCATCACCCTGGTTGGCTCTCCTCGCAAAGTTGAAATTGCGACAAACCTCTTGACCCAGCTAGATGCCCGCCGTCGCCAGGTGGCAGTGAATGTCAAGGTCGTTGATGTCAACCTATTGAACACCAAAGACTTTAATACTAGCTTCTCCTTCGGCATCGGGGACAGTTTCTTCAGCGTTGACCAGGGAGCAGCAGCCTTTAATTATGGCGGTGTCAGACCCCCTACAAACCAGCAGGTGAATACGAGTCAGGTTAGCCCCCCTGTTATCCCAAATCCCTTTAGCGGAGCCAATGTTTTCCTCGATCCAAATAATCCTATCAGCGTTCCGGGCACTGTACCAGGTACCATCATAGTTGGTCCGAATGGTGTTACAAGGGCGCAAAATACAGGAGCTGGGCTTTTTCCTAGACCTGTTGTGAATTTAAATAATCCGCTACAGGGTGGTTTCATAACCGTTACTCCAGCTACAGACAATATCATTACTCAAACCCGTGACCCCGCTACCGGGCTGGTGACATCAACTGCAACAGCGGGGACGGTTGGGACGGTTACGGCAGCTCTCCCTTCCCTATTGCAGTTCCCCAGCCGGTTCTTATCCTCATTGCGATCGCAGATTCAAAGTGGTAATGCCAAGATTTTGACTGACCCGACTCTGGTTGTCCAGGAAGGACAGTCGGCTACTGTCAACTTGACTCAAGAGGTCGTCGGCAATATTCGGCGAGAAACGGAAACAACTGAAAATACGACGAATACAACCGTCACCGCAGAAATTAAACAGGCAGGTTTAATTCTCAATATCCGAGTCGAGCGGATTGACGATAATGGTTTCGTCACTCTAGCGGTAAATCCCACCGTGACTGCGATTGGGGGTCAGCAAAATATAGTCGTTGGTGATGATGTTAACCAAATCGCTTTGCTGACGGTGCGTAACCTGAACTCTGGACAACTTCGCCTGCGAGATGGTCAGACGCTGATTTTGTCGGGCATTATTCAAGATTCAGAGCGAACGACCGTATCCAAAGTACCAATTTTGGGCGATATTCCGCTGCTGGGTGCCCTGTTTAGAAGTACCAACAAGGTCAATCAACGGCAAGAAGTAATTGTGTTGCTGACGCCTCAGATTATCGATGACTCGTCGCGTTCCGCGTTTGGCTACAGCTACACCCCAGGACAAAATGCGCGTCAGATATTGGAGCGTCAGTAAGGCGCGTAAGTAACAGGTAGCGATTGAGTCTTGAGGAGACAAGACACAACTTCCCCCCTGTTCGACTTCCGACAGGGGGCTTATTTGTGCCGTAGACGGAGTTTTTGGCTAGGAAACGAGGCTGTGCAACTCTCAGAAAGTGCCCGTTGCCGAAAAATTAATCAAAAAAATCCTCAAATCTACATAACTTAAAGCTTTCGACGATCCATATCCAGCACGCAGACTTTAGAATAATGCAGTGAAACTTCGAGACAGCGAGAGTTTCAGCTTTTTTGAGGCTAAATTGCCCTCAAAGGCTCGTGTCTATAGCCCCGATTGGGGACTTTAGAGCTGTGATAATCACGCCCGTACAAACCATTTGGAGTGACGAAACATGAATAAAGGTGAATTGGTTGATGCAGTGGCAGACAAGGCTTCTGTCACTAAGAAGCAAGCAGATGCTGTTTTGACGGCTGCCTTGGAAGCTATCATGGAAGCTGTTTCTTCTGGCGATAAGGTGACTTTGGTGGGTTTTGGCTCCTTTGAATCGCGGGAACGCAAAGCCCGCGAGGGTCGCAACCCTAAAACTGGGGACAAGATGGAAATCCCCGCAACGAAGGTTCCTGCATTTTCTGCGGGTAAGTTGTTTAAAGAAAAAGTCGCACCCGAAGATTAACCACTCATCCAAAGCGGCAATCATCCTTGACTCGGCCTGTTCACGGGGGTAACTTAGCCTGGGCAGCTGCACTGGCAGGCTGTTCCCCCGACCTCATTGTTGATTTTTCTGCCAGTATTAACCCGTTGGGGCCTCCCCAGTCGGCACTCGCGGCGATTGGGGCACATCTAGAGCGCTTGCGTGCCTATCCTGACCCAGATTATGGCGAGTTGCGGGTGTCTCTGGGTAAGCTGCACCAACTCCCGCCAGACTGGATTCTGCCTGGAAACGGCTCGGCAGAGTTACTAACCTGGGCAAGTTGGGATTTATCAGAACTGACGGGAACGTGTCTGGTGACACCAGCATTTGGCGATTACTGGCGGGCACTCCGGACGTTTAACGCCAACGTACATGAGTGCCCGCTTCCCGATTTTGGATCTTCAATTTTGGATTTACGATTCCCAATCCAAAATCCAAAATCCAAAATCCAAAATCCCATTGGTCTACTGGTGAATAACCCGCACAATCCCACGGGTCAGATGTTTTTGCGGGAGACTCTGATCCCTTATCTGGAGAAATTTGCGCTGGTGGTGATGGACGAAGCCTTTATGGATTTTCTGCCGCCTTCCCAGCAGCAAAGCCTTATTCCAGTGGTGCAAGAGTACCCGAATTTGGTGATTCTGCGATCGCTCACCAAGTTCTACAGTCTGCCAGGGCTGCGCTTAGGTTATGCGATCGCTCACCCAGACCGTCTGCGTCGCTGGCAACAGTGGCGCGATCCTTGGCCCGTCAACACCTTAGCCGCTGCCGCTGGTGTTGCGGTGGTAAAAGATACGCAATTTCAACAGCAAACCTGGGAATGGTTGGAACCGGCAAGGTCCTACCTATTTCAAGGTTTGGCGCAAATACCGGGATTGCAACCGCTACCGAGTGCTGCTAACTTTTTGCTGGTTGAGTCAGAACAACCCAGTTCGCAAGTACAGGAAAAACTTCTCAAGCAGAGTAAAATTCTGATTCGTGACTGCTTGAGCTTTCCAGAATTAGGCGATCGCTACTTCCGAGTCGCGGTGCGTTCTGAATTTGATAACCAGCGCCTAATCGACGGTCTAGCAGCAATCTTGTAATGGCTAATTATTAATTTTTTCCATTAGCCATAAACAATTAGCACTCAGCAATTAACAACTGACAAAGAACAAATCATGGCAGTTGAGTACGACTTAGTCGTAATAGGCGGCACAGAGGCAGGGCGTCATGCCGCAGTTGCTGCTGCCAACCTGCAAGCCCGCGTTGCCTTAGTTGAACCCCAGCCGACTCCGGAGGGGCAACGCGAGCGATCTTCTTTACAGTTAGGGTCTCTCTATCCCAAAGCTTTGACTCAGCTTAGGCGAGTGATTCACCCGCTGAGTGACGCCGATCGATTCGGTGTCTCCTGGGATCTGGCTGATTCTACAGAACAGCAAGCCATTCCAGGGGTGCGATTGGCTGAGGCAATCCAGTGGGCAGATAGCATGGTCTCCACCCTGGAAGAACAAAATTCCCCAGCGATTTTGGCTTCTTTGGGCGTTGATGTTGTTGTCGGGGAAGGGGAATTTTGCCGAAAACCTTACCTCGGCTTTGTCGTCAACGGACGGAGATTGCGATCGCGTGCTTACCTGATTGCCACGGGTTCTCGTCCGGGGATTGCAGCAATTGACGGACTCGAAGCTACTGGCTATCGAACGCCGATAGATATTTGGCAGCAGATATTCCCCGAACAGATAGCTGTAGACGCATCTCCTCGCCCCTGCTGGGTGGTCATTGGCGGTGGCGCATCTGGCACCGAACTGGCGCAGACTTTATCTCGGTTGGGCGCAGATGTCACCCTGGTGGTACGCAGTTCCCACATTCTGCCGAAAGAAGACCCAGAGGCGGCAAGAGTGGTACAAGCACAGCTAGAAATTGAGGGCGTTCGCGTCTTGACTCAAACAGAGGTGACGCAAGTTAAACGAATTGATGGTAAAAAGTGGGTTCTCGCTGGCAACAAAGCGATTGAAGCCGATGAAATTGTGCTATGTACTCGACCGCAACCGAATGTCACCTCTTTAAACTTGGAAGGTGTTGGCGTCAAGATGAATCGCCGTGGCATGGAGTTGAACGAGAAACTGCAAACAACGAACCCCCGGATTTACGCTTGTGGTGACGTTGCTGGGGGTTATCAAGCTGCCCACATTTCCCGGTACGAAGCCTGCATCGCCCTCAAAAATGCTTTGTTTGCGCCTATTTTCAAAGTAGACTATCGCGGCATTCCGACAGGCGTTTTTTCTGAACCGATGCTGGCGCGGGTTGGTTTAACCGAGGCGCAAGCGAGACGCCAGTACGGTAAAGATGTCTTAGTGTTGCGACAATATTTCAAGGCAGTGGCAGCAGCCCAGATATTAGGGGAAATCACGGGATTTTGTAAAATTCTGGTGCGTCGCAATGGAGAAATTCTAGGCGCAACGCTAGTGGGGATGGAAGCGGGTGAGTTAATGGGAGCGATCGCTCTGGCTATGCGGCAGAAAATCAAAGTGGATGCTCTGTGCCAACTGCCTGCCATTTCTCCCACCCTATCAGAAATTATTCAGCAAACTGCTAACGAGTGGCACCGACAACGACTTCGGAAAAATACCCGCCTGGAAGACTTCTTAGAAGGCTTTTTTAACTTCAGGCGGTCATGGTCTTCGTAACCATATAAAGTTTATTTTGGCAAGCTATGGAGCTAATTTTGCCTTTTTTGCTCGGTTTTCCAAATACCATTGAGCGATCGCAGGTGTCCATTGTTCAAAATGAACCCAGAGCAATTCGCAAAACTTTTGCGCTTCAAGTTGAGCATCTTTTTTCCATCTCAAGTCTAAAAGATGCATGAGCGATCGCACATTACAACTCAGCACAAAATGCTGTCTGGCATCAAAAGGAATAATTCCTCTAGCGTGTTCTTCTGAAAGTCCTTCATCTATGCGTTTTTTATAATGTTTGCAGGCATCTTCGCACCATTGCAAATCAGCCTGACGTTGTTCCTCCGAATACAAATAGCGTTTTCCCTGACGGTTCGTATAGTTACCAACCGGACGTAAATAGAAAGCTTCTTCTATATCTAATTTGCCCTCTACAACATCAACAATTCTCTGTCCGGTATAACGGAAGGATTGTACATCAAAACTCACGCCGACGCGATGAGTGCGGAGTTGCTGCATCATCGAATGCGGGAAATAACCCACATTAACAGTAATTTGAGGATGTTCTAGAGGGCCGTAATGTCCGCGATCGCCTGATAATAAATGTTTAATAATCAGTTCGCCGCTTCGTTCCTCATCAGGCCAGCGAGCGCAACTATTCCAAACCAACTCTTCAGAGTAATCTTGATGCATTGCTGCCCAGATAACTTGTTGGGGATTCGGCGTGGCAGCAACTACCTCAACACGAAAATATTTCACCTGAGTATTTCCTTATATTCGTGCTATAACAATTTTTTCTGGCTGATCTTGATATTTACCCTGCCGAGATTCATAGCTCACCTCGCAAGGTTTACCCTCAAAAAATAGCAGTTGCACAATTCCTTCATTGGGATAAATACGGCAATCTGCATTTGATGAATTGGAAACCTCTAGGGTTAAATGTCCTCTCCAACCAGCCTCAGCAGGCGTTAGATTGCAGATAATCCCGCAGCGTGCATACGTGCTTTTTCCAATGCACAATACAGTAATATTTTCAGGCACTTCTAGTCTTTCTAATGCCACTCCTAATCCATAGGTATGAGCTGGCAGAATGAAATAGCTACCATTCGCATCGGTATGGAGTTTTGTCGGCTCCAAATTTTCAGGATTAAAGTTTTTGGGATCGACGACTGTACCGGGAATATGCCTGAAAATGTGGAATTCCACAGGCGAGAGCCTGATATCGTAACCAAAGCTGCTCAGACCAAATGAGATAACAGGTAAGTCGTCCACACGACGAACTAATTTAGGCTCAAAGGGCGAAATCATACCCTTTTGAGCCATTTCAGTAATCCAGATATCGTTCTTAATCACAGGTTCACAAGTAATCCCAACCGGAATACTAGGATAGCGTGAAGTGAGTGCATTCCCTACGGTCGGTGACTGCGACGTATTTCAGTAATTTGGTCAGCAACATCCAGAAGTGCTTGGGGCATTTCTGGGCCAGTCAAAATGATATCTACATGAGCAGGGCGTTTTTCGAGCAGCGCGAGTACCTCGGATTCGGGAATTAAGCCAAAGTTAATCGCTAAGCTCAATTCATCCAGAACGACAAGGGCATATTTGCCTTCGGATATTACTTTCTGGGTATGCTGCCAAAGCTGGAGTAAAGAGTGAGTTTCCGCCTCATCGAGGTGCGGGGTATCGATGCAACGGGGTAAGTCGCAACGAACCCAATCTAGATTTTGCCCTAAGCGCATGGGATGCTCGTGTCCCTGATTGATTCCGCCTTTGAGGAACTGAATCACTAAAACTGAGGTTCCTTGACCGGCAATTCGCAGTGCTTGCGCTATCACGCCGGTAAAAAAGCTGCGGTGAGCGCCGGTAAAAACTTGCACCAGTCCTTCAATAGTGGGGAGCAGGCGACGATCTGAATGAAGCGCTGGGGTTTCTAGCTGGGCAACCATAAGGCGAAGTTTAATCGTGAGGAATCTTGAAGAGCGAATCGCTTGCCCCAGAAAAGTTTGGTTAGCAAACGATATGTAGTGTGTTTTTTTATTTTGCCTCATAATCAAACACTAGATATATCTATCCGTCAAGCCCGTTAAGTGCTGACTATCCTGTATTAGTTCTTGTATTAGTTCTTGGCTTCGTCAGTCTCGCTGAGCGACCGATCAATGGCAAAATAGCCAGCATAGGCTTGGTTGAAAGCTGATCAAAGTTCAGCTTCCGGCGATGCTTGATTCAATCACAGCAGGAGCAAGGTGCCGTGAGACTAATAATTCTAGGAGGGCCTGGGGCAGGTAAGGGAACGCAGACTGCATTGCTATGTAGTCACCTGGGGATTCCTGGAATTTGCACGGGCGACATTTTGCGGCAAGCGATCGCATCCCAAAATCCCCTTGGTATCCAAGCACAGACCTATGTAGAAAAGGGTGAGTTGGTGCCCGATGCCCTGATGATCGAATTCATGCGCCAGCGTCTCCAACAGCCGGATATCAAGGGTGGTTGGCTGTTAGATGGCTATCCGCGTACTGCTTTTCAAGCAGAGGAATTAGATTTTTTGTTGGAAGATTTGGGACAACACCTAGATTGGGCAATTTGGCTAGAGGTGCCGGAATCAGTGTTGATAAGCCGTTCTTTAGAGCGATCGCGTCCAGACGATCGACCAGAAATCGTACAACGCCGCCTCGAATTATTTCAAGAACGCACGATTCCCATCCTGGAATACTACGAACATTGCCAACGGTTGTTGACTGTCAACGGAAACCAAACCCCAGAGCAAGTGCAGCACGACATTTTAGGCAAAAACTTGGCGGCGAGTGCTGAGTAATCCAGGGATTCTTCCTCTGCGTTACTTTGCGTTTACCTTAGCGTTCCTCTGCGTTGAAAATACAAGGATTATCTGGATGCAGCAGAGCGGTTTTGTCCCAGAAAATGACCCAGTAAATAAAGTGAACCGCACAAAACCAATAAACTTTCTGGGGAAATCGCCGCTTCTAATCCAGCCGTGAGATCCGGGTAGGTGCGACAATCGGCTAATTCTGGGCAGATATTTTGAGCCAAGGTAGCTAAATATTCTGGATCGGCGGAACTATGATCCGGGACGGGGACTAGATACAAGCGATCGCCCTTTCTGAGTAATGCACTAAAAATATCGGCATGATCTTTCGTGGAAAGCATCCCCATCACCCAATGGATCGGCGATTTTTCCAGAGTATCGACATATTGACGCAACGCGATCGCGGCGGCTGGATTATGGGCACCATCGATCAATAACCGATGATTTCGCCAACTTGTCCACTGAAGACGCCCAATCCATTGAGTTTTTGCCATACCAGAAGCGATCGCTGCTTCTGAAATTTCCCAACCTTGCTGTTGAAGAATTTGGAAAGATGCGATCGCTAACGCCGAATTATTCAGCTGAAAATCTCCCAATAACGGCAAAGGATACTTTATCCCCTGATACTCCACCCTTCTTTCTTCTCTTTGCGTCCTTAGCGTCTTCGCGGTTCCTAACTCCACCGCCGGTTCAGCCCAAACAACCGGACACCCCAACTCAAGAATCCGCTGTTGTACCACCGCCCTCGCCTCCTCTGGCAGCTGTCCCACCACAGCAGGACATCCCGGCTTGAGGATACCGGCTTTTTCTCTAGCAATATCCGCTAAAGTAGGGCCTAGGTTCTGCCAGTGTTCTCGACTGAGAGAAGTAATAATTGTGACGAGGGGGTTCGGGCATACATTCGTCGCATCCAGACGCCCTCCTAAACCCACTTCCACCACCGCTACATTTACCTGAGCTTGAGCAAAATACAACCAAGCCGCAGCGGTGATGACTTCAAACTGCGTGGGTGACTCTTCATCTGGTTGGATAGCTGCTTGGACTTGTAGCAGCAATTTTTCTAGCGTTTCCAGCGATATCGGTTGTTCGTTTAGACAGATGCGCTCGTTCCAATCGACTAAATGAGGGGAAGTATACCGCCCCACGCGATAACCTGCCTCAGTCAGCACTGCGGAAAGGTAAGCACAAACTGAGCCTTTGCCATTCGTTCCAGCGACATGAATCACTGGTACTTTGTGGTGCGGGTTGCCCAAATTTGCCAATAATTTTTGAATGCGCTCTAAACCGAGATGAACACCAAAGCGCTGAAACGGTTGAAGAATTGAGTCGATATCCACAAGCCACCAGATACTAACTTTTTTTTAACCAAACTTAATGTTTCCGTTAATTAGCTTTTTTTCCCTATCTCATCGCAATTTGCTTGAGAGTGACGGGAACTATAACTTTGGCTAGATTGAGTGGGAATACTAATTGTAGATCGCAATTATCTGGAATTACTGAGATGGCAACCAAAGAAAAATCAAAAGATACCGCTAAAGGGTTAAGAGGTACGGAAGCTCACGCTAAAACTCGCGTGCTTCTTGCTTTGTGGGATTTGGGAGGAACTGATGAGGAAGTTAAAAAAGGCGAATTAACCGAAAGAGTTAAACGGACGAACGAGAAGGCAGGAGACTATCAAGGCGTTTTTGAACAGTTGCAAACATCTGGAGCGATCGCTATCTCCAAAAACAAAATATCCCTGTCTGGTAAAGGCGTTGAGATGCTTGGTGAGGGACTGAAAAACGCTGATTTCGAGTTTGACAGCCAAATTGGGGCAAAAACTGGCAATGCTTTGTTGAAATGGCTTAGAGAGACGGGAACGCCTGTAAATGGGGCGACTGCTACATCAAGTAAGGCAACCGAGAAAGCGATCGCATCCTACGACGAGTTCAAGCAAGTGGCATCGGATGTCTACGACCAGATGAACCGCGACTACAATCTGAACGATCTGGTGCCGATTTACCGAATTCGGCGGGAGATTGGCAATCGGGTAACTCGTGCTCAGTTCACCGAGTGGATGATGGAGATGCAAGCCAACGATATTTTGCAACTTCAGGGTGGCGGGGTAGAAGATAGTGCCCCAGATAAAATCGAAGACTCGATCAGGAATGAACTGGGCAATTTACGCTGTTATGCTAAGCGTCTAATTTCCTAACTTTAGTTAAGTAATTTTGCTGTCCTTTTATCTTTCTTGAACTTTAGCCCTTATACAACGATGACTAGCACTGTATCCTCAATCGAAGACTTAATTAGAAACCACAATGTATTTGACGGACATCAAGTTGTCAAGAAATCACAAGTATGGGGGAAAAGTTTCCCAGAGGTTTCTGCAATAAATGCTCATGCTTCTGATGCTGTTTTTGAAGCAATCAGGCAAGTTCGCACAGGTCAGTGTCAAGTTAGAGGTATTACTATAAGGGCTGACAGGGGGCTAGGAAAAACCCACATTATTAGTCGGATTCGCCAGCGTCTTCAGACTGAAGGCAGTGCTTTCTTTGTCTACATGGCTGAGTATGAAGATTTAAATCAGATTAAGTCTGAGTTTCTACAGACCTTGGCATCTAGCCTCAAACAGGTAGGCAGTCAAAATGTAATGCAATGGCAAGAACTAGCAGCCGCCTTAGTCAGTGAAGTCTCCAAAAAAAGCTACACGCCTAAGGATCTGATTAATAAATTTCTCCCAGCTTTGGCAAAAGATCCCAAGCTAGTTAATAATCTGACTAATAAAGTTATTCTAGCAAAGCCTGATATTGATCCCTATATCATACGAGCTATTGTGTGGACGCTTTCCCAGCTCCACGCACCCTTTGCAATCAAATGGTTGGCAGGGGAAGAATTAGCACAATTACAAGCTGAAGCAATGGGTTTGCCTACCATTGCTGTCGATTCTTCTAAAACACTCTGCTATATCCTAGACATAATCAGTGATTACAAAACACCGCTACTTTGTTTTGACGAGTTAGATAGTGCAGCAGGATGCGATGACAAGGGTTTTACAAGGGCGCAGGTAGTTGCCAGCTTCGTTAAAGATTTATACAACCAAATAAAGCGTGGTGTGTTACTTACCACTATCTATCCTGCTACCTGGGAAGCTGAGATTGCATATATGTCAGATGCAAATGCAGTGATAGATCGCATGGCTGAATTTAGCTCTGGCAAGCCTATTGATTTAAGAAACCTCAATTCTGATGAAGTTGTTGCTTTAGTTTCCCAACGGTTGAAAAAGCTCTGTGATGAGCATGGAATTACTCTACCTTATCCAGTTTATCCATTTGACGAGGGGGAGCTTAGAAAACTTGGTAAACAAGGGCTAACTGCAAGAGAACTTTTGACCTGGTGCGCCGAAAAAATTAAAAAGGGTAAGGATAATCGAGTCGAGCTAGCTTTTAAAGAAGAACTTGAAGGTCTTGCAGATTTTCTAGAGGATGAAGCTAAAATTGCTCAAGCTCTTATCTTTGCATTCAATACAATCATTGGCAAAACAATAGATCGTGTCAAAGTTGATAAGATTGAAGCTCCAGTTAAACCAAGAACTAATTGCATTGATTTCAAAATTATTGGTGAAGAGGATAGCAATGTAGTCAAGATTGGAGTAGCGGTTATTCAGGCATCTGGTGGGGTAGGTATAAAAGCTGGGTTGAAAGCTCTTACTGAATATAAAACCTACGATCTAACTCGCGGGTGTTTTGTCCGTTCTAAAACAATACCTCCTAAGGCGGTAGTAGCCGAGCAATATCGAAAGCAACTTGTAGAACAGCAAGGTGGAGAGTGGGTGAAGTTGATGGAGGAGGAGATTAAACCACTAATAGCGATTTGGGCTGTTTATCAGAAGCATGAAAGCCTTGATTTGAGTGAAAGTCAAATATTCAACTTTATTACTGAAAAAGAGTTAACAGTAAACAACCCATTGATTCGGGAAATCCTGAGCGATCCATCCGGTCAAACTCCTGAGGGTTTAGTCGATGAGGATGCTTTATTTGAAGAAGCTTCGACAATATTAAGTAAAGCATCACAGCCAACTGATGATTCTCATCTGGATGCCTTATTAGCGTCGATCATGAAGGAGTAATTTGACTTTGATGAACACTGCACTGCGTCTACCTGCTCCAGACGTTGAAGCCTTAATTCAAGGGCGAATGATTGCCGCCATGTCCCAAATATTCCTTAATCCGAGGCGGCAATTTGCTCTCTATTCTTCCGATGCTTCAATTAACCTACTGCCAACTGAGCACTACTACCGCTCAGATTTCTTGCCAATTGCCCAAAGTGCGCTCGCTCAACTAAATTCTGAAACAGTTTTGATTAAAGCTTGGGCAAAATGCGAAACCTGCCAAATCCTAAATGATGCTGAGTCTTTAGCTGCCTTGTCGCGGTTAACAGTATGGACATCTGAAGCATTACAGGAAATACTCTCTCAACGGGGTCATATTTTCCTGGTATATTTGCGCGTCTATCTGCTACCTCAACCGCTTGAAGTTCCGGTAAATACCAAGGGGAATTTTGTTTCATTACCGAATCTCCTGACTATTACTGAATCTTCGCCTGTATTGAGCGATCGCGTCTTCTCCCAACGCCGCCAGCAGCTAGAACTTCGACAGCCACCACTGCATCCAGAATTGGAAGAGTTGCAGAATGCGATCGCTCAACTATCCGCTGATAATCCAGCAGCGGAAGAACTAGATCGGGACATCAAAATATTTCTAGGTTGGGGTAGTGGTAAGCCTGCAAAGCGACTTGATTCAGATGAATCTTGGATTGAGAAAATTGCACAAATCGGGAATTCCAGCGACGGTCATACTTTTGAAAAATTAGTTCGTAAAGGATTTTTGAAGTTAGGCTTCAGTGGTTCTGGACTCGATCCAAACTCAATGGGTGGAGCTGGAGGTATGGATTTCTACTGTGACGCTCCTTATCCAATGGTGGGAGAGTGTAAGGCTACTAAAACAGAGAAAGTCCCTGATGGAACGCCTGCTCAACTCCTTAAAATTGGCATGAACCATCTCGGTAAAAGTCAGTATGAGCGTTCAATCAAATTGATTGTAGCGGCGGGAGAATTAAATTTTTATGCCAATAGGACAGCTACTGAGAATCAAATGAATGTCATTAGACCCGAAACGCTACAAAGATTAGTAGAAATGCAAGCACAACACAAAAATTCTATCAATTTGTTAGAGCTAAAGCAGTGCTTGCAGCAAGCTCCCTTTGGATTGGCTGACGATAAAGTTAATCGTTACATCGATAAAATTAACCAAGATATCAAGTTGCGATCGCACCTCATCCAGCTTTTGAAAAAGCATCTAGAAACTACAGGCGAAGAGACTGTTGCCATTGATGCCCTTCATGTCGCTTATCTTTACTCCAGTCCACCTCAGCCTTTGAAACGCGAAGAAATGCACGATATTCTAATTGAGCTTTCCTCGCCTTTAACGGGATACTTGGGGCGAAAAAAAGGGGGTGATGGGAGCGATCGCTTCTATTTCCTCCGGGACTTGCCAGCCGCATAAGTCTTATCAGCCAGGACAATTGCAGGTATTAGTTGTATAGCATCTTTGGCGACTTCCTCTCTTCTTTCCGTTTCTGTCGTAACAGTCTCCATCGTCTCGACATTCTAATTTTTCCTCACAAATGGTATCGCGCGGAAAAACTCCGACATCTTTTACAGAAACTTCCGCTGTAAAAGTGCCTTGTTCAATTATTCTTTCTCCTTCTTTAATTTCATACTCAAACTTATTTTCGCCTTCTAAAACTGCAAAAGTACGAGTTTGATGGCTATTTCCCAAACTCAAATCAACGCCTTGAGAATATTGCCCTTCACTGTAACCTCTGCTCGTGTAAGGATAAGGATTACTCTTCATGCCCTGAGTCACGTTTCGGATTGTCACTTTCCTCTTCGGTGCGGGTGGAGTTGATTTGGAAACAAACTGAGCTTTTCTAGTGCCCGGATTCATCACAGTTCCCGGACATTGCCCGACATATTCAACTCGCTTAAATTGAATTTCATTGACATCGAAATTATTGCCGTTACTTACCAGGAACTCAGCCCCGCTTGCATTCGCCCGATTCACAAAAACTACAACCAGCACGAAAGCCGCAATGATTAGAAAGGCAGTTTTTTTGATTACAATCTGTAACGCGGAAAAGCTTTTGAGTTTCATAATTCTTCTTAGTACCACTACAACAGGCTTCTTTATCCTTCCTAGGAGGTAGATGAGGTTTAATACTTCCGATAGAAGATTATCGAATATTTTTAGTGTCGTTGATTAACCATTAATTGTTTCCCGATTTGTACAGCGGCTTGTCGCTTCTCCCAGCAACTGAATCAGGTAAAGCAGTTAGCCTCAGCCGCCAGAGAAGTAAATTGGACAACTTCCTGGCGATCGCTCAAAAGATTTTCTTAAAATCTCTTAAAAATTGACACTTTAAAGAGAAAAATGTAAAAATAGATACAGAAATAATTTAGACCGTTCACCACTGACTGAGTATTCATAGCCGTCAGTGGCTCTGGGGAATAGAAGTAAAGCGCGATCGCGAAGCAGCGTGCCTTGCTTAGTAACAAATACTCAGGAAACTCAATCGGAGGCGAAACTTATGAAACTCTCTTATCGCGGCGTCAGCTACGAAAAAACTTCACCCACGCTGGAAGTAACCGAAAGCGAGATTGTGGGTAAGTATCGGGGACAGACTTACAACGTTGCATATCCCAGACATATCGCAGTTCCCGATGCGATTGTTAACTTGAACTATCGGGGAGTCCCCTACTTCATCGGCAAAACCGGCTCGACTAGGGATGCTCTAGAGAGGCAAATCTCATGTGAAGGGATGGCACCTCTAGGCGATCGGAAATTGCCAACTGATACAACTCGTCGAAAAGTGTTGGATAACGCGGCTAAAAGTCACTTAGCGAATATCCACCGCAGCCTGGAACATCGGATACAGGTTGCTAAAGCCAAAGGTGATGAAAATCTAATTCGTCTTCTAGAAGCAGAGTCGAAGCAACTGACGTTGTGCCTCTAGGAGTTTCCGGAATATCTGGCTGTGCTTGCGGTTGAGTCAGCAGTAACTGCTGACTCAACCGCAAAGAGTGAAGGAGCGCACTCCTCCCCCTTTAGGTGTAAAATTTTATCTAAGCACGAAATCTTCAAAGCTGAAGACGACGGATTCCTGGTTTATAAAGCTACGGGGGCGATAGAGAGCGATCGCCCTTTTTTTATGGGAATGTATCCTGCCAGATAAACCGTTACGGGTAAGGGTAGTTGCAGCGAATCCTACAAATTTTATTCCATTTTTTCACAATAATTAATAAAGTTGATCTGCGAGTTAAGTAGTAGCGCCATACCTTGTGTTGACTTCTAACTATCGAGGGCAAAAGCGTGTGAATCGCATCCTCCCGATTGAGAACACAAAAGCGATGCGATAAAAGCGCTACCGCCCCCAAAATTTTGCTGAGATTAGGAGACTTGAAAATGCTTGAATCTTATCGTCAACACGTCGCTGAAAGGGCGGCACTCGGAATTCCACCACTGCCGTTGGATGCCCAACAGACTTCTCAATTGTGTGAATTGCTGAAAAATCCTCCCACGGGTGAAGAAGAGACATTGTTGGAATTGCTGCGCGATCGCATTCCTCCAGGCGTCGATCCAGCTGCTTACGTGAAAGCTGGCTTTCTCACCGCTGTCGCCAAAGGCGAAACCATTAGCCCTCTAGTTACCCCCATCTACGCAGTAGAACTGCTGGGAACAATGGTAGGCGGCTACAACGTGCAATCGTTGATAGATTTACTCAAATCTGACGATGAACAATTGGCTGCCTCCGCAGCAACAGCTTTAAGCAAAATCATGCTGGTGTATGATGCCTTCCACGATGTCTTGGAATTGTCCGAGACGAATTCCTATGCCAAGCAAGTCATTGACGCTTGGGCGGCGGCGGAGTGGTTTACAAGTCGCCCCACCTTGCCAGAAGCGATTACCGTCACCGTGTTTAAGGTGCCCGGAGAGACGAACACCGACGATTTATCTCCCGCAACCCATGCCACAACCCGCCCAGATATTCCCTTGCACGCCTTGGCAATGCTGGAATCTCGGCAACCGGGAAGTTTGGAAACGATTGTCGAGTTAAAGAAAAAAGGACATCCCGTGGCGTATGTCGGCGATGTCGTGGGAACGGGTTCTTCCCGCAAATCTGCGATTAACTCCGTGTTGTGGCACATTGGCAACGATATCCCCTTCGTACCAAATAAACGGGCTGGGGGATATGTATTAGGGAGTGCGATCGCGCCGATTTTCTTCAACACCGCCGAAGATGCAGGTGCATTGCCCATCCAGTGCGATGTCACCCAGATGGAAACCGGCATGGTAATCACCATTTATCCTTATAAAGGTGAAATTACCAACGAATCTGGCGAAGTAATCTCCACCTTCAGCCTCAAACCCGACACCATCACCGACGAAGTACGCGCAGGCGGACGTATTCCCCTCCTGATTGGGCGTACCCTCACCGATAAAACCCGAATTGCCCTCGGATTAGTAGAACCCAGCCCAATCTTCATCCGTCCTCGCCCACCCATCGATACCGGCAAAGGATTTACTCTAGCGCAGAAAATGGTCGGGAAAGCCTGCGGACTCAATGGTGTGCGTCCCGGCACTTCCTGCGAACCGCTGATGACAACGGTTGGTTCTCAGGATACAACAGGACCCATGACCCGCGACGAGTTAAAAGAACTCGCCTGTCTCGGCTTCAGTGCAGATTTGGTGATGCAGAGTTTCTGCCACACCGCCGCTTACCCGAAGCCCGTTGACATCAAAACCCATCACGAACTGCCCGATTTCTTTGCTTCTCGTAGCGGCGTGGCCTTACGACCCGGCGATGGCATTATCCATTCTTGGCTGAATCGGATGCTGCTACCCGATACCGTAGGAACGGGCGGCGACTCCCACACCCGTTTCCCCTTGGGAATTTCCTTCCCCGCCGGTTCCGGCTTAGTTGCTTTTGCAGCTGCTTTGGGCGTGATGCCTTTAGATATGCCAGAATCCGTCTTAGTGCGGTTCAAAGGCGAGTTGCAACCCGGTGTGACGCTTCGGGATATTGTGAACGCGATTCCCTACGTAGCAATTCAAAAAGGTTTGCTAACAGCAGAGAAGCAGAACAAGAAAAACATCTTCTCCGGGCGAATCATGGAAATTGAAGGCTTGCCAAATTTAAAAGTTGAGCAAGCTTTTGAACTTACCGACGCCAGTGCCGAACGTTCTTGTGCAGGCTGCACAATTAAGTTAAGTATCGAGACAGTTTCTGAATATCTGCGTTCCAACGTAGCGCTGATGAAAAATATGGTAGCGCGGGGTTATCAAGATGCCCGTACCATCATGCGCCGCGTTGCAAAAATGGAAGAATGGTTGGCAAATCCCGTATTAATGGAAGCCGATTCAGATGCAGAATATGCGGAAATTATCGAGATTGACTTGAACCAAATCAAGGAACCAATCGTCGCCGCACCAAATGACCCGGATAATGTTAAGTTGCTGTCCGAGGTTCAGAATGACCCTGTGCAGGAAGTATTCGTCGGTTCTTGCATGACGAATATCGGTCATTATCGCGCCACTGCGAAGGTACTGGAAGGGGAAGCAGCAGTTAAAACTCGCCTCTGGATTTGTCCTCCAACCCGCATGGATGAACACCAACTCAAGGAAGAAGGTGTTTATAGCGTATTTGATGCAGCAGGTGCGCGTACAGAAATGCCGGGATGTAGTCTCTGTATGGGAAATCAGGCGCGTGTGGATGACGGTACAACCGTATTTTCTACTTCCACTCGCAACTTCAATAATCGCATGGGTAAAGATGCGCGAGTTTATCTCGGTTCTGCCGAATTAGCTGCTGTTTGTGCGATGTTAGGACGCATTCCCACAGTGCAAGAATATATGGAAATTGTTGGGAAGAAAATTCATCCTTTTGCTGGTGATTTGTATCGCTATCTCAACTTCGACCAGATCGCTAATTTTGAGGATGAAGGTCGCGTAATTTCCCTGGAAGATATGCCCAAGATTGAGGATATTTTGGGTATTCCCTCCGGTGCGTTGCGCTAGTTCATAATGAAGGTAGGGTGGGAATTGCCCACCCTACTTTCCAATATTGAAGATGAAGCTTAAAGATGCTATTGGAATTAAAGCGATTTAATATCCCGCCTGGTCATAAAGTTTTTCTAGAAGATATAACCTGGCAAGAATTTGAAACCATCTTAGAAGAGTTAGGCGAACATCGTGCGTCAAGAGTAGCTTATGACAATGGAATATTAGAAATCATGACACCCTTGTCAGAGCATGAAACCAATAAACTGTTTATCAGCAACTTTATTGAAATTATTCTAGAAGAACTAGATATTGATTTTTATCCTCTTGGTTCTACTACTTTTAAAAACCGGGATATGCTGAAAGGGATAGAACCCGATAACTGTTTTTATATTCAAAATGAAGCAGCAGTACGAGGAAAAGAAAAATTAGACTTATCCATCGACCCACCTCCAGATTTAGCCTTAGAGATAGATATAACTTCTCGCACTCATCCGAGTATTTATGAAGCTTTAGGAGTGCCTGAGCTTTGGCGATTTGAAAATGGTAAGTTACAAATTAATATATTACAAGAGCAAAAATATACTGAGTCAGAGTTTAGTCTAATTTTCCCTAATTTACCACTGATTGAGGTGATTCCCCAATATTTAAGTCAGGTTAAGGGTGTTGGTAGGAATAAGACAATGAGAGCTTTTAGAAATTGGATAAGAGAACAAATTGCAGCATCGTAAAATTTCAGTCTCAACTTACACAAATACTTGTTTTTGAGGTAAAGGTTGCCTAATTGCGCCGGAAGAAATGCCCCGAATTGAAGATATATAGGAATTTAAACTGGTGCGTTACGCTAGTGCCTGATGACGGACGATCGCCAGTATAAAAAAACCACCAGGGTCTCAAGTATAAGCTATGGCGAACCAGAAAGCACATCTTCAAGGTTGCTAATTTCATTAGCAATAAGCTCAGGTTATTGCTAATCAATACAGACAAATTCGCTCAAAACACGAAAACCTGTTGGTTAACACCTTGACAGGGCTACTATGCAATTATTCAAATAACTAGAGGAACTAAATCGTGTCATACATTCAAATACCTGGTCTACCAGGGTATGGTGTCCATCTCAGCCAAATCCAGGAGGGTGAGATAAACTTGCCCATTACGGTTCCCATAAATAGCGGTAGTAGTATTTCAAGGTATCCGTGTAAGAAAAAAACTTACACGGTTAAATTGGGCGGATTAACAAAGGATAAGATCGCTAAATTGGAGCAGTATCAGAGCAACGGGGTGAAATGGAAGAACATTTTTTCAGGGCTTGAGGGTGACATTATTCTTCAGAAAGTAAAATCATCAGCTCTGATAACAGTGAACAATCAGCAGATTGCTGACTCCACCACCCTTGTGTATGAAACTGTGAAGATGTTTATTTAATGTTGGTGCGCTAAGTCAATGATGATGCAGATGCGATTGCATCTTGATTTCAAAAGTGCGATCGCATCCTCCGCCTATCACCAAAAAACCTAACCCCCAACCCCCTTCCCTACAAGGGAAGGGGGCTTCCGGCTCCCCTCTCCGAAGCGGAGAGGGGTTGGGGGAGAGGTCAGCCACAATCAAACATACCAATATATCTTCATACTTAGTCGATGAATAACTCAACACCCCAGCATCCTTCATCACCGAGAAAAGAGGGAACTCGCAATATTGTTATTGGACAAAATGTAGCCTCACCTAAAATGGAACGTGCCAAAGAACTTCGCAAACAAATGACAGCGGAAGAAAAAATTCTTTGGCAATATCTTCGTGCTAATCGATTGAATGGTTTCCACTTCCGCCGCCAGCAGATTATTAATGGATTTATTGTAGATTTCTACTGTCACGCTGTCGGATTGGTCGTAGAAGTAGATGGAGAAATTCACGAACTACAAGCTGAATATGATGCAGAACGCGACAAAATTTTGTCAGCCAGAGGATTGCGTTTATTACGAATTAAGAATGAAGAAGTAAGACAGAATGTTGATAAAGTTTTGATGCGTATTTCTACTTGTTGCAAAAACAGCTAGCCTCCTAGACCCCTTCCCTTACATTTTTTTTCTGTCTTTGTATGAAACCCCTAGCCCCTTCCCTTATAGAGAATAGGCTAGGGGTTTGATCTTGTATTCGATTCAAGGGAGAACCACGATATCCTTTGATTTTGAGATGTTAGGTTTCCGCGTCGTCGAAACGGATGATGTCATCTTCTCCAAGGTATTCTCCATTTTGGACTTCAATCATCACTAAAGGAATACACCCTGGATTTTCAACCCGGTGAGCTGTAGACATCGGCACGTAGGTTGACTGTTTTTGAATTAAGGTTGTCTCTTTACCATCACAAATCACTTTGGCGGTGCCAGATACAACGATCCAGTGTTCGCTGCGGTGATAGTGCATTTGGGTGCTAATGTGATGACCTGGGTTGAGTTCAATGCGATTAATCCGGTAGCGTTGCCCTTCTTCTAAAACGGTGACTGTGCCCCAAGGTCGTATCCGCATTGTGTCACTATCTTCAGGTAAGGGCAGAATCGAAGCCTGCCCCTCATTTTGGTTGCTATTCATCCCTGCTTGTCTCCGAAGATTCGCATCTCAATTTTGCCGCATTTTTGAAAGTTCCTCTGCACTAATTATCGGTAGGACAATATATCGAGGGTGCTAGTAGCTGGTAGCGGCATCCGAAGCGTGCAAGCAGGCATCCTGCGGTTCCGATGAGATTTCTACGGCTTCTCTCCGCTTGTTTTTGCCACAATTGATTTAGTTGCAGCAGCTTACAAACATGGCACAAACACAACAAAGCACGATGGAAACTGCCCAACGTGCATTTGGGCACTTCACTCAGGGGATGGGAACTGGCGAGTGGGACCCGTTCCTAGAGATGCTTGCGGACGACTTTAGCTTCTGGTTTCCGGTGGGGCAATATCAGGGGGAAAATGTTGGTAAAGCACGGGCAGATGCTTTCTTTAAGTATGCGTCTGAAGCTTTCAACAATGAGCTGGCGGTGACGCTAGATGGCGTTACCAGTAACGAGACGACTGTTGTGTTTGAGATTCGCTCTCAAGGGCATCTGCGGGGGAAGCCTTATCAGAACCGAGGGGCGATCGCTTTCGATGTTTGCAGCGACAAGATTTGTCGTTACCGCGAGTATCTTTCGGTCGTGGTTCAGCCCAAGGTAGAATCGCACCCAGATCAGTCTCAGCCGATTGGCTAGCTGTGTGATTTATATCACTCAGCAATTAGCGGCTTATCACCTTTACCTAAACCTGCGATCGCATGATTATCTAGGGTATCGTCACATTTTTTACAGTGGTTAATCACTTAGTAAACCGGGCAAAAGCGTGATATTAGAAGTATCGAGTTAATGTCCGTAAGATGCCTGTTCAAATCTGCCCTCTCGACTCTGCGATCGCTGAACTATTTGCTCAAGCTACCTACTCTGGTAGTATCACTCTGGCTGACCGATATGGGTTGATGGCTGCACTGTTGCAAGATGCAATCAGCGAAGAAGACAAGCGAGCAATTGACCGCCTACTTTATGCTGTCCGTAAGAACCGGCTGAAAGTTGTAGATGAAATTTCTGCCCTAATATAAATAGTGTTGCTGATTGAAAGTTTCTATTACTTTATTATTGATTCTTTTATTATTTTGCTGCGTTTTAATTTTGGAAATATACAAAATTGAATATTTAGAGAAAATATTCAATTTTACAAGCAATTTTTACAAACTAAAAAAAATTATATTATAAAAATATTAATTGGATATTTATCTATAAACTTCATGATAATTAATTTTATAGTAATCCTATTGGATGTGCGAAATGCTAACCCTTCGACTTTCCGACTTTTCTAATAAAGTCGAGAATTTTTCTATTCACAAATTATTTAGAACGATGGTACTCTGTTTTGTGTTTTTAACCTACTAAGCAAAACAATTCCTAAGTATTATGAATTTAAATTTATGGCATTAAGATGCGAATATGCTGCCATGATTCATCAAATTACGTCTTTTCAACTCCTTTTATCTTTCAACAACTACCGCCAAAATTCAATTGTTTTGAGGCTTTGCTTCCCAATCAAGAAGCCGGGGAATCTGCGACAAGTGTACGCCGTAATTAAAAATCCAAAGAACAATTTCTAGCACTAATAATCTCTGTATCCAGATTGTTCCACTCTCACACTTCAGAAGCGTCAATCCACTATACAATTGCCAAACGCGATAAGGAAGGTATAAGCAAGGAACCATCACGAACGTACAGGATTGAAAGCGTCTCGTTGTCACACTTTCGGATAAGATTTGTAACCCCAAAATGACAAAGTACGGCACCAGTACCTGAAATACACTGGGATGATTCCACCAGACGCCCCACAGAACCATTGCTACCAGAGGAAGCGCCACTCCCACTAGCAGTACAACCAATAACCACGCTCTAAACCAAGGCGGAAGTGGTTGAGGAATCGTGAAGGGAGGTGAATGTCTCCAAAGCCAACCCGCAAAGACAAGAAAAGACGTAACAATTACTAGGAAAAGGAGGTTTTCTAAAAGAATATTCATGTCGGTAGATGCGGCTGTCTGTAACATAGGATTAAAAAAGAATTTCGGCAGTATAGCGCACGATTAAAATGGCTATAGTGTATGAGCTAAAAAAGACACAGTAGAGTAGGGGATTGTCAACATGTCTAAAGAAAGCGCGTGTCAATTTTTGGAAGCTGCTACCTACGATCCAGGTTTACGCGAAAAGTTCCAAGAAGCAGCCAGTCCAGAGGAATTCGTAAAAGTTGCTCGTGAATTAGGCTATGCCTTAACCACTGAAGAATTGAAGGATGTCGTCAAAGAACATAGTGAAGGTGTCATCTTGAGAAGGCAGACGGGCGTTTGGCCTTGGCTGCGGAGGGTTAACTGGATTTAGTGTATTATGAACTAGCTAATGGTTAAAAGCTATTGTGAGCTTAGCTATTAGAGTTTAGGGTGGGCAATGCCCACCCTAATTTATACAGGTTCAGAGCAAAATTGAATCTATTACACAATCAACAATTTTTTTATAGATATAGTGAGGAAATCACTTATTTTATACCTTATGTAGCAACCACGGCAGATTACTAGAACAGAACTTTTACACTTGTTTCAGATAGCGATCGCTTTTATATATATTTTTTTCGAGTTACGATAGTGTGCTATTTAACACATAAATCGTAAGAATTTACAGGGAGAGGCAGAGCAAATGCACTTTCTTTGCTTGCATGCCTAAAATTTTTTAACTAAATTTTTTCTAATTTGCTCTAGTCAGTTGCCAGGTTCCGAGGTTAAGATTGACGCTAATAATCACACACTTTTATAAGCCTATACAGTATAAACACTTATGAATTCTCCAGACAATAAAGATAACGAACTTCAACGCAGGGAACGAGAGCTTCAGGAGCGAAAAAGAGCTAATCGACTCCGAGAGATAGAGGCAGAAATTAATCAACCGCCGTTGCATCAAACTACTAAGCATCAAGACTCTCAGCGTTCACCCCAGCCGTGGTACAAAAAACTGGCGAACGTTGGAAAGTTTGTAGCCATCGTTGTTACCATCGTTGTCAGCATTCAGCTAGTGGGAACCCTTTCCTATGTGATTATATTTGGGGCAGTGGGTTGGGTTGCTTACAAACTCTTTTTTGAGGGCGATCGCTCCAAATAAGAAGGTAGAATTTTTACTTCGTCTGTACGAAGAATTATGTTCTAAATTTTAGAGGATTTCACGCGATCGCACTATGAAAGTAAAACAGCGATCGGGCATTCACACTAAACAGTAAGCTGTTGAGCATCTCGATACATCTGGCGTAGACCGTACCCTATCTAGTGTTTGTGCGTCAGCCTTGAACTTCTCATGCCCTTACATTTAAAACTACCTGCCAAAGAATAAAGGACGAAGATAAAATTTTATCCTTCGTCCTTTATTTTTCATGCTTCACTCAGGGGCGTTTTGCTGTTGTGGAGGGGCGTTTTCATTTTGGGCAATTGTCTCCTGAATTCTGGGAGTTAACAGGAACTTTTTCGTTTCTGTGAGCAAGCGATCGCCCCAAAGATTTTCTTGGAGAAATTTTACATCGGCATAGCGACTGTCTAACCGAATCGCAGCCTCTCCCAAAGACAAACCCTGTTCGCGATCGCCCTTCGCATACAGCGCTACCGCCATTGCCAACCGGGGTTCTGCCGCCTCCTTATCGAGAGAGCTAGCGGAACGCCACTCACCGAGCGCTCCGTCCACATCGCCCATTTCGTACTTAACTAGCCCAATATTATTAATGGCAGGCCAGAATTTCTTTTCCTTCGCGACCGCCTTTTGATATTGAGCGATCGCATCTGGAAACCGATTCAATTTATAGTAGGCATTGCCTAAATCAAACAAAGCTTCCGGGACATCAGGTTTGATCTTTAACCCAGCTTGCAAAACACTAACAGCTTCCTGATACTTTTCCTGCTGAAAGTGCCCACTTCCCAGAGCAAATAGAATCCCCGGTTCGTTGGGTTGAAGGGTTCTCGCGCGTTGCAAGGCATCAATGGCATTATTTACCTCCTGCGCTTGCAAAAACAAACTCCCCAGTAAAAACCAGGTTTGATAACTGCTGGGAGCCAGCTGAGTCGCCAATCGCGCTCTGGGCAATGCTAGATCGTATTGTTGGAATCGCGCTAGCTGAGCCGCATCTTGTGCCAGATTCAAGCCCTGCTGCTCTAGCTCTTTTGACTCCATTTGTAGCGTATAGGGCACGAGTGCTTGCCCGGAGGCGGGGAGAGCAACGCTCCCTAAACCAAGGAAAACAAGAAGTGGGAATATCGAAAAACGTTTAGGCACGGTGCAGCCTCAAAGAAATAAGCGAAGAAATGTTTAGCAACCTTACCAATAATTTAACTGACCCTAGCAGAAATCGAGAGCAAAGCTACACGTCAATTTGGGGATCGTTATAACGGATTGACGGGAAACACGAAACAAGGTTCAATCCGTCAGGAAGTTCAAACTCGCTAAAATAGGGAAAGAATAAGCAACTTGCTGTAGATCGATACAGGTGAGTGTGACTCCTTGGTGCTAAAGCTGAATCCCATCGTCATTAAAATTACCCTCATTAAGCAATCTGTTCATTCGTACTACCGGATTTAAAGACTACGCGAATGCAACTTCCACTAATAAGCAAAGTCAAGAACCCTTCTCAGTGGGTCATTGGGCTGATAGCGTCTAGCATCTTGGTAGTTGGCTCTACCACTTATTTCATCCTGGGTCGGGCAACACCCAAACTAGATATCGAGAGCCTGACCGTACCCGTTAAATCGCAAACCTTGAAAGTACGGATTACCGCTAGCGGTACCGTCGTGCCCGTTCAAAGCGTTAATCTCAGCCCTCCCACATCTGGGCGTTTGGCAAAGTTATACGTCGAGCAGGGAGATAGAGTACAGCAAGGGCAAAAAATCGCCCAAATGGAGAATTCCCAGCTTCAGGCTCAATTTTTTCAAGCCAAAGCCAATCTAGAGCAAGCTCAAGCCAAACTGCAACAAGCACAAGCGGGGAGCCGTCCCGAAGAAATCAATCAGGCAAAAGCCCGTCTAGAGCAAGCGAAAGCCCGTTTAGCCGCGGCGCGGGTGGGTCGTCCCGAAGAAGTTGCCCAATTCAAAGCCCGTCTGGATCAAGCCGAAGCGAATTTAGCATCGGTGCAAATTGGTCGTCCCGAAGAAATTGCCCAGACCGAAGCTCAAATCTCTGCTGCTGAAGCGCGGGTAGAGTTGGCACAAAAACGAGCCAATCGCAATCAACAGCTCGCTTCTCAAGGAGCCATTTCTAAAGACCAGTTGGATGAGGTGTTGACAGAGTACCGCAATGCCAGCGCCAACCTCAGAGAAGCCCAACGACGGCTAGAGCAACTCAAAAATAGCACCCGCCAAGAAATCCAGCAGCGTCAAGCGGCGGTCGCAGAAGCACGATCTGCCTTGCAGCAAAGCCAAAAGGGTGGTCGAAGCGAGGAAATTTCTCAGCGCGAAGCGGATGTTGCAGAAGCGCAGGCGGCTCTACGACAGTTAGAAAATGGGACGCGCCGAGAGGAGATTGCTGGGTTAAAAGCAGCATCGGACGCCGCCAGAGCTTCGATGCAGGCGGTGCAAGTCCAGCTCTCTGATACGGTAATCGTTGCTCCCTTTTCGGGGATTGTGACGCAGAAATACGCGACAGAAGGGGCTTTCGTCACCCCCACAACTTCTGCTTCCAGTACGGCTTCCGCTACCTCAACTTCGATTGTTGCTATTGCCAGAGATTTAGAAATTCTGGCGAAAGTCCCAGAGGTGGATGTTGGGCAGATTACCCAGGGACAGGCGGTTGAGATCGTGGCAGATGCTTATCCTGACCAGGTGTTTAAAGGTAAGGTCAAGCTGATTGCGCCAGAAGCGGTGGTCGAGCAAAACGTCACGTCGTTTCAGGTGCGGGTCGCCCTGGAAACGGGTAAGGAACAACTGCGGTCGGGGATGAATGTTGACCTGACTTTTTTGGGGAAACCGGCGAATAATGCCTTGGTTGTTCCCACTGTGGCAATTGTCACTGAGAAAGGGAAAACGGGTGTGTTAGTTCCTGACGAAGAGAACAAACCCCAGTTTAAAGCGGTGACGATTGGCCCATCGATTGAAAACCAAACGCAGATTTTAGATGGTATCAAAGAAGGCGATCGCGTATTCATTGATTTGCCCAAAGATCGCAAACCCAAGCCAGAGGAGTAAAGACAGTTGGTAATGGGTAATGGCTAATTAGTCATTGGTCACGCTTCTGATTACCCATTCCCGATTACCCATTACCGATTACCGAATATGGATATTGTAGAAAGCGTCAAAATGGCTGCCACGACCCTGGTAGCAAACAAACTGCGTAGCAGTCTCACCATGCTGGGCATTATGATTGGCAATGCCTCGGTGATTGCGATGGTGGGAATCGGACAGGGAGCGCAAAGGCTAGCGTCGGAGCAGTTTGAGTCGTTGGGGCCAAACGTGCTGTTTGTGGTTCCCGGTTCTCAGAAAACTCGGAATACGACCTTTGAGGTGCCGAAAACGCTAGTTCTAGAAGATGCCAGAGCGATCGCAACTCAGGTGCCTTCCGTCCAAGATGTCGCGCCCCAAATCAACTCCAGACAATTAGTTACCTTCCGCAGCAAAAACACGACAACTCTGGTTCTCGGTACAACGCCTGAGTATCTCTCAGCTAGAAGCTTTGATGTCGATCGAGGACGATTTATCACCGATCTCGATATTAAACGGAGTAACCAAATTGTCATCTTGGGGTCGGAATTAGCCAATAAATTGTTTGACAATCAAGATCCCGTCGGGCAACAACTGCGGATTAAAAATATCAGCTTTCAAGTTGTTGGCGTGATGAAAACCAAAGGTTCCGCACTCGGAGACAATCCGGATGAAACGGCTTATGTACCCATCACTACCCTAGCGAATCGGATTGTGGGAAATACGTCTCCCTATGGTCTGGAAGTGACAGCCATTTCTATCTCTGCCAAAGATGAAGATAGCATCGGAGCCGCTCAGTTTCAGGTAGCAAATCTGCTGCGGCTACGGCACAAAATCAACGGTGAAGATGACTTTACAGTTCGCAGCCAAAAAGACCTTTTGGGCATTGTGAACACGATTACTAGCGGCTTGACATTCATGTTAGCTGCGATCGCGGGGATTTCCCTCTTTGTTGGCGGCATTGGCGTGATGAACATTATGCTCGTCTCCGTCACCGAACGTACCCAAGAAATCGGACTTCGTAAGGCAATTGGCGCACGAGAGCAAGATATCCTGATTCAATTCATCATCGAAGCCGTGATTCTCTCAGCGGCGGGTGGCTTATTAGGCACTCTGATTGGCGTTGGCGGGATCTCGCTCGTCAGCGCTTTCACCCCTCTGAAAGCTGGCATTTCACCCGTGGCAATTGTTATTGCTGTCAGTGTTTCTGGTGGGATTGGGCTATTCTTTGGCGTCGTCCCGGCGCGACGAGCCGCTAAACTCGATCCAATTGTGGCTTTGCGGAGTGCTTAAAATGCACGAACAATGTTCATCGTTCATCGTTCATAACTAAGGGCGTTTGAACAATTAGCAATTATTCGATTCTTCAATGAGCAATCAACAACTCACTCCTGAGTCCTCAGCCCTCAATCCTCCAAAAAAGCCTGTCGTCATTCGCATGGAGGATGTCACCAAGGTTTACGGGATTGGCGATACAGAAGTTCGTGCCCTTGGTGGTGTGAGCTTAATTGTCGAGGAAGGCGAATATTGCGCGATTATGGGGGCGTCTGGATCGGGCAAATCTACTGCCATGAATATTATCGGTTGTCTCGATCGACCCACCGACGGACGATATTACCTAGATAACGTGGATGTGTCCTCTCTAGAAGATGCTGACTTAGCGGGAATTCGCAATCGGAAGATTGGTTTTGTGTTTCAACAATTCCATCTCTTGCCACAACTAACCGCGTTAGAAAATGTTATGTTGCCGATGGTTTATGCTGGGATTCCCAGCGCTGAAAGACGCCAGAGAGCAACCGTTGCTCTGACTCGCGTTGGTTTAGAACATCGCCTAAATAATCGACCAAATCAACTATCTGGGGGACAACAGCAGCGTGTCGCGATCGCGCGTGCGATTGTCAACAAACCCGTCTTACTGCTTGCGGATGAACCCACTGGCGCACTGGATTCCAAAACGACCGAAGAAGTGATGGATATCTTCACAGAACTCAATACCAGTGGCATTACCGTGGTTATGGTAACTCACGAGCCTGAAGTCGCTCGTCTCACCAAACGCATCGTCTGGTTCCGCGATGGAGAAGTGCTGCATTCCCATCTCACCCCAGCAGAGATTGGAAAAGTCGCCGTTTCTTAATTTCCAACAAAGAGCCAAAAAAAGAGCGTTCAATCCCAAGAACGCTCTTTTTTTTAGGGCATTTCGGAGCAAATCGTGGGACGCACGGCTGTGCGCCCTTGCGATCGCAAAATGAAATAATTTACAGGCTGGCAGTCTTACCAGTTTCAGCTTGAGAGGGAATTGGCTTCACGTCCGTATAGCCCATGTTGCTAACGATTGTCCGGAACATGGAAATTTGTCCCTCGAAGTCAAGACCTTCAATTTGGCTCATCAGGTCGTTAACTGGGTTATTGGCTTGGTAGTCCGAGGGCACATCTACAACCGTATCACCCATACCCTGCGCCCAAGCATACCAAACCATTAACTGATTATTCTCTTTCAAAGCCCCATAAGCATGGGAATATTCTGTATTTTCGCGATTGACAATTTCTCGCATAATTGCCAACTGGCGATCGTCATCCAAATCAAAGTATTCTCCTAACAGCTTCGGAGCCAGTTCCGGATCGGTTGCAGTTGGGGCAGCGGGAGTAATCGAGTCTCCCATCTTTTCATAAACGTAATAAAACCATGCTAGTTTGTCATCCGTGTTCAACGCTTCAAAAGCCTCAACCACTTTTTGAGTTTCATTGGAAAGAGCTTGAGATTTTTGGTTTGTAGTCATAAATTTTATCCAACAATCAGGTTAATATTTCCAAGAGTTACAAACTTGGTGGGTTAAAATCGCCCTCCAAGAGAGAGAGTTTGACTAATCTCAGTTTTGGAGATTGAGAGTTAAGTAAGGATCTATCTCAAGAGGGTCAAAGGAACGGGGATCGCTCCCTTAAAATCTAAATTGCAGATAAAAAAGTCTAAATAAATAGGTGTTACTTATGACTGAAGAAGTGAAACCCGATCCGAAACAAGCGACAACTCAAGATGCCCAGCTAGCCGCCGAACGCATGGCTGCGGGTGAAGAAGCAACCCAAAGTGTCGATTTCGACGCTGACTACGCAGCATCAAAAGAGCTTAGCGTTAGTGAAGTTGACCGCAGTGGTGCTGGTGCCCAAGCGGCTGAAGCGGCAACAGGTGCTGCCCAGAAAATGCCCCAGCCAACAGAGATGAAATCCTCACCAGACGCCCATAGCAATCCGGACGACTACCGAGAAATGGCGAAGGATGTCAATCCCAGAGTTTAAGAAAAAAGCAGCCAATAAAAGCGATAAATCGTGGAAAAAGCGATAGAACTGGGTAAACCAGGGAAGTAAAGCCGTATTCACTTAAAAAAAATCAGGATAGCGATCGCGTAGACGATGCCGCAATGATTCGGCTCTAGGCTAGTTTAGGGTCACTGCGACGTATCCCAATCGCTCAAAATGCAAAAATATGGCTCAACCAAGCGTTGGTTGAGCTTTAGTTATTTTGGTGCCAATGTCAGGAATTGTTAGGGGTTCGGTAGGTTCAGCCCCTAGCAGTTTGAACAGAATTACAAAGAATGCAGGATAATGGGCAAAGCTTTCACATTTTGTTACCTTTAAATCCCAATCTTTCAGCAAGCATTCGATCGGCAACCATGCGAACCCATTACTGCGGCGAACCTAGAAGCGAACATATTGGACAAACTGTCACCTTGTGTGGATGGGTAGACCGTCGCCGCGACCACGGGGGGGTGATATTTTTAGATTTGCGCGATCGCACCGGCATCGTTCAAATTATCAGCGACCCAGTCCGGACGCCTGACTCTTATGGAGAGGCGGCAAACCAGCGCAACGAATACGTCCTCAGAATTACGGGTCGAGTCAGCAAACGTCCCGATGACTCACTCAATCCCCGCCTTCCGACTGGCGAGATTGAAATTTACGCAGATAAAATTGAACTGCTCAATCAGGTATACAAGCAGCTGCCCTTCCAAGTAGGGGCTGGAGATACAGAATCCCTGCGCGAAGACTTGCGACTGAAGTATCGCTATCTAGACTTAAGACGCGATCGCATGACGCGCAACCTCCAGTTGCGTCACCAAGTCGTCAAAGCCATCCGTCGCTACCTAGAAGATACCGAAAACTTCATCGAAATCGAAACGCCGATTCTCACCAAATCGACTCCCGAAGGCGCACGGGATTACCTCGTCCCCAGCCGCGTTAATCCCAGCGAGTGGTATGCGCTGCCTCAGTCGCCGCAGCTATTTAAGCAACTGCTGATGGTATCCGGCTATGACCGCTATTACCAGATTGCTCGTTGCTTCCGGGATGAAGATTTACGCGCAGACAGACAGCCAGAATTTACTCAGTTAGACATGGAGATGAGCTTCATGTCTCAAGAAGAGATTCTCCAGCTCAACGAAAGTTTAGTTTGCCATATCTTCAAGACCGTAAAAAACATCGACTTACCCCATCCCTTCCCGCGCCTGACTTATGCAGACGCGATGGATCGCTACGGGTGCGATAAACCAGACACCCGCTTTGAGTTAGAACTTGTCAACGTTTCCGATTTGCTGAAAGATTCTGGGTTTAAGGTCTTTTCTGGCGCTGTCGCCTCTGGCGGTATCGTCAAAGTATTGCCCATTCCCGGCGGAAACGATGCCTTCTCCAACGTGCGGATCAAACCAGGCGGCGACCTATTTAAAGAAGCCAGCGAAGCTGGTGCGAAGGGTCTTGCCTATATTCGTGTGCGAGATGACGGCGAACTCGACACCATTGGCGCGATTAAAGACAACCTCACCGAAGCGCAGAAGCAAGAATTGCTGAGTCGCACAGGTGCAAAACCCGGTCATCTTTTGCTATTTGGTGCGGGCGATCACAATACGGTTAATAAAACCCTCGACAGATTGCGCCAAGTGATTGGTCGCGAACTGGGACTCATCGATCCTGACAAAAACAACCTGCTTTGGGTAACAGACTTCCCCATGTTTGAGAGGAATGCTGATGAGAAGCGCCTAGAAGCGCTGCATCATCCGTTTACCGCTCCGCATCCCGACGATTTGCACGACCTGAAGACGGCACGGGCGCAAGCTTATGACCTGATTCTCAACGGCGTAGAAGTTGGCGGTGGAAGTCGGCGGATTTACCAGCGAGAGGTTCAAGAGCAGGTGTTTGAAGCCATTGGCTTGTCTAAAGAGGAAGCTTATGGCAAGTTTGGATTTCTCCTAGAGGCATTTGAATACGGCACGCCGCCACACGGGGGAATTGCCTATGGGTTAGACCGCTTGGTGATGCTCTTAGCGGGTGAAGAATCAATTCGGGATGTAATTGCTTTTCCGAAGACGCAGCAGGCTCGTTGTTTATTGACCGATGCGCCCTCTGGTGTTGATGGGAAGCAGTTGAAGGAATTGCACGTCGCTTCGACATACAAGCCCAAATCCAGCGAGAAAGACAAGCAGTAACTCGCGCGATCGCAGTAGAGGTTTAGAGGCGCACAATGCATTGTGCGCCTTTAACTTTTTGGAAAGGGAAAAAGAGGCGTGAGGAAATGATAGCGATCGCTCCCCTCTCTTCTCAATCTCCCAAAAGACGATTAAGCTTCAAAATCAAAGATGATGAAATCGTCTAAGCATTCTAATATCGCAGACTTCACTCGTTCGTGTTCGGGATGCGGCAGATAGAAATCGCGGGCATCTGCACTCTCAAATGTCATCAAAAATCCGTGGTTATAGCCCCGGTTCAGTCCCTCGTGACTAGAATAGGCTCCCCCAGAATAGTAGGTAATGCCGGGAATTAATTGCTGAAGTTCACCCAGTTGGTTTAACAAATCTGCAATCTTTTCCGGCGTTATTTCGGGTTTAAATTTGAGCAGAACCATGTGTTGAATCTGAGGCATTTGCTTAGGTTACTGATAGCAGAGTCTCTAAAAGCTTAGCTGGGAACAGAAAGAACACAAAGCCAGATGCGATCGCTCTCAATAAAATTCAGTCACAAGCGATCGCTCTTCAAGCTTGCTGTTTTTGAATATTTTCTTCAAAATTACTGAAGAAGCAATGCTATTGTGCAGGAAAACCAGATAGTCAGACAATAAAAACGAGAGATATTAGTGCCATACACCAAGTGCCATACAATAGTTCCACATCTCCCGCAGAATGATTGGCATCTTGGCAGTATTAAAACTCCATCCTCACCATTTGCAAGCCATCCGAATCCATGCCGAAAGCACCTATCCCGAAGAGTGCTGCGGCTTGCTGCTGGGTAAACTGGCGGAAGATGGCAAAACCGTCGTGGAAGTCATGCCAACCCAGAACATCTGGAATGCAGAAGCAGTGGAAGCATTTCAAGAGATTGAAGGTTCCGCCAAACTGGGTTCAGACAAGCGGGACAGATACGCGATCGCTCCCGAAGATATGCTAAAAGCACAAAAGCAGGCACGCGGTGCTTCACCCAGTCCACTGGATATCATTGGAATCTACCACTCTCATCCCGACCATCCAGCAATTCCTTCTGAATTCGATCGGGCGTGTGCGTGGTCAGTGTACTCGTATATTATTGTGTCGGTTCAACAAAGCAAAGCTGGCGACCTCCGCAACTGGAGTCTCGACGACGCCCACCAGTTTCAGCCAGAAGAAATGATAACGGTTGAAATAACCTAGATTAAAAACTTAATTTTAAAAACGATTAAGACCCGAACATACAAAGATATTGTATTTTTGATAGGCTGTTAACTCTGTCTGCCCTCACTAAAAGGTCATGCTCAATCCCAATCTGGATGAAATCCAGCTTTCCAAAGAAGAATACGAACGCTACTCTCGCCACCTAATCCTGCCCAAAGTTGGACTGGAAGGGCAAAAACGCCTCAAAGCCGCCAGTGTCCTGTGTGTTGGTACAGGTGGACTGGGTTCGCCCCTGCTGCTGTATCTCGCAGCTGCCGGTATCGGACGCATCGGCATTGTTGATTTTGATGTCGTTGATAGTTCCAACTTACAACGGCAAGTCATTCACGGCACCTCTTGGGTCGGGAAACCCAAAATTGAATCGGCAAAAAACCGGATTTTAGAAATTAATCCTGATTGCCAAGTTGACTTGTACGAAACCCGCCTGAGTTCAGAGAACGCCCTGCAAATCCTTGAACCCTACGATGTTGTCGTAGATGGTACCGATAACTTCCCCACACGTTATCTAGTGAATGATGCTTGCGTGCTGTTAAACAAGCCCAACGTCTACGCCTCCATCTTATTTTTTGAAGGTCAAGCAACGGTATTTAACTACGAAGGCGGTCCCAATTACCGCGACCTCTATCCGGAACCGCCACCACCCGGATTAGTTCCCTCTTGTGCTGAAGGAGGGGTTCTCGGCGTTCTGTGCGGCGTGATTGGCACCATCCAGGCAACTGAAGCGATCAAAATCATCTTAGGTCAGGGGAATACCCTGAGTGGACGGTTGTTGCTGTATGATGCCTTGCAAATGAAGTTCCGGGAACTGAAACTGCGTCCGAACCCGGAAAGACCAGTCATTGACAAGTTAATTGATTACGAAGAATTCTGCGGTATTCCACAAGCAAAAGCGGAAGAGGCAAAACAGCAGATGGAAATTTCAGAAATGACGGTTCGGGAATTGAAGGAATTGCTCGATAGCGGTGCAAATGATTTTGTCCTGCTTGATGTTCGCAATCCTAACGAGTACGAAATTGCTAAAATTCCGGGTTCCGTTTTGGTGCCGTTACCAGATATTGAAAACGGTTCGGGTGTCGCCCAAGTGAAAGAATTGCTCAACGGTCATCGCTTGATTGCCCACTGCAAGATGGGTGGACGTTCTGCGAAGGCACTGGGTATTCTCAAACAAGCTGGAATAGAAGGCACCAATGTCAAAGGTGGAATTACCGCTTGGAGTCGAGAAATTGACCCTTCGGTGCCTGAATACTAAAAAGGTAACAGCTTTGAATTTAGTAACCTTCAATAGAGGCGTTCTGTGAGAACGTCTCTATTTTTCTAGATTTGATTCTTAATTTTAACTTGCTAACTTCTTGGGTGCAGATGTGGGGTTCGATTTTTATTCGCTTTTGGAGTGGGATAGCAAAGCGCCGACGTGTCGGTTCGCTTCCCCAATCGCATTTTTTAGTTGCAGCCGATAACATTGCACTGAGTAGAAATGCAAAAGTAAAAATACAAAAGTGCAAAGGTGCAAACTACTACCAATGTCCAAGTAGGATAGCTTGTGACCGACTTATGTAGAACTATCATGCAAAACAAAAGTAGCGAACGTGCCTTGTCTCGTTCCCGACGATTATCAACGACTGGGCTAGCCCTTACCGCAGGATTATTTGCGATCGCTGTTGAGACTGTTCCTGCCACCGCTACCCATTTCAGCCCTTTTCAATACTGCGCTGCCGAATTAAGGGCGGTTGGTATCTCTACAGAACTCTCTGCCGCTAGCTGTTCGGATGCCCTCAAACCGACAGATTTATCCGCTTGCGTGTTTAATATTAACCGAGAAACTCAGATTGCCTCACAAGATGCTCTGGCTGCCTGTCTCCGGGTGCGACGTCCCATCGAGTTAGGCAGGTGCGTGATTAATATTTCCCAAGATGCCAAAAACCCGCCGTTGCTTGAGGTTCTCGATTCCTGTCGTCGTAGCCTCCTACCCATCCGCTTTGCTGAATGCGTTGTCGGCTTGAATCGCCAGTTGGAGATTTCTGCCACCAAGGCACTGGATACCTGCATTTCCGCATCCGATTTGCCCCGCAACTTATCCCCCACCTTTGCGCCACCACCACCCCCGAAGCCGACGCCTGACTTTACACCGCCACAGGCACCTCTCCCTCAGTTGACACCTTTGCCAAGTTTGGAAGCAGAACCCGTTGTTCCGGCTGCGCCGGTTAATCCTTAAAAGGTAATAGGTAATCGGTCGTGGGTAAGGGGTAAAAGGTAAAAAGTTTATCGTGTCTCTACAACTCAAAACTCAAAATTCTTATTACCCATTACCTCTCCCAAATCAGCCGGTGTGTTGCAATTAAATAAGAGCGATCGCTCAGTTAGGGGCAGTTCTTGTACGGGATGTTGAGACAACCATTGCTGAAAGGATCTGCCCCCTTTATGAATGAATTCAGTTAAGCTAGGCAAACAGCTGCGGCGATAAAAACCGCATAACGGTTCCCAGCCTTTGGGATGTCGGGGAAGAAACGCAATACAATCTTCTGGCACCTCTGGTAAATGCTGTACCCAATTGAGCAAAAATTCCTCTTTTAAATTGGGCAAATCGCAGGCAAGTAACAGCACCCATTCTGTTTGTACTGGCGCGAGTCCTTGGGCAAAGCCAATCAGTGGCCCGTGGGGTTTCTCATCGTTAGAAAAAGAGCGGTTTTCTCCTGTACCGACTTCTCGAATTAATTGACAGGTGCTGGATACAATATCTTGGTATCGTTCGCTCCACGGCGTTACCACATATACTCTTGAAGCACACGCTTGGGCAACTTCACAAACTTGCCGAATCAGGGGAACGCCGTTCACAGAAATTAAGGCTTTATCCCGCCCCATGCGAGAGCTTTTTCCCCCTGCCAAAACAATTGCTGTCAGCGATACAGCAGAAGATGGGTTCATTTTATATTCATTGAACCATAGGGAAATCGGAAGTAGGTAATTTTAGAGCGATCGCGCATAAGCAGTGAGTCATGAGTTGTTCATTCAAAACTCAAAATTCAACTGAATATAAATTAACTATCACCCAATAAATTGAAAGCAAATTAATAGGTGGTTAAAATGACTGTGCGGGTTAGATTGTCCCATTTAACAGATACTTTAAAGGGCTGCAAATCCACCGCTTTGATATATTCGAGATTCCGGTGAGTAGTGGTGCGGAAGTCTGCTACTTTACTCGGATCGATTCCTAAAGACTTTAGGAAAACAACCGGAATACAAGCATTCCCATTCACCAAAATTCCTTGATTTTGATATAGCTGGGCGTTGATTTTGACACTAATAACCGGGTAGCTAGGAGGAGGGGGAGGCGTTAAGCCCTGCCTCTGAGCTTCCTTCCGACTCCACGCTTCTAGACCGTCTGCCAATCCACGGGCGAAGTCTAGACGCTTCGTTTGAAATAAAGAGCGATCGCTCGGATTGGTAATAAACCCCAACTCCATCAGAATCGAGGGAATATCAACTTGGCGGCAGAAACCTAAACTCCCGACACCCGTGGCAGTATCCGGTTTAACCCCACGGGACGGCAAACCGGATACCTCCTTCAGTAAGGATTGCAGCACCAACTGAGCATCGGCTTCGCGTTGCTCGTTGCCGTCAGTATAGAAGGCGCTGGCACCCCGGATATTAGTGTTTCCGACAGCATCAGCGTGGATTTCTAAAGCAACATCGCCACGGCGGGAGTAAGCGTTGATCCAAGTAATTGTCTGCTTCAAACTCAACGAATCGGGAACCGAGGAAACCTCTAAACCGCGCGATCGCATTTCCTTAACCGCAGCATCGCGGGTAAGCCGCATTTCTCTGTCTTCTGTAGTGCCTCCAGCTAGTGCGCCCGGATCGCCAGCACCATGTCCAGCGGAAAGAAAAATTCGTACCATTTTACGATCTCTCCAGAATTCTAATCGCCTTGAATGTTGTCGTGATTTATTGCGATCCATCCCCACAAAGATAGAATCCGCAGGCTCAGCCGATACTTTCTTGCCCACACATCCAGGCTATGATACGCCGTATTGTAACTTAGCCCTGAGAGAGTCGATGGAGCGGGTGATTTCAGCACTGGGTTTGGCTGTTTTTGTGGGATTATCTTATGCCTTCTCAGTGAACCGGCGTGCTGTGCGTTGGCGTCCGGTCTTTTGGGGGCTTGGGTTAGAGTTTATTTTTGCACTGCTGATTCTAAAAACTCCCGGCGGTTTAGCTGTATTTAAGTTTCTCGGCGATGTCGTTAGCCGCTTTTTAGAATTCTCTGATGTGGGTGCCAAATTTGTTTTTGGAGATAAATTTGTCGATCACTTTTTTGCTTTTAAAGTGCTGCCCACAATTATCTTTTTTTCTTCCTTCATCACGGTGTTATACCACTACGGCATTGTGCAGCGAGTAGTGAATGTGATGGCGTGGGTCATGATGAAGACGATGGGAACATCAGGGGCTGAGTCTTTATCGTGTGCTGGGAATGTCTTTTTAGGGCCAACTGAGTCACCGTTGCTCGTTAAGCCTTATGTGGCGACGATGACGCAATCAGAACTTCATGCGGTGATGACGGCGGGATTTGGGACAATTGCGGGTGGTGTATTAGGGGCGTATCTCTCCTTTGGGATTCCACCAGCACATCTGATTGCCGCTTTCTTCATGACTGCCCCGACTTCCCTCGTTGCCTCAAAATTGCTTTATCCAGAAACGGAAGTCCCCAAAACGGTTGGCAAAGCAGGGATAGAGGTGGAGAGTACCTTTGTGAATGCGATTGATGCAGCGGCGGCGGGAGCAATTGACGGGACGAAACTGGCAGTAAATGTAGCGGCGGTAATTATTGCCTTTTTGGGGTTACTGGCTTTCGTCAATGCTCTCCTGGGATGGTTGGGGGGGCTTCTTGGCGTGCCTTTGCTGTCGTTGGAGTGGATGTTGTCTTTTGTAATGGCCCCGGTTGCGTGGCTGATTGGGGTGCCTTGGGCTGACTGCGCTCAGGTGGGGGTGTTGTTAGGTAAAAAGACGATTTTGAATGATTTTATCGCCTATCTGGATCTGAAGGCGCTGATTGAGCAGAAGGCGATATCCGAACGGGCGGTAATTATCTCAACCTACGCTTTGTGCAACTTTGCCAATATTGGCTCGATTGGAATCACCATCGGCGGGATTGGCGGCATGGCACCGAACCGTCAGAAAGATTTAGCGAGAATGGGTGTCAGGGCGATGATCGGCGGTTTGTTCGCGGGTTTTATGACCGCTGCGATCGCAGGAATATTATTGTAAACGAACCCCAATGAACACCCAGAAAACAGAAGCAGCAAAAGAGCATGAAACCACGTTGGATCGAGAATTCTGTAGATGTACTGGTGGTGGGTGCTGGACATAACGGTTTGGTGGCAGCCTTGTTATTGGCACGTCAGGGGCTAAAGGTTCTAGTAGTGGAAGCAAAGGATGTTATTGGCGGTGCCTGCCGCACTGAGCATCCGTTTCAAATAGCACCCAATTTAGGCACTTCGACGGGTGCGTATTTGTTAGGGTTGATGCCACCGGAATTAATTCGTCTTCTTGATGTGGACATCCCGGTGATTCGGCGCGATCCGCACTACTTTTTGCCCACAACTGACAAGCGTTATTTGCTATTTGGCTCAAACCAAGAAGAGATGAAACGGCAGTTTGTATCGTTCTTCTCGGAAGCAGATTGGCAAGCAAACGAAGCGCTACAGAATGAACTTGCCCAGATGCGTGACGATATTGCCCCCACTTGGTTAGAGGAACCGCTTTCGATTGAAGAAACGGCTCAACGGTATGTGCGCCCAGAATTGCGCCAAGTCTTTATTAATCTCTGCCGCAAGTCAGTCGGAGAATATCTCGACCGATTTAATTTCAAAAGCGACTTAGTAAAGGCAATGTATGCCGTGACGGATGGGTTCTCAGGATTGTATGGTACCTGGGATACTCCCGGTACTGGGATGAATTTTCTCATCCACAATATGTGTCGGCTACCGGGTAGCGATCGCACTTGGATGATCGTAAAGGGTGGAATGGGTACGGTGACGAATCGCCTTGCGGAAGCGGCAAGAAAAGCCGGAGTACAAATTGAAACCGGGCGAGGCGTTACCCAGATTCTCCTCTCACGAGGTGTTGCTAAAGGGGTGGTTTTTCAGGATGGCACTGAAATCAACGCTACGACAACCATTGTCAACGCCGATCCTTTCCGCTTGCGCCAGCTAGTTGGGGCTGAGAATTTGCCGATGGAATACAACTCCCGACTCGATGCTTATCAGAAGGATGGTTCAACGTTTAAGGTGAATCTGTGTTTGCGCGGACTGCCTGAGTTTACCTGCCTGCCCCAAAATTGCGGTCAGTACGGCACGACAATTCACCTTTTACCGGATGAAAAAGAGGTGATGGGGATGTTGCATCGTGCTTTCGCTGATGTGCAGGCAGGGCGCTTACCTGAATTTCCCGCAATAGAGTGGTATATCCATACCACCCTCGATCCCTCTCTACAGGATGCCTCCGGGCACCACAATTCGGCGCTATTTGTGCAGTGGGTGCCTTATGAATTGCAAGGAACCACCTGGGAGAAGGAGGAAAGCCGCTATGTTAAGCATTTGTTGTCAATTTGCGATCGCTTCGCCCCCGGCACCTCACAATTAGTCCAAGATGTGTTCGCCCTGCATCCCCAGAAAATTGAGCAGCACTTCGGCTTAACTCGCGGGCATATCCACCACATTGACAACTCTTTCGGCTTCGCTGACAGATTGCCTTACGTTACTCCCATTCAAGGGCTATACTCTGCTAGTGCAGGCTGTCACCCAGCAGGTTCGGTGATTGGTGCGGCGGGGCACAATGCCGCCATGCGCGTAATTCAAGACATGGCGGAGTGAATTTTACGATGTTGTTGTAAGTTAAAGGCAAGCGATCGCAGGTATCAATATGGAAAAATACATCCCCCTCATAGGACGGGCTTTCTTAGCCGCCATTTTTTTAAAGTCTGGCTTTGACAAGATTACGGGCTTTAGTGGCACGCAACAGTTTATGGCTAGCAAGGGCTTACCCCTGACAGCACTGTTGCTCGTTGCGGCAATTATTCTTGAATTGGCTGGCGGATTATCAATATTGCTTGGTTACAAAGCGCGTTGGGGAGCGATCGCACTAATTATCTTTATGATTCCGGCTACGCTAATTTTTCACACCGATTTTGCCGACCGAATGCAAGTAAATGCCTTCATGAAAAACTTAGCAATTATCGGCGGATTGCTCATGGTGTACTATATTGGCTCTGGGCCAATTAGTTTGGACGAGCAGATGGCATCTAAGCGTTCTGATTAGCTCACTAACGTGGTTGAGAAAAGATGCGATCGCGTTTCCCTTCACTAGCCAGCGTGCGAGTATCACTAAGAATGCATACGCTGACGCGATCGCTTTTTAGGATTTAACCTTGTATCTGCTCGTCCATCTGCTGCTCCAATCGCTCTAGCAATGTATTAACATCTGCGGCGACTTTCTCAAAGCAAGCGGGAGGTGGAGGTTCTGGTTGAAACTGAACTAGCTTTATTTGTCCCTCACCAATTCCAATGATCATAACCTCCACTTCAGGGTTATGAGCCTCCACAACTCCTAACATCTCCTGAAGCTGATTTTCGACTTTATTATTGAGTGTTTCTATTGCCTCTTTTGGACAATAGACGAAATGCGGCTTCGGTTGCACATCGATCCCTAAATAACCTTGAGTGTCTCCATTTTCTAACCACAAACCCCAAGATAATGCTGCCAATTCTTGCTGATTGGCTTTGACAAACTGAGCAAGCTGGTTTCGCCAGTTTTTTTCTCCGGAATCAGAAGGAGTTTTACCAAATTGAATCATTGCTTATCTTCTTGGGTGGTTACAGATGCATTTGGCGCTGCGAATGAGAGAAAAACTCAACAGCGCGATCGCTTATCAAGTCTGAATTCTCGCTGATGCGATCGCGCAGCAGATGCGCCTAAGCAGAGAAATTAGCTCTCAGGAGACTTTAAAGCTTGATCTAACACGCTCCGAGCTTGCTCTGCTTTCGAGCGAGCCTCGTGGTAGCGCAGATTCACTTGAGCAAAGGTTTTGAGAACCTTAAAACCGTCCTTGAGTTGAGAGATTTCCTCTTCACTCACCGACTTTTCTGAAAATAGAATATCTACTTGAGCGCGAACCTTCAGCGCCTCGGCGCGTGACTCCTGCACCTTCAGCTTTAGTGTGGCAAGGTTGCTCAGAACTTGTACAGCTTGGGTTACGGCGTCTTCATCGCTAGTCCCATCCGCTTCCAGCTCTTTGACTTCAATCAGTTGTTCTGGACTAAATCCATCTTCAAGATCGGTGGGTAGCTTGTCTGCATCCATGAGTTCCATGAGCTGCTCCATTGCTTTCTCACGGGCTTTTTTTGAATCTTTGCCTGAAACAGTCAGGATGACTTCTGGGCTTTGTGCGAGAGTGTACTGAACCATATCTAATGCAGGGAGAATGCAGAGAGAACTTGTTTAGCCGTAACTTGTCTAGCCGTAAAAGTCTGGTTAGTTTAACCAAGCCGACAGGATTATTTTAAGGCAAACGAAAGCTGTTCCTGTAGGAGATATACTGACTGGGGAAAAATGAGCACTGACAAGTCAGCGCGAGGCTAACGCTTCGCTTCGCTGTTTTCATGCCCAAAGGGCTGTACGCGATCGCGCCTTTGGCATATCTGCCAAGCATGAATTACCGAATCCCAAGAGGCTGCATACAACGTCTCTAGACAAAATTCTCGCTCATAAAGACTGATTTTCAACCCCCTTCCTTTGCGTAGCCGCAAATTTCTCTTCCCTAGGGGAATATGTTTTAAGTCTGCCAAGCTTTGAGAACCTTATCCCAAACAGTGGTCAGTGATTGTTTCAATTGGTACTGACGATACCATTTCTGAAAGGCTTTTTCGTAATCTTCGCCTCCAGATTGAAAGGTATTCAAAGCATTAAGCCCCAGACCTAATCCCCAGAATAGGGCGATATATAAAGACCAAGAAAGCTGACCAGCATTCACGATATTCAGCAGCATCAAAAACGAATTGATAACTGTATATTTGCCAGCTTGTTTCTGTAATCTGCTGCGCCGGTAGAGATTAAAATCCTGCCGCTTTTGGATTTCTCCCTGTTTGGCTTGCCACTGCTGTTCTGCCACCTGAAGGCACTCTGGAGAGATTTCTAATTCAGAGGCGATTTCCAGTAGCTGTTCGCGGGTAAATTCTGTGTCGTCAGTTTGACGCGCGATCGCTATCTGGAGAATTTGCTGAATCTCTTCTTGATTGTAGGAGCGGGTGATTTGAGTTTCGGAGACGGGCATAGGGAAACACCTGCGGTCATCGAGGTTGGGAGAGCTTTTCTGCCCCAAGGACGTGATGCAGAAGTCAGCCTTTCAAGAGCAGTACTGATTCTATTATGCCGAGGCAAAAGTAAGAATGTCTCACACTAGACTATTCCAAAACCGAACCTTAACGGACGGATAGTACGGTAGCTGAAAGATTAAAATCCTCGTTACATATCGTTACGATAAAGAGGTGCAAGAGAGAGGTTCAATGTAAGCCTCTCAGATGTTAAATCAGAGGTGGCGTAATGAACGGCACGATTCGCGTCGGCAATTTATTCGGAATTCCCTTCAACGTACATCCAACCTGGTTCTTTGTCCTGGCTTGGGTGACGGTGAGTTATGGCAGTGGACTAGCGGCTCAATTTCCCGGACTCGGCGGGGGATTACCCTGGCTACTGGGATTAATTGCGGCGCTGCTGTTGTTTGCATCCGTCTTGGCGCACGAACTGGGACACAGTTTTGTTGCCATCAAGCAGGGAATTGAAGTTAAATCTATCAACTTATTTCTGTTTGGTGGTCTCGCCAGCTTAGAAAAAGAATCAAAGACCCCAGCAGGAGCATTCTGGCTGGCGATCGCAGGGCCTTTAGTCAGTTTGGCGCTGTTTGGTCTCATTAGCGCGATTGGCTTTACCACGAGCATTTCCGGGCCGTTTGGAGCAATCCTCGGAGTGCTGGGTTACGTCAACTTAGTGCTGGCGCTGTTTAACCTGATTCCTGGCTTGCCCCTGGATGGTGGGAATATCCTCAAGGCGTTGGTTTGGAAGATCACCGGCAATCTTTATAAAGGTGTCGTGTTTGCGGGTCGCGCCGGTCAAGTCATTGGTTGGATAGCGATCGCTTCTGGTCTGGTTCCGTTACTATTAGGCGGCGGTCTTAACTTCTGGAACTTGTTAATCGGTTGGTTCCTACTGCAAAACGCGGGTCGAGCAACCCAAGCTGCCAGAGTGCAAGAACAACTAGCCGCTTTGACCGCAGAAGATGCAGTCATGACCGATAGCCCAATTGTTTCTGAGTCGCTTTCCCTGAGAGAGTTTGTTAACGAGTTCATCATTGGCAAAAGCGAAGCGTCGCGGTTCTTAGTGACCAATGAAGAGGGACAATTAGTGGGCGCGATCGCAGTTGACGATCTCAAAGCCGTCCCGACTTCACAGTGGACTGAAATATCAGTCGCACAGCTAACAAAACCCGTTGAATTCTCTACAACCGTTAAATCTGATCAATCGTTACTAGAAGTGGTGACACTGCTAGAACAAGAAAAGCTTACTCAGCTTCCCGTCATTCGTGAAAACGGGGTGCTAGTGGGACTTCTGGAAAAAGCTTCGATTCTCAACTTACTCCAGAGAAGAGCGCAAGCTAATCCTGCTTAATCAATTTCGGATTTTGAATTCAGTTAACTAAATAAGTGCGCTTAGATGTAGGGGCGGGTTGATAACCCGCCCCTACTGCTATACAAACTAAGCCTGCCAACCTAAAGCTAAAGAACGCTCAAAAAAACGTTCCAGACAGGATCTTTTGCTTGTCAGACTGAGTGTATTTACAACAACCAACTTTTGGCGGCAAAATCAGCAGGCTCATCGGTTTGAGGTTGAGGTTGAGATGGAGGGAAGTTGTTATATGTCCGCTCAGAGGTTTTGTACTTCTGTGGTTGAGATTTCGGCTCTTGGTGTCGAGCATTGGCTTCTTCAATCAGCTTAGAGTTCGCTTCTGCAAGTTGCATCGCTGCCTTTTTCGCTTGCTCCAACTCTGTTTTCAACTGTTTGGCTTGCTCTTGAGCTTTTTGATGCTTATTGAGCAATTTTTTTTGCTCATCCAAATCCGCCTGTAAATTGGCAATTTGCTGGTGTAAAGAGGCTTCCACTTTACGTGTTTCCTTCACAACACCTTTCAAGTCAGTCATCAGGGATTTTTGCTCATCCAAATTGGATTGCAATTCGGTGATTTGCTGCTGTAGAGCTTCTTCCCTTTGGCGTGCTTGCTCCAGAGCTGTTTTTAACTCTGCCACAGTTGCTTCTAAGCCAGCCGCTGTTGAATTTGAGTTTTTATCAGAAGTTTTATCGGACGTATCTGTTGATGAGTCATTTACAATTTCCGCATTCACTTCGATAATTTCCTCTACGGTCGCCTCTAGAACAGGTTCAGCTTCTAAATCTGGCGATTTTTGAGCTTCTTCGTGTAGTAAGTCTGAAATACGTTTTTTAGCCATTATTTTTAGTTTCTCCAATCACGCTGTATTTCATTAGCCACGCGGCGATAGTCTGCTTCCGCATCCCGTGCCTTTTTCCCCGCCCATTGATGAATTGGCACCCCCTCAAGAGCCGCTCGTTCGTGGGCTTTGTAGGCACGGACGAAGCTATGGCAAGCAGGAATTCCTAGCTCTTGAAGTGTGTTTTGAGCCTCCAGTGCTTCCCCCAAACTTCGCGCATCTACCTTCGTCAGAAGTACCCGATGGGCGATTCCAACTGGCATGACGGCTTCTCTTACTGTCTCAATGAGTACAGCTAGATCCATCGGCGCACAGGGCGTGGGTAAAACCAGATAATCAGCGATCGCGACTACCGCCGCTAATGCTTCCGATCGCAATGCTGGAGGCGTATCCACCACTACTAAATCGTAGCCTTCTATCTTACGTAAACGACCTAAAAGTTTTGGATCTGTCTCTTGAGCGAGATCGAAGCCCATTCCTTTCTGGCTACGCTCAACCCACCAAGTCGCCGAACCCTGAATATCTGCATCGACCAGAAGAACCCGTTTTTCTTCGGAGAAGGTTGCAGCCAGATTGACTGCTGTAGTGGTTTTACCGACTCCTCCCTTACCGTTGAGGATAGCAATTATTCTTGGCACTGCTTGCTTGTGATGCTGACTCCACCGAATATACCGCTTAATGGGATCGAGGGGAGTTTTTTGTACGTTAGTGTTAGCGCTTAGCTGGCGCAACCTTGGTCAATCGCTTGGGGTGCGACTTGGGATGCGAAGCAAGCGATCGCCCTCTTGAGGACATAGCATTGTGAGCCAACACTCCGCCCTCAAAACTCGCCACAATAGAATCGAATAGTTCTGAACACAAAACGCCTCAATGGAACTCACGAACAGCCTACCCAAGGGGCCAAACACTCCGCGATCGCTGCGGTTAATGAAATTTATTTTTCAGCCCATCAAGTACCTGGATGATTATGCGAAAGCTTATGGTGACACCTTCACCATCCAGGGAAGTCAGGGGACTCCGATTGTGTATTTCAGCCAACCCCAAGACCTGCAAACGATTTTCAATGCTGATTCTAGTCAGTTAGACGCCGGGAGGGGGAACAGCGGGTTAGAGTTTTTAATGGGAGATAATTCTCTGCTACTGCTTGATGGCGATCGCCATCAGCGCCAACGACAACTGTTAACCCCTCCCTTTCACGGGGAACGGATGCGGGCTTACGGTCAGATTATCTCTGAAATCGCTGAGCAGGTGATGAATCAATGGACGGTTGGCAAACCCTTCAACATCCGTGCGTCGATGCAAGAAATTACCCTGCGCGTCATCTTACGGGTGGTGTTTGGACTAGATGAAGGGTCGCGTTTGGAACAACTACGCAGCTTAGTCGGTTCCACGCTGGACTTAATGAGTTCTCGCTTCAACTCCAGCGCCTTCTTTTTTGAGTTTCTTAAACGAGATTTAGGCGATTGGAGTCCTTGGGGTCGGATGCTGCGCCAACTCAAACAAATTGACGAGCTGATTTACGCTCAGATTGCGGAACGTCGAGCCGAAGCTAACCCGAATCGGCAAGATATCCTCAGCTTAATGATGTCTGCTCGTGATGAAGCGGGTCAACCGATGACGGATATCGAGTTACGCGATGAGTTAATGACTCTGCTAGTCGCCGGACATGAAACCACCGCTTCTGCGCTGACTTGGACTTTGTACTGGGTTGACCAATTACCGCAGATGCGCGACAAACTGCTCGCCGAGTTGGACTCTGTTGACGCCGACTCAGATCCAAGCATCATCACTAAACTACCCTATCTAACAGCGGTTTGCTCTGAAACGCTTCGCATCTACCCAATTGCTCCGAATACTTTTGTTCGGGTTGTGCGATCGCCTATCGAGATCGGCGGCTACAAATTGCCCCCAGGAGCGCTAATCCTCCCTAGTATCTATTTAGCCCACCACCGGGAGGAAACTTACCCCCAGCCAAAGCAATTCAAGCCAGAGCGCTTTTTAGAACGGCAATTTTCTCAATACGAGTATTTGCCCTTTGGCGGCGGGAATCGTCGCTGTATCGGGATGGCATTTGCTATGTATGAAATGAAATTGGTTCTAGCAACCATCGTGTCGCGTTTTCAAGTATCGCTTGTTAATAAGCGTCCGGTGATTCCAGTGCGTCGGGGTTTGACTTTAGCCGCACCGGAAGGCATGAAAATGGTTGCAACTCCTCGGCTGAAGAAGCCTGCATATACTCCAGTTTCCGTTTAATTAGGTTTTAAGGATTTAAACACAAACTCCCTTGGATAGCCGGGGGAGTTTTTTGTGGGAGCGATCACTTGTGAGGTGGAGGCATGAAGATTATTTCAACAGATGATGTCCCCGATCGCGCTTTTGACTAGCAATTGGGAGACTCAAAGGGCGACTGCCCCTCACTTAGTCTTAGTCGCCCATTAACTTCATGAATTTTACTTGCATGATTTGCTAGGAGGTAAATTTCCTAAAAGTACCTTTACTAGAATAGCGATCGCTACAATAGTCCAAAAGGTACTATCTCCCTGGAAAGGCGGAAGTATGACCGGAGTAGCCGGGACTTCTACGGGATATTGGGCTGTTGTTTGGGTTCTCATTGAGTTGCCTCAGTTGTTTACAAGCCCTATCCTAAATTCATGTTGGGTTTGCCAGGAAGATTGCAAATCTTCAACTACCAAACGACAGTTAAATTCAACGGTTGAATTTTAATGTACAAGCCCGAGAAATCTAAGTTATTTGGAGCTGCTCTTAAAAAGTTGCTCAGAAAAAAAAATCTGAGTCAGCGAGAGTTTGCCAAACGAACCAAGCTACAGACTAGCTACGTTAGCAAGCTTGTCAATGGTCATATTGAAGAACCTAGAAAAGATAAGCGTCAGAAGATTGCACAGGGTTTAGGAGTCACAGAACAAGAATTACAGAAAATAACTGACGAATACAGTGACTTTGATATAAGAGCATCGGCTGATGCCTTATCCATACCCCTTGAAGCGCAAATTACCTTACAAACCGAGCGGACTTCTGAAAGGAGAGTAGACTACACTCGACTAGAGGCTCTATTAAAAGCAGGTGAATGGCAAAAAGCTGATCGGAAAACCGATATTATCATGTTGAAAATATCCGGTCGAGAAGAGAATGGCTGGCTTCTCAAAGAAAACATCAAAAATTTCCCGTGTGAAGACCTACATACCATCAACGAACTCTGGGTAAAATACAGCAACGGGCGATTCGGCTTTAGTGTACAGAAGTACATCTGGCAGGCTCTTGTGAGTAGCAACGAATCAGATTTGAAGATTTTTCAGCGTTTTGGAGATACTGTAGGATGGCGTGTAAAATGCTCTTGGATTGTAAGGGTACAAAACTCTATTTATGCTCCTAAAGGGCATCTTCCAAGTCTGGAGTTTGGTGTATCTCGCGATTATTTGGAGGGATTGTGGGAAGTCGAATATACTCTAACAAAAGTGCGCTCTGGACCTGATGGTCATTGGAAGGCACGCAGGGCTATACTACCTTCTCTCTTCTCAAAAATCACAAAATGTAACATGCAGTAGTTGCAGCGAATAGCAGAAGTTTGATAATTCAATAGTTATTGCAGAACTTACAGTAATTGCTCTCACCTTCCTCTAGAAATATGTAACCCTTTATCTCGATAACATCCAAGAGCGTCACTTTTGTCATTGAGAGTGGTGCGATGTCCTATCCCTAATTTCTGATGTGCAACACCTAATATCTACCAAGCCTTGAAAAAGTATTAATAAATGTCTGGTTTGGGTGCTTGGGGCACCCAAACCGTGTCAATAAACGCAACTTAATAGCTGTCTCCGCCTGCAACTTGGTCGCTATCAGTAGGCACGCAAAAGTCTTGATCTAGGGAAGCATCGCGGATGGCTTGCCACTTACAAATGAGTTCAGTACCGCTGATATCGCTAGTTATGTATTGCTCAACGGCTTGTTCCAATTCTTGTGGGGTTTTAGGAACGGGAACAGTACAGATAAGTTCTGGCATAAGACAACCTCTGCTGATAGAACGGGTGCGGGGTAAGACCGTATAAGTCATATTTTAATGACATTTTGAGTAAAAAGTAGCTAAAGTTACATTTTTGAAACATGAGTTAGGGTAAAGCCTTGAAAGTCCCTGAGCATAAGCGCGATCGCGTTTATGCATGGATTGCAGATGACAAGCACAGTCTGGAAAGCGATCGCTACTCGCTCAGCCATCTTCCAGAAACTTTGCTACAAGGAGAAAGCGGCTGGTGATAACTCTAATCGGATCTGCGGATGTTCATGAAAAAGTTGTGCATGGCGAGTGCCAAAGCAGCGATCGCAAAGCCTAGGTGCGTCCTTGCGCTTCTCACGCTCTTCGGCGTTTTGGGATTTCCGAATGCGGTTTCGGCACAAAATCTTAATCAAATTTATGTTTTTGGAGATAGCCTCTCCGATGTTGGCAATGTATTAGAGGCTACCAACGGGCAATATCCCCCAAGCCCACCCTACTTTCAAGGACGCTATTCCAATGGTCCTGTTTGGGCAGATTATCTCGCCTCTAAGCTGAAATTAAAATCTAGTACAGAGACGAACTTCGCCTACGGAGGTGCTACCACAGGCAATTCTAGGCAGATTACCCCAGGATTGCTGGCACAAATCGAGAGCTTCAAAGCAACCCATTCCTCTGCTAACCCGAAGGCTCTGTATGTTGTATGGGCTGGTGCAAATGATTACCTAAGAGGCGCTACCGACTCTACCGTGCCAATCAACAATTTAGCGATCGCGGTGAAGTCCCTCTCCGCAGCGGGTGCAAAAAATATCGTAGTCGTTAACTTACCAGATTTAGGAAAGCTTCCCGGCACGCGCACAACTCAACGTTCTGAGTCCCTCAACGTTTTAACAAAGAAGCACAACTCTGGATTAGCCGCATCCCTCAACGGCTTGCGTCAGCAACTCAATGCCGATACCAAAATCACCTATCTTGATGTCAATTCTCTTTATAATCAAGTCACTAACAATCCAAAAAAATTCGGTTTCACGAATGTAACCAACGCCTGCGTTAGCAGAGCCAAAATATGTAACAATCCAAACGAATATTTATTTTGGGACAGCATTCATCCCACGACTGCTGCCCATAAGTTATTTGTAGAGTTAGCCTTCCCAGCGCTAAAATCTACGCTCGAACCTCGCGCAGTTTCTAGCTCTCAAACTACTGTCTCTGAGACCACTGTTGAACCCACTATTGCAGTAGGTGGAATTATATTGGGTGCTGTCGGTGGCGGGTTAATCGTGACGCGCATTCATGGGATGAAAAACAAATCCTAACAAGCGATTTCCCCTTGCCTGAGTGGCTGTTATGCGAAGGAAGCGATCGCGTACAGCCCTTTGGGCATGAAAACAGCGAAGCGAGGCGTTAGCCTAGTGCTGACTTGTCAGTTCACATTTTCCGCTTTTGCAAATGGCGAATAATCCCCAACCCCGTTAGCGATTATCGAGGTTCTCAATGAGCGTGCAATACAAATTGTTTGTAGGGACACGGCATTGACGTGTCCCTGAAAGTTAACTAGGTAGAGACTTCAGACTGAAGACATCTGCAAAAATACCATTCGGCTTCACGACTCTATTCTCATCAGGAGAATCATAAACCACCATCAGAGAATTTGGTTGCCCTAAGCAGGGAAACAGTGCCAACCCTTCCGCATGGTCTGAACCAAATCTGAAAGGCAAGTCAAACAAAACTTCTAACTCTCCCTCTTTCTGCCAAGATACGCTGTTTTCATCACGCTCTAAGGCATTTTTTAGGCGGAAGACTCTCAGCGAACCTTCTAGATCCATCGTGGGTCCCGCTAAAATGATCAAGTCTTCACCATCCAGACACAGTTCCCGCACACCTAACCCATTCAACTCTACAAAATGTTTTTTGTATTGCTGCCCATCTTTCCCAATTTTCTTCAACGTTAAAATTCCTGGCGCTGTTTCTGCAACTTCTACCTCTAAAATAATTGCCCAGCCTCTCAGTACGGGACCCCGCAAGCCGATAAAAATCCGGTCTCCCCGAATCGCTAAGCCTTCGATATCAAATCCATTTTCTTTCGAGGGAATAGAAGTTGTTAGAAATGGCCCTAAGTGCCGATCTTCTTTGAGTGCTTCTATCAGGACGTTACTATTTTCTATCTTTTGCAGACAGGCTGCTGTTAGTTTTTTATCCGGCTGTTCTGGATGCGAGACGGATTTAGATAATTCACCGTCTACTACAGGAATACGGGCGAGTAAATAACGGTTTGCCTCAAACTTTATGGTTGCTAGTTTATCAAGATCCTTCTCAAGGTCTTTGCCCTTCATTTTTTTCCGCTTTGTACTGTGGGAACCGATGAACCAAAGATAATGGTTTGTATAATCCATTCCCTCAATATCGATTTCGCCTTCCGGATCGAATAAATCGATGAAATCTTTAACGAAAAATTGCTGATGTTTGCCGAAAATATATGGCTTGACAGGGGATAAGCGCTCAATCGTTCTCGTTTCATCAGAACCTACCCACAAGCTTCCATCAGGTGTCAAAGCAGCCGCCGATAAATCTGCACTAAGAGGTTCATCAGCTTTGCCGTTGAAGCGAATTAGTACGCGGCTAAGTAAAAAACTTTCTGGCATAACTGCTGTCCTAAAAGGGTTGGGGATCGATAGAAGTCACTGCCAGCATAGCTCACGCTTGACTGGTTTCTGCTCTCTACCGGAAGACAGAAGTTTTGGAAGTTTTTGCGGAGGCAGACTGGAGAGTAAGGCGATCGATGCTCACCTGACTATCCTGAGAATGCGATCACCTAAAATCGCTTAAAGGCTATTGATCAACTCTGCCGTATCATTCATTGGTTTATTTACCTTTGTGCTGACTGGATAAGTCGCCATTTCTTCTGCTGAATATGGACGCAACAAAGGCTGTAATAACTCCGGCTTTTGCACCTGTGAATCCAACCACAAATCATAATCTTTTGGGTCGAGAATGACTGGCATTCGGTTGTGAATCGGGTACATTACCTCATTGGGTTCTGTTGTCAAAATCGTGCAAGAATCTATTTCCTCGCCATCCTCTCCTTCCCAATGCTCCCACAAACCAGCAAAGGCGAAGGGTTGTCCATCATTCACTCGACAATAAAATGGCTGCTTTTTCCCGTCTTGCTGCTTCCACTCATAAAAACCATCCGCCACTACTAAGCAACGCCGTTGTTTAAAAGCTGCCCGAAAAGCTGGTTTTTCTGCCACCGTTTCCGCCCGTGCATTAATCAGTTTCGCTCCCATCTTTGGATCTTTTGCCCAACGGGGAATCAGCCCCCAATGCAACATTTTGAACTCTCGTTGAGACTGTTCGGTATTTTGTAAAACTGTCTGTACTAGCTGGGTTGGCGCAATATTATAACGAGGCTTCAGGAGAGGAACATTATTTACCTGGAATGCTTGGGCGATTGTCTCAGCGGACTTACTTTGTGTAAATCTTCCACACATACTTCTATCCCACGCGGTAAATTACAAAGTGGTAAGCTTATTTCAATTGAGAGATTACGACTTTAACGTTCGATTGATACATACATACTATTATAACAAAAACTAATAAAGCGGAAAGAAAGATTATAGTGCCGATTCTTTAATTTATTATCTCTTTTTTATAATTGGATTAGATGTTTTCCATAAGAAACAATTAACAACTCAGAGATTTTGCCTCTTTTTTTAGCATTGGAGTTAATCATTCTGGAAGCTGATATCTCGTAAATCTTGAAATCCCTATATATTTCTCGGATAAACAGACAGTCAGAATTAGAAAGCATCACTTTAACACCCCGGTTCGCCAGTTCTACAAAGACATTCCTGAGCCTAACTTGGTCAGCTTCATTAAAAGAATTACGGCTATAGGCGGTAAAGTTACTGGTAGGGCTTAGAGGATAATAAGGTGGGTCAAAGAAAACAAAATCTTCAGCGTTCCACGCAGATTCTAAAACAGCTTCAAAAGGTCTAACATCTATCTGGGCACTCTGAAGTGCAGCGGAAACTGACCTAAGTAAAGCTGCGTTACAAATTTTCGGATTTTTGTATTTTCCAATCGGAACATTAAATTCGCCTTTTGAGTTTTCTCGATATAATCCGTTAAAGCAAGTTTTGTTGAGATAAATAAATCGGGCAGCTCTTTCTAGGGGTGTGCTAGCTTGCATCAAGCGGACGCAGTAATAATATTCCTTACTGTGATTCATTTGATGCTGGTGCAAGAATTCAATTAGCGGCTCTACTTCATCCCTCACACACCGAAAAACATTGACTAACTCGGCATTAATATCCGTCAAAATAGATACTTTTGGCAATAAATGAAAGAAAAGAGCGCCGCCGCCCAAAAATGGCTCATAGTAAGTTGTAAATTTGGCGGGAAAATAGGGAATATATTGCTGAATTAGCTGGCTTTTTCCACCAGCCCATTTTAGAAAGGGACGCGCTATTTCTTGTGGTGCCGTCTGAGTTGACATTGCCTTCCATCTATCTAAAAAATTTAAAGCGTTTGTAACAGTTGTTGTGGAAGTGGGGGGATATAATTTAATTTAGAATCCCTAGCGGGTTCGACAAGAGGAAAAAAATGACTATCACCGCGACAAAAGCACGCGATCGCTCTTATCAGGCAATGTGTTATGAGTCAATGTGTGATCAGTTAATATGTCGCGGTTGCATAAATATGGCAGGTAGTAGCGTGCTACCACCGGACGCTTGGCGAACCATCTCTCGACGAAACCCCGTTTAGGGGCAATGTCGATCTTGTCGAACTCGCAGACAAATGTTACCAGTTAAGATGCAGTGACTTATCGCCGCTTTTTGTGTCGGCTACTTTAAATAATATGTTTGATGGCTTTTGGGAAAATATCTCTCGCTACCCCCGCTACTTTGTCACTATTATCCTAGGGGTATTCTTTTATACCTTTGGATGGTTGAAACCGCTGCTCCAAAATCGAATCAGCGCGATCGCTTTAATTAGCTTCCTGGTGGCAGCCTTAACTTTTATTACCCTAACCCTACGGGCGATGCTGGGAGTGAGTCCGATTTAGGTAGGATGAGTAAAAGCATTGCTCACACTGTCTTAAAGGCAGCAGATGATTATGGCTACAAGTCGCCGCGTTTCTCGCGTTGCCGCACTGATAAAACGCGAAATCAGCCAAATGCTGCTAACCGAAGTCAAAGATGATCGCGTGGGTGCTGGCATGGTTAGCGTCACCGATGTGGATGTGTCAGGCGACCTGCAACACGCTAAAATCTTCGTCAGCATCTATGGCACCGAGGAAGCAAAGGTAGAAACGATGGCTGGGTTAAAAGCAGCAACTGGCTTTGTCCGCAGCGAACTCGGTCAACGATTGGGGCTGCGTCGGACGCCAGAGTTAATGTTTCAGGAAGATCGTTCTCTGGAAAGAGGCGATCGCATCTTGACTTTGCTGAATCAGCTCAATCAAGACCGTCCGGCTGAGAGTGTGGAAGAAGAAGACATCGTTGAGGCAGAAGATTGAAATCTGTGGCAGAGTTGCTGCCTGAGTGGGAATCTCTCTCTCTGGCAGAACAGGTAGCGCAAATGGTCGTGGTACGGGCGTCAGGCTACCTGTTCGACCACCAAATTCAGTATCCAGAGTGGGAACCACCGGCGGCCGTTCTGCAACACTGGGTGCAGGATTTGGGCGTCGGGGGTGTAATTTTGTTGGGAGGCAGTGCTGGAGAATTAGCGCTGCGATCGCAACAACTCCAAGACTGGGCAAAAATCCCCTTGCTGATCGCGGCTGATATTGAAGAAGGTGTCGGGCAACGATTTTCTGGGGCAACTTGGTTTCCGCCACCGATGGCTATCGGGGCAGTGTTCCGGAAAGATGCCTCTCTTGCCTTGGAATACGCCGAACAAATGGGAGGCATCATCGCCTCGGAAGCCCTAGCGATTGGCATCAACTGGGTGCTTGCGCCGGTTGTGGATGTGAATAACAATCCCAGTAATCCAGTGATTAACGTCCGGGCGTTTGGCGAAACCCCAGAGGAAGTGACTCAACTGGCGTCTGCTTTCATCCGGGGGGCGAAAGCTTATCCGGTGTTAACGACTGCTAAGCATTTTCCCGGACATGGCGATACGACGGTGGATTCCCATCTAGATTTGCCCGTCTTGTCCCATTCCTCGGCACGACTGGCTGAGATTGAGTTACTGCCGTTTCAAGAAGCGATCGGCGCGGGTACCGCCTCCGGTATAGATGCCGTGATGAGTGCCCATCTCCTGATCCCGGCTTGGGATGCCGAACGCCCCGCCACGCTTTCCCACCCGATTTTGACTCAACTGCTACGGCAACAGCTAGGATTTGAGGGATTAATTGTTACCGATGCGTTGGTGATGGGAGCGATCGCCAACCGCTATGGAGCCAATGAAGCCCCTGTCTTAGCCGTCGAAGCCGGTGCGGATATTTTGCTGATGCCAGTCGATCCTGCCGGTGCTATCCAAGCGGTGTGTGATGCAGTGGCACAGGGACGCATTTCAGAGACACGAATTCGTGCCTCTGTTGAGCGTATCTGGACGGCTAAGCGCCAAGTCCAACCAGATACAGCACAGCCGCCCGTAGAGGCAAGCGCGATCGCGCCTGAAGTCCAACAAGCGCCTTCTGCATTCCCACCTCATCTCCTCCAACTGGCTCAACCACACGCCCTCGCCACAGCTGCCAACATCGTGCGGGAGTCCCTAGTCGTTCATGGCGAAACCCCTTTGCGTCCCAGTCAGGGGAACTTACGCAACTTAATCGTGGTGGATGACACCCTGAATTGTGATTTTCTCGATCGACAGACACCGGCTGTGGCTCTGCCAAAACAGCACGGCTATCAACTCCAACTGCTCGATCCCCACACCACCTTAATTCCTGGCTGGGTGTTTTATCATAAATCGGGTCTGGATGCCCAACCGACCCTACTCCAGCTCTTCATCCGTGGGAATCCTTTCCGAGGCAGTGCTGGCTTGACGCCCTTGGCTCAGGACTTGTTTAAAAAACTATTAGAAAAGTCCGAACTCCAAGCGCTAGTCATTTACGGTAGTCCTTATCTTCTAGAGCAGTTTCTCCCCCATCTGCCCCCCCATATCCCTTGCGTGTTTTCTTACGGGCAGATCCCAGCGGCTCAGGCGATCGCTCTGGAAGTTTTATTCGGCTCCCCAAGTCTCCGTATCTAGCACTTAGCATTTAGCACTCAGCAGCCAATTGATTAATATTTTTAATCAATGTCATAACCACTTATCTACCGGGTCTTAAATTTGCCAGCGCTAGCCTTAATTATTAATAGGTTTGGTATTCGAGGATTTCATCAGCATAAGGATATATTTATATGTCAAAGTTCCCTGACTTTTGTAATCCTTATCAAACGAATAAATTCATTTGTAACTTGATATACTGTTCAAAAATTATTTCCGCGCTAAGCAGTATTGGACTATATTAAGTTATAGTCGTAGCTCGTTAGTTTCGAGGCTGAGACCATGACTGCTGATACAATGGCGCTTAAATCATCTGTTCGATACTCCATCGACGTTCTTCAAGAAGAAGCCCGTCACTTGGTAGAAAAGGGAATTGTGACTCGACAGCAACCTATCTACGTTCTGTGCCAGTACATCCCTGCACGGGAGTGGGTTTGCGTTGAGTGTGAATTAGAAAGATGCAATATCTTACTCCGCGATCGCATCAGCGATCTGATGGGGCAAGAACATTGGGAAAACGATTGATATTTTTTTACCTTTAAGACAATCCTACAGTTCCACTGGGAACAGTGAAACTCAGGTCAAGCTTGATTCTACGCTTGCCCGAGCTTAAGGAAAGACTGCTTTTACTCCCTCACCTGTCGATTCTTACTTAGAGCGGTTTGGTGAATATTCTGATTCTTCAAGTGCGAATAATTAAGCTCATCTCTTAGACCTATCCGAAAAGAAAAAATATCATTCTGAGCGAAACGCCGTGGAGCGTTAACCTAAGCGTTGTCATAAATCGCGGTGCGATAGCGAAGCGCCGACCTGTTGGTTCGCGCCCGTCTCTTTGCAGCATCTCTGCTCAAATTGAGATGGGTGACAACGCTTCAACTTCTTCGTTTTGCTCAGCAAAAATTTTCGGATAGGCTATTAGGAGGAAGCCCGACAAATGCCCCGGAAAATCCTCTGATAAAGCGGTTGGTAATCCCTGACTAAATTCCTGAGTCGGGGTCGCGCAGCTTTTCCATCTCAGTTCGCATTGCAGCAATTTGTGCAGTTAGCTCCTCTAGCTCCAACTGCACATCTGGCTGGACAACTGTTGTTACCGGCGTTGTAGCAGGGGTACTGGGAGTTCCATAAGATTGTGTGCTACCTGCATTATTGGCTTGCGCCATTAGAGAATTCAGGAAAGTGCGGGCTTCTTGCTCCGTAATCTCTCCTTTTTCTGCTAACTGTTGAACCACCAGATTGACATCTGACTTTAGCAACTCAAGATTTTGTTCTCGCTTTTGAGTGTCTTGTACGCTCTCAACTAGAGAAGCGGTTGCACCCAAAGTAACGCGAAATCCTTTTTGTACTAACTCCAGCAGATTATTAGAGTTCATTAGATAAATCAGTCAGATTGAATGAAGGTTAGACAGCCCTTGGCGATCGTTTTAGATAAATAATCGATCGGCACAACTCACTTTTAAGGTTCTACTTTTAAGGTTCTAGCTTTCAGCTTTCCGGCAAGTGAGTAAACAAGCGCAGGATTTAGCGTCTTATATGCTACCATTTAGCACGCACCAAAGCACATTTTGCTTACTTTTTAGGGTGGTAGCATCCGTCCTAAGAAAGAATCTAAAGACACCAGCGTTGGCCCGCCCAGTTTTAGCCCATCTGTTCTAAATACTGATTAACATCCTCAATTAAGCGAGTGAGTTCTGCCTCCGTAGTCAGACGAATGCGGTCATCTCGGAGGGTGATTAGAACTTTAGCGGCAAAAGGAGTCGGCCAGATATTGGGATTACAGAAAATCTCTAGAAAGACATCCCCGGTGAATCGATATTCCATTGGTTTTTGGGGATTGGTTTTGCCGCCGCCACCAGCAATGACCTTGAGACTCTGCATCAACTGAGCGATCGCGCCCTGTAAATCTCGCGCTGCCTGGGGCGTAAAGCTGAAGGAAACAGAACCCTCAATTAAGTTGAGAATGAGTGGTGAAGACATGAGCAATCAAGAGTTTTGAATTTTGAATCAACTTATCACTCATAACTTAGACAGACAGCATTTACAAGGGGATAGATGCAAGGTGAAGCCATAAGCTTTAGACTGAATGCCATAGAACTCTAAATGGCGAGTGAGAAAAATTCTGTGGTAGCAGATAACCGCTCGGCAGTGCGTAAGGTTTTAATCATTACCCTACTGCTCAATCTGTTCGTAATGACGTTGAAGGCAGTGCTGGGGTCGTGGACGGGTTCTCTCAGCTTGCTAGCGGATGCCTTGCATAGCGTCACCGATAGCGCCAACAACATTTTGGGATTAATTGCCAGCCGATTTTCTTCACCCCAGCCTGATCGGGATCATCCTTACGGACACCAGAAATTTGAAGGCGTGGGAGCGTTAGGAATTGCCGCATTCTTAGGAATTGCCTGCTTTGAAATTTTGCAAGGCGCAATTGAACGAATCCTTAGCGGCGGTAAACCTGTAATTATTTCCCCTTCAGAGCTGTGGTTGCTGCTGATTGTACTGGGCATAAATATTTTTGTCACGTTCTACGAGCGCCATGTTGGGCAGCAGGTAGGCAGCCCCATTTTGATTGCAGATGCCCAGCACACCATGAGCGATGTTTGGGTAACGATCGCGGTTTTGGCAGGGTTAATAGGCGTCTGGCAAGGACAGATATTCAATCTCCCGCAACTTCAGTGGTTGGATATCGTTCTCTCCTTTCCGGTTGCCTTGTTGGTGTTTCGCAGTGGTTGGAACGTGATCAAAGAAAATTTGCCCTGGCTAGTCGATGAGATGGCGATCGCGCCCGAAGCTATTCATGGGATTGTTACCCAAGTCCCAGGAGTGATTAACTGTCACGAAATTGCTTCTAGAGGTGTTGTCGGGCGTCAGGTGTTCATCGAAATGCACTTGATTGTAGATGCCATTGATGTAGAAACTGCCCACCAAATTACAGAAGAAGTCGAGAACCTCTTAGAAGAAAGATTTAGCCCCGTACGAATTTTGATTCACATCGAGCCACCTGCTTACCAATCCGATCAAATTACCTACGAAACAGAATCAAAATCTAGGTAGTTTTCCACAGAGGAAGGGACTTTTCCACAGAATTTTACGAGTTTTCCACAAAAGTTAAAGAAAACATAATTTATCTCAAAATAAAGTTGAACCGCTCTTTCAAGCCAAAAAGAGACAGAGCTTTCGCTCCATCTCTTAAACTTTGCGTACCTTTGCGTTAACCTTTGGGTACCTTTGCGTTAAAAATCCCTACAACTTTATTATTCCCACTCGATAGTTCCAGGCGGCTTAGAAGTAATGTCGTAAACCACGCGATTTACGCCCCGAACTTCATTCACAATTCGGGTAGAAATTGTTTCCAACAAATCGTAGGGAACACGCGCCCAGTCTGCCGTCATGCCATCTTCGCTGGAAACAAAGCGCAAGACAATCGGGTAAGCGTAGGTGCGCTGATCGCCCATCACGCCCACACTGCGGATCGGCAGCAACACGGCAAAAGCTTGCCAGAAGTCGTGGTACATTCCCTGGCGATTAATTTCCTGACGAACAATTAAGTCAGCATCCCGCAGAATATTTAACCGTTCTGCTGTGACTTCGCCCAAAATACGAATTGCTAGCCCGGGTCCTGGGAAGGGTTGGCGTTGTACAATTTCCTCTGGCAAGCCAATCGAACGACCGACTTTTCGCACTTCATCTTTGAACAATTTTCGCAAAGGTTCAATCAACTTGAAGCGCAAATCTTTGGGCAAGCCGCCGACGTTGTGATGACTCTTAATTTTCACGGCTACCCGTTCGCCACTTTTGGGATCGACGTTCGTGTCGGCTGATTCAATCACGTCGGGGTAGAGAGTGCCTTGGGCAAGGTAGTCAAAGGGGCCAAGGCGGCGAGATTCTTCTTCAAATACGCGGATAAATTCGTGTCCGATGCGGCGGCGCTTTTCTTCAGGATCGGTGATTCCCTCAATTTGATTAAGGAAGCGATCGCGTGCTTGCACATACTCGACAGAAATGTGAAATTGCTCGTGGAACAGCTTCACTAACCGTTCTGGCTCCAACTTACGCATGAATCCTTGGTCGATAAATACGCACGTTAGCTGGTCGCCAATCGCCTTATGCAGCAAAAAGGCAAGCGTAGAAGAATCAACGCCGCCAGAGAGTGCCAGCAATACCCGCTTATCACCGACTTTCGCGCGGATTTCTCGAATGCTCTCCTCAACAAACGCCGCTGTTGTCCAGGTGGGTTCGCAGTCGCAGATGTGATAGACAAAGTTGCGGATTAAGGCAATCCCCCCAATCGAGTGGACGACTTCGGGATGGAACTGAACTCCGTACAGCTTTTTCTCGTGGTGAGCGATCGCTGCGGCTGGCGTGTTTATCGTGTGTGCCAGCACTTCAAACCCTGATGGCATCTTGGTTACAGAGTCCCCGTGGCTCATCCACATGGTCGTGCCATCTTCCACATTGGTGAGCAAATCGGTGGGATCGTCAATCAATAGGGACGCTTTGCCATACTCTCCCCGGTCAGCTTTGGTGACTTCCCCACCCAATTGCTGCACCATTATCTGCATCCCGTAACAGACTCCCAGGACGGGAATCCCCAGGTTCCATATTTCCGGATCGCAATGGGGGGCACCTGTGTCATACACTGAACTTGGGCCACCAGAGAAGATAATCCCCTTGGGATTAAGCTGTCGTAGCTGTTCGGCAGTGGTGCGATAGGAAAGAACTTCCGAGTAAACTTGTGTTTCCCGAATTCGGCGGGCAATCAGTTCTGAATACTGAGAGCCGAAGTCTAGAATTACAATAATTTGGCGATTTAGTTGCCCCAAATACTCGATTTGAGGCGGTGTTTCAGTCTGTAGAGTCACCGGAGTATCCTGAGTAGCTAGAGTGTGGATGTACAGATAGTCTTTAGTCGATCGAAGACGGGCTAATTGCTAATTGTTGATTCGATTAGCCATCCTTCCGTGATTCCATTAGTCACTGCTAGTCACTGATAACAGCGACAGATAAAAAACTTCTTTATTGCTATTTATTAAGTTGATGTGTATTCATATAAAATTAACACACTTGATACAGTAACGAGGTACCTGTTTTACTTTTAACGATAATTTGGCGATCGCGGTCAAACAGGACGGAACCGACCGTAACCAGTTGTTCGCTGTGAGTATGGATGTAATCGTGCGATCGCTTGTCAATGCTTTGAGCGATCGCGCCATAAACTTGTCCTACCCAATCAGTGCTATCTGCTGCATCCAATTGGCGCAGGTATTTCAAGGCGTCTTCAGCCGTGGCACTCTTCAAAACTGCCTGTAATACCGGCGTCGGCAAACCTAGATTCGCACAATGAGCCGTCAAAATTTCCTGGCGTCCATCTGCTAAGTGATGATGGGTGTGAAAAATCCCACCCGCCAGTTTCATTAATTTTCCGTGATAGCCAAATAATAAAATATTCTTGACTTTTTGCACGCCTGATGATGCAAGCAATGGCCCCAGCCAGTTCGCTGTTTTAATCATTCTGTCAGGATTGATTCCCAACCGCTGGGCTAGATCCAAGCCATTTTCCCCGATACAAAACACCAAACAATCAAAACAGCTAGCCTTCTGTTGCAGTTCCTCACGGAAAGCCTCCAGTTGTCCGGGGGCACTCAGCGGTTGGGAAATGCCGGTGGTTCCAAGTAAGGCGAGTCCTTCCACAACCCCAAAGGCTTCATTTGAGGTGCGTTGAGCGAGTTTACGCCCTTCTGGCAAAATAATCGTCACCTGAATTTTCTCGTCAGGTTCCAGCATCCGCCCCAAATTTTCTTGGATCAGCCGCTGAGCATAACGATAAATAGCCGGTTGGTCATCAGCACTCACCAAACGCCCGATCCCTTCGCCACCTTTGATCAAGACTGAAGGCTGAGGAGCTAAAAACTCTTTTTGTTCATTATTAATTTTTAATCCTTCATTTTTCATTTCTACCAGCGCCCAGACTGGCGTGTTGCGGGTCAGGTCAAGGTTATCGCCAGGATCGCTGCGAGCGATCGCTAACGCCATTCCCTCCCCAATACCGGCAACCTGCTCAATGGGAATCAATGCCGTTTCGGCGGGTTCAATTAAATCCACGGGCACAGCGTCCAATGGTAATGCTTCTTGCCGTAACCAGCGCAGGGCGGCAATAGCGGCGGCGCAGGCAAACACGGGCAATGTATATCCAGACCGAGGTTGGGACGAGATCATTGTTAAATAGCGATCGCAAACCTTGACAAGAGGGAAATTTTATATCAAAAGCTTCGGGATTTTATTGGAATGTGTCTGTAGATCGGTTAGTGTTCCTCGATTGACGACAGGTTTTAGAAAATCCCATGAAAGCCATTATGAACTCAGACACCAAGCCTCGTACCCAATTCATCTGCCAAGAAATTCGCCCCAGCACAGTGGTGTTAAGACCCAGCGGTTGTCTAGATAGTGTCACCAGCCCCGCCTTCAGCAAGTCTCTAGAGCAAGCCTTGGAATGGGCAACTGACACCGTCGTAGTGGATCTGCTGTCAGTTAATGCCGTCAAAAGGGACGGAGTCAAGTGCTTACTGGCTGGAATGAAGCGAGCCGTAGCATTAGGCAAGAATCTTTCGATTGAATTTCTGGATGTGGCAACGCAAACCGTTCTGGAATCAGCTCAGAACAACTTTGCGTTATAGCAGTTGTCAATGAGGGTTCAAGACATCGGGAGATTAGCGCAGACCTAGCTCTGCGCTAATCTCCCGATGTCTTAAACGCAAGCGAGAACCGCTCGATCATCCCAGTTGTTAGCCAAGATAGAGACTCCTATTTTTCGGAGTGGACAAACTTAACGCCTCACCTTACTGCTTTGTCTGGTTCAGGAGTAACTTCATCAGTACAAGTGAATTCAGCAATGGCAGTCTTTTCAGAATCCATTCGCTTGTTATTGGTTATCGCGATCGCCTGAACGAATTGACTAGGAAAAACGGTTCTCGACTCAACATTTGGGTGATATAGATTTCTTCTCCGACAGTTGATTTATTACATTGTGTTGCTATATCTAGCTCTTTGAAATTGGAAAATCCGTAAATATACTCTACTTACACCGTGAGTTCTCGCTTAGGTTCTATCTATGAGCCTGATGGCTCTCAATTATTCCTTAACTGAACTGAATAGAAGAGGTTATCTCTGGCTATGGCAACGCGATCGCACGACCCCCAAAAAGCTCCGCAAAATTCTACTTTCGTTCCAGTCAATAGCCAGTTTCAGCCGCGCCCTTTCGCAGTTCAGGCGAAACCCCAAACTCACGAAACACCAGACCTACAGGCACAACTAGAAAGTGCCCAGCGCTTCGGTCACAATTTTGCCAATATTTCAATCCAAAGTCCTAACACATCAATCACAACACCGCCGCCGATTCAACGGAAGCTTACGATTGGAGAGCCTGGAGATAAATACGAACAGGAAGCAGACAAGACAGCAGCAGAAGTGGTGCAGCGGCTTCATGCACCGATGCCGAGTCATGGAAGGGATATTAGCCAGCCGGAAAGTCAGTTGGCTCAAACCATAAAAGCTGGTATGGTGCAAAACTCCAACTCAATTCATCAACAGGGAATCCCGAATCGTGAAAACAATTTGATGAGAAAGTTGGATGTACCCGCCCTCCAACGTGAGGTGATGCCAGAAGAGGAACAGGAAAAAGAACTCCAGATGAAGCCGATGATACAGTGTCAGTCTAGTGAGGATGGGCAACCCGCCTCACCGGATCTCGAAGCAAGCATCCAACAGGCACGAGGAAGCGGACAGCCACTCGCACAGAGCATCCTGGAACCGATGGAGCAGGCATTTGGAGCTGACTTCAGTGGGGTGAAGATTCATACGGATGCTCAATCTAACCAGCTGAATCGCTCAATCCAGGCAAAGGCATTTACGACTGGGCAAGATATTTTCTTCCGGGAGGGAGCGTATGAACCGGGAAGCCGGGGTGGGCAAGAGTTGATTGCCCACGAGTTGACGCATGTTGTTCAACAGAATGGTAGTGCAGTACAGCGATCGCTGCAACCGCAGCAAAAGTCCGTTATTCAGCGCCAAGGCGATCAAAGTCCTGCACAGCCAACAGCAGGATTTACTGGAGATGTGGCAGGAGATTTAGACATCCTCTACAAACAAGCAGAAGAAGCTCAAGTGGAACTCTACGGAAAAGTCACTCAAATTGCAAGTGAGACAGGTGGGGAGGCAAAGCTACCTCAAGCCCTAAAAGGACGAGAACGAGCGATGGAGAAAACAATGGCTGATTACAAGGGGGATGTTTCTAAATTAGTAGATATTGCACGCGGTTCTATTGTTTACAAGTCATTTGCTGACTTAATGGGTGGGCTAGATATATGCAATAGAAATTTAACGCTGGTGCGAGAAAAGAATCGCTTTGCACAACCCACTCCGGCTGGCTATCGCGATATTCTTCTAAACGTTCAGCTATCAAATGGTCATATTGCGGAATTGCAACTTCATCTAACCCAAATTCTAGAGGTTAAGTCAGGTGCAGGGCATAAAATATATGAAGAGGTTCGGAAAATAGAGGCAGTAGCTCAAACAGCCGATCGGGCTTTAAGCTCAGAAGAAAGAGCAAAAATTGAGCAGCTTAATGCAGAAGCAAAGGCACTTTACGATCAGGCTTTAGCTAACGCAGGTGGATAATTGACATTGACTGGATAACTCAGAGTAATGTCGGTATGCACTCAATCAGAATCGGAACAAGCAGAGAATTCAGTTGAATATCGGATCATCATATTATGGACTTACCAATCTACTGTATTGTAGGAGATCGACCCGTTAAGGCAATCGAGACGGAAGACGGGGGCATGGATGTTCTTGCCTATGAGTGGGATACTGGCGAGTTTAAGCGGGCAATGCAATATCTTTCAAAGATTACTTTGGGAGATGGGGAAATAGATTATCTTTCTGAGAAAGAGTTTGAGCAGTATGTGGAAAAACTGCGTCAACAAGCATCATAGGCAGCAAAACCCCTGCAATCATCGTGTAGGGGTAAGGCAATTGGGCATTGGTCATTAGAGCGATCGCAACTGGCAGCTAGTAGATTCGTTCTGATTATTCTCAGTAATCCAAATCAACTTAGAAAGTGTTGGTTTTACCCTCACAAACGACTATTTGTGGGGCAAGACAAGGAAGTGTTTTGATTGACCTTCTCGGTTAAAGACAAGTTAACCGAGAAGGAAGACGATCATCCTCCCCTGCTCAGGTATCAGAGAGGGGATGATGATCGAGCAAATGATGGTTATCTCAGGTTGCTGCTAATCCAAATCAACCGCCCAATAAAGCCCTTGCCTTCGCTTCAGCAGGAGCAATGACTTTTTCCTTGAGAGAAGCGATCGCTTCCTCAAAAGCGTTATACCAGTACGTTTCTAACACCCAAGGATAGCGCTGGAAATCTTCAAACATCGCGTATTCTTTCTGGGCTGAAGTATGGAGCAATGGCTGCACCGGCACCAATTGCAGATTGGGAATAATGGTGTGCAATTCTTGGGGAATACTTCTAGGATCGGTCAGGTCGGCAATAATGAACCGTGAAATCTGAGCCACCGTTAAGATGGTTTGCGTCAGGTCTTTACTCGTCGATGTTTCGCAGTCTATAACCACCGGCAAGTAGTTAAATTTGCGAAGCGCATCCAACATTGGCTTGCGCTCCTGAGTGCAACGACCCAGAACCAGTATGACTTTAGAACAGATAGTGTTATTGAAATCGGGGATTTTTTGAGTATTGAGCAGCCGACTGATAAATTCTGAAACTTCCAGATTGTCCACTGCGATCGCAGGATCGCCAAAAGCAGTGATGACTAAATTCAACTGCTTGGCTCCCTTCAGTTTTAATCCCAAAGTGGAAATCCCATAAATCGAACACCTCTCAAGGTTGGCTCCCTCTAAATTTGTCCGCACCACCTGAGCCTCGCTCAAGTTTGCCCATCTCAGGTCTGCCTTCCGGAAGTCTGCTACGCTGACGACGGCTCGTCTCAGGTTTGCCCATCTCAGGTCTGCCCCACTAAAGTTGGCTTCACTGATTTGTGAATTGCTTAAGTTGGCTCCGCTGAGGACTGCCCCTTTTAAGTTGGTTTTGTTGAATTTTACTTTGCTGAGATTCGCTGCACTCAGGAGTGCGCCATTGAGGTCAGCCCCTTCTAAGAGTGCCCCGCTGAGGTCTGCCCATCTCAAGTCTGCCCCGCTGAGGTTTGCTCTACTGAGGTTTGCTCCGCTCAGGTTAGCTGAGGTCAGATTAGCCCCGCTGAAGTTGACTAAGGAGAGGTCTATCCCGCTGAGATTCGCTGTGCTGAGGTTGGCTCGTCTCAGGTTAGCCATCTTTAGGTCTGGTCGGATTTGAGGATTCTGTTGTCTTTCCGCATTCCAGGCTTCCACTCCTTGTCTGAGCAGATCCACTTGTTGCTTGCTTGTCCGATTAGTTAACCCAGTTACAATCTCGATTACTGTAGGGTCTGTTTTAATATCTAGGTTGTTTTTTGTCATATAGCCTTCTACAAATCCTCTCTAAATTCAGAAACATTCAGTACTTGAACTCAGATATACAAGCAGACTTCAACTGATTGTGACCAGAGACTTCGCGCTTTTGCAGGGAGCTAATTCTTGTGATTTTGAATTTAACAAATTAGGTATGTACGTAATTGTACGTAAATAGTTTAATTTGAGCATCTCTATCTTAAGGAATACGCCCTGAGTATGACTACACTAAAGGATGAATATTTACAGAATCTTTAAGAAAATAGTATATTTACTGGGTTCAAAAGTAAGAATTGTACTGAATTTTACTGAAATGCAGACAAATATGACCTGATGTGAGTCAGTTCAAATACCTTCTCTTTTGTTGAACTACGTGAGATTAGGGCGGAACTCCCGAAGAAGAAGGGAAAAATGATCGCATTTAGCGCTGCTGCCAAGAGTCATGTTTTGGTCAAAAAGCATATATAGAGCGGTTTTCAGGCTCTTTGAATAAATTTGAAGAAAGCAGTTGATTTGATCGTACTGAGCGATTGACTTCGCGATCGCTCAGTATGGGCGGTACACACGTCTAGAATAACCACTTGGTAAAATTGAAAGCCAGTTTCCGGAGAAGTCAGCAGAGATTTGCCAAGTGTCTTGCCACCTTTTTCTCGATTTACGCCCGCGAATTCTAGAAAAATTGACCAGATGTGCCACGCCGATTTGGACAGTAGTTTGTAGTCTTAGCTACGAACTACTGTCCGTAGTTGCGGAAGACACCCTAAGCAAGATGGCTATTTCAGCAAACAATCAACGTCAGCTATCGTAGAAGTACGGGATTGCCACGCCTAACTTCCGCTGAGTAAATCATTCGCCTTCGCCTCAGCCGGGGAAATAATTTTTTCTTCTACAGAAGCGATTGCATCTTCAAGGCTCTGATACTGGTAAATAGGTTGAGCATAGGGATATTCCTGAAACTCTTCCAACACAGCCACCTCTTTGCTATCCACGCTATCTACTTGCACTAACGGTTGCACCGGCACCAAAGGGATGCCCTGGAGAATTTTCAGTAATTCTTGGGGGATGCTGCTAGCGTCCGTGAAATCCACAATCATAAACTTCGCCATCCCAGCTACGGTGGAGATTGCCTCTGCGAGTTCCGGCGTCGCTGCTTTTTCTAACTCCACCGATAAAGGCAAATAGTCATGTTGGCGAAGAGCATTGCGAAGCCCCTCCAGCAAACCTTTCCGCCCATCTCCTTTGAAACTGCCCAAGATCGGCACGATATTGGAGGCAATCGAGGGAAAAACCTCGCGGATTTTCTGATGATTCAGCAACAAGTAAATAAATGTCGCCACTTCCAGATTATCCAGTGCGATCGCTGGATAATCTGGCGGAGTAATCACCAAATTTGACTGGTTGGCTCCTTCCAGCTTTAACCCCCAAGACGCAATCCCATAAACTAAACAACCCTCCAGGTTTGCATTCTCAAAGTTAGTCTTGAGCAACCTTGCCCCCATTAAGTTTGCCTCACCCAAATTCGTCCCGCGCAGATCGGCTCCTTGTAAATCCGCCCCAATCAGATTCGCTTTGAACAAATCCGCCTCGCGGAGGTTCGCCCCGATTAGATTGGCTCCCCGCATATCTACTTGTGTGAGGTTCGCCCCCATCAAATTCGCCCCGGATAAATCAGCTTTACCCAGGTAGACCCAGTGCATATCTGCACCTTGAAGGTTTACCCGGCTCAGGTTCGCCTCAAAGAGGTAGGCTTCGCTGAGATTCGCTTCAGTGATATCTGCCTCTGACAAGTCCGCTTTACTCAGATATGCTCCCCTCAAGTCCGCACCCCGAAGGTCTGTTCGATGCAGAGATGCCTGCATCAGATTGGCTCCACTCAGGTCAGCACTGCACAGAGACGCGCCCGTCAGGTTAACTCCACCCAAATCTTCCTGGCGTAAATCGGCTCCAATTAAATTTGGCGGGATTCCGGGACTCGATTTACGCCACTTATTCCAGGCTTCTACTCCTTGCTTAAGTAAAGCCCGCTGTTGCTTGTTTGCCATGCACTTCAGCTCTCCTCTCTTTTGGCGGATGCAATGATTATTGGTTAGGCACCCACAAAGGGTACCCGACGATGTCTTGGCGGTTCAAATCGGTTCTCCTGCGCCCTGATATAGAGATGATACTGGTAGCAAATTCTCAAAAGACTGTTGAAATCCTTTTTTTCTGAAAGAAAAGGATTTGGACAATGGCAGTTCGAGCAATTTATTAACCGGCTTGTAGATATTCACTGAGGTTTCTTGGGAACCCTAGAAGAGACAGCGACTCTACTCTGACGACGAGAGCCGAGATTTTAAGTGCTGTCACTCGCCAGTCCGTCTTTGGGTAGAAAAAGTGGAAAAGGGATGTTTAAGGGAGGGAAGTTTGGCGCTCAATTTTTTCCCCGCTCAGACAAACCTAACCCCTGAATCCTTCCTTACAAGGCCAGGGGAAACCACGGAATCAGCCTTTTCCAGCGGGAAGGTTAACTGAAGCTGTATTGGTTTTACGTCCACTGGTCACAGGCACAATTGCTACTATTTATTAACTAGCGGCAGAAAGATTTAATTATTTTGAATCTTTGTTTCAAAGGATTGAGAAAGTTATCTGACTGCGGGAAGCTGCCCAACCTAGAATTCTCAGTCTATCCTTCTAAAACATCCATCTTCGAGCCAAGACAGACAAGGCTGTTGTCCGTGCTGTCGGCAAGAGGTTTCTTTAGTAGAGACAAAGTCAGTGGTTCCCTATTCCAGCCTATTTAAACCAGTCGAGGAGTTTACCGTTGCAAGTCCCAGCTGAAACCGTATCTCTTCCAGCTTTGGAGGTTTTAGAAACTCCCGCCGCTTCCCCGCTGGTAGTTTCTTCCAATTCACCCTCCAAACTTTCCAAACAGGTAATTCGGTCTAGCCTAAAAGCGTCTACTTGGGATGCTGTCTTTGCTGTCGTGTTTGGTGGCATTACTGGCGGCGTCCTGCTCAGTAATTTCTTACTCCAATTGGGTGCAAGCCCAATGGAGATTGGGATGTTGTCGTCCGTTCCCATGCTGGTGAATTTGCTGCAACCACTAGGAGCGTATCTGTCAGAACGAACCATCAGTCGCCACTGGTTTAATGTCTGGATTTACGGCCCGTCGCGGCTGCTGTGGCTAATTTTAGTGGCGGGAATTGGTTGGAGTTGTTGGCACCCAACCAATTCGCCCAACCTGGTCAGTTGGACACTAGCAATTGTCTTGGCAACCAATATCATTGGTAGCTTGGGCAGTGCTAACTGGCTCAGTTGGATGGCGGCGTTGGTTCCGGAAAAGTTGCGGGGGCGATATTTTGGTTTTCGCAATAGTGCTATCAGCTTGACCACTCTGCTCTCTGTACCCCTGCTCGGTCTAGCTGTGTCGGCTTGGCCTGGTGGGCCGCTTCAGGGGTACGGTGTGGTCTTGTTCTTGGGAGTGATCATTGGGTTAATTAGTTTAGGATGTCAGTTCTTCATGGTGGATGTGAATCCCCAGACGCAGCACGGCACTGCTGACGAGGCAGGGGCAACTGAGCGTTGGGGAACCGCGATCGCTCTACTCAAAAATGGCAATTTTGTCAGGTTTCTGCTTTACTTTAGCTTTTGGGCATTTGCCGTTAATATCTGCACTCCTTTTTTCGGTCTCTACCTGCTAGACAACCTGAATATGGATGTCAGCTGGGTAACGCTCTATAGCAGCTTAACGGCGGCGGCTACCTTGGTGATGATGGTGGTATGGGGAAAGCTGGCAGACCGAATTGGGAATCGTCCGCTTCTGGTATTTGTGGGGGTGTTGGCAGCACTGACACCTTTACTCTGGCTAGGGCTGGGGGCTGACCCAGTTTCGGTTTGGGTTTGGTTCCCGCTTTTACACCTGTTCATGGGTGGCACCTGGGCAGCGATTGACCTGTGTACCAACAATTTGCAAATGGCTGTGGCAGCAGGACGCCATCAATCTGCTTACTTTGCGATCGCTGCGGCGGTTGCAGGTGTCAGTGGCGCACTGGGAACAACTGTCGGGGGATTTCTGGCTGAGTTGGACAATTTCGGTGGCTTGCCAACCGTGTTTGCTCTGTCCGCTGTTTTGCGACTTGTGGCTATCCTGCCTTTAGTCTTTGTCAAAGAGCATCGCAGTCATCCGATTCGGAAGGTTTGGCGAACGCTCATTTCGCCGAAACTGCAACTTGTGCCGCTTCGGGCCCCAATTACTGTAGATCCATTGACAAATGGATCAGAATAAGGGTAGGGGTTAGGGGTTGGTGTTCTCATCAACCCCAAAAAAAACATGAATCAGGTAGACTACCTTCGGATTAGCTTAATTGACCGCTGCAATTTCCGGTGTCAGTACTGTATGCCGGAGGGTGCTGAGCTTGACTACATTTTGCAGCAACAGCTGTTAACTGATGAAGAATTGCTCATCCTGCTCGAAGAGGTATTTATCCCGGTAGGATTTACTCGATTTCGTCTAACCGGGGGCGAACCGCTACTGCGTCCGCGGGTGGTGGAGTTGGTGGGGGCGATCGCGTCCCTGCCGGAAACGCAAGACCTCTCCATGACTACCAACGGGTTTTTACTCGCCCCAATCGCGCAACAACTCTACGACGCCGGGTTACGACGCCTGAATATCAGTCTGGATTCGCTTAATCCCGAAACTTTTGACAAAATTATCGGCAATCGCGGTCGTTCTCAGTGGCAGAAAGTTTGGGACGGAATTCAAGCCGCCCATCGCGTCGGGTTCGACCCTCTGAAGCTAAATGTGGTGGTCATCCCCGGTGTGAACAACCAAGAAGTGCTGGATCTCGCTGCCTTGACAATTGACCGGCATTGGCACGTCCGGTTTATTGAGTTTATGCCAATTGGCAACGATCAGTTATTTGTCGGAAATGGTTGGGTGGCATCCGCCGATTTGCGCCAACGCATCCGCGACATTTTTGGCTTGACCGAATCTTATGTTCGGGGCAACGGCCCCGCCGATGTGTTCCAGATTCCCGGAGCCAAAGGGACGCTGGGATTTATCAGTCAGATGTCCGAGTGTTTTTGCGATCGCTGTAACCGGATGCGTCTATCTGCGGATGGCTGGTTGCGTCCTTGTCTGCTAAATGAGACGGGTCAACTTGACCTAAAAACCGCCCTCCGCGCCGGTGTTGATACAGCCGAACTCCGCAATAAAGTGCAGCAATTGCTGTTGATGAAACCAGAGATTAACTACAAGCAGCGAGATGCTGGCACGACTGGTGCGTATAGCCGCACCATGTCGCAAATTGGGGGCTAAAAAATAATTTTGAGTTTTGAATAAGTTTTTAATTACTCAAAACTCAAAACTCAAAACTATCTTAAGCTTGGCGTGAGTAGTACTCAACCACCAGCAGTTCGTTGATTTGCAGCGCGATCCATTCGCGCTCAATCACACCGTTGACTCTGCCAGTCATCTTGGTTTTGTCAAACTCTAGATGGCTGGGCATATTTGCCAAACCTGGATATTCCAGGTTTTGTTGCACTAACCGGCGAGATCCTTCCTTATCGCGGACACTGATGACCTCTCCCGGACGGCACTGATAGCTGGGAATATTCACCGAGCGACCATTCACCAACACATGACCGTGATTGACTAGCTGACGCGCCCCAGGAATCGTAGGAGCCATCCCCATCCGGAAAACGGTGTTATCCAGACGCATTTCCAACAGTTGCAGCAGTGCTTGACCCGTGGAACCCGTGGCGCGACGTGCCTTCCGCACGTAACGCAGCAGCTGCTTTTCACTTAAGCCATAATTGAAGCGGAGTTTCTGCTTTTCCTCTAGTCGGACAGCATACTCTGAGCGCTTCTTCCGGGCTTGACCATGCTGTCCGGGTGGATATGCACGGCGGGCTGATTTGCGAGTTAAACCGGGCAGATCGCCCAAACGACGCACAATTCTGAGGCGTGGGCCTCGATATCGGGACATATAGCTTCCTCTTGTGTACCCTTCAGACTTTAACCAAAACTATCATTGTAAGCCCAATCTAGGAGAAATTAAAAGTCAAAAGAAAAATATTTTTCGGTTCGCTTTTTCTATTCTGGGGGGAGTTTGACGATGGTGAGCCAGAAGTCCTCGATTGACTGCACCACACGCAAAAACTGATCTAGGTCAATCGGCTTACTGATGAAACAGTTGGCATGCAAATCGTAGGCGTTGAGAATATCGGACTCGGCTTGGGAGGAGGTCAGAACAATGACAGGAATCCTTTTAAGCTGGTCATCCTGCTTGATTTCTGCCAACACTTCAATACCGTTGCGCTTCGGTAAGTTGAGGTCAAGGAGGATAATGTCGGGACGAACGGCATTGGCATACGGTTCTTCTTTTCTGAGGAAAGCGATCGCTTCGACACCATCCCTAACAATATTTAGGTGATTCCCAACCCTACTATCTCTAAACGCTTCTTGGGTGAGACGAATATCACCCTCATTATCTTCAACTAGCAAGATTTCTACGGGTCTATTACCCAAATTCACCTTGGGTTCTCTCCTGATCTGGGAATTGTAAAGTAGAATACACTTCCCTGCCCCCATTGAGAATCCACCCAGATCCGTCCACCGTGTTGATCGACGATTTTTTTGCAGATAGCTAAACCAATTCCGGTACCAGGATAAGTCTCGCGTGCGTGCAAGCGTTGAAAGATGATAAAAATTCGTGCTTGATGATCTGGGGCAATCCCAATACCGTTATCGCGGACGGAGAAGATCCATTCATTGTCGCTTGCTTGAGCTGAAACGTGAACCTGGGGAGGGGCATCTTTGCAAAACTTGATTCCATTCGCAATTAAGTTCTGTAACAGCTGCCCGATTTGAGTAGCATCCCCCCTCACCGATGGCAGGGGATCGTGGGTAATAGTGGCATTACTCTCGGCGATCGCAATTTGCAGATTTGCGATCGCTTCGGCAAAAGAGCGATCGCAATCTACCATCTCAAATTCCCGACTTCGCGTCCCTAGGCGCGAATACTCCAGCAAATCTTGAATCAGCCGTTGCATCCGGTTCGCGCCATCGACGGCAAAATCAATAAAATCGTCGGCGTCCTCATCAAGTTGTCCTTTGTAGCGCCGAGACAGAAGCTGGGTGTAGCTGGCAACCATTCGCAGCGGTTCCTGCAAGTCATGGGAAGCTACATAAGCGAATTGTTCCAGTTCCGCATTAGAACGAGCGAGTTCCTGTGCTTGTTTGAAGAGCGCCTCCTCCATCCGCTTGCGCTCAGTGATGTCAATGACAAAGCACACACCTTTATCTTGAGATCCTTCTAAGATGGCACCGCCGATCAAAACAGGGATGCGACTGCCATCTTTACGAAGATATTCCTTCTCAAAGGCGGAACAAATCCCAGTCGCGGCTAGCTCCTGGATGCCCTTTTCATCGAGATAGTTATATTCCACAGGAGTCATCTTTTTCCAATGCACTTTCCCTAAAAGCAGATCCTCCCGCGTGTACCCAACCATCTCTAAGAAGGCGTTGTTGGCTTCTGTAATGTTGCCTGACACATCCCAGAAGAGAATCCCAATCATGTTGGATTCAACGACGCGCCTAAACCGAGCTTCGCTTTCTCGTAATGCCTCCTCTGCTCGTTTGCGTTCAGTAATGTCGGTGGAGATGCCACAAACTCCATAAGGAACTCCAGCCGCGTCGCACAGGGGAAACTTAATGGAGATGTACGTGTGTAGTCCGTCATCTTGAGGCGCAACTTCTTCCCGCTCCAAAGTAGTTCTGGCTTCAAGTACCTTTCGATCGTTTGCCCGAAATACATCCGCCATCTCCTTGGGAAAGATATCGTAATCAGTCTTGTTTTTAACCTTTTCTCTATCAATATGAAAAAGAATTTCAAACTGGTGATTGATGAAAATAAACTTGCCTTGAGCGTCCTTGAGGTAGAGAACTGCGGGAATGTTATCCAGAATCGCCTGTAATCGTGCCTCGCTTTCTCGTAATGCCTCCGCCGTCCGTTTTTGGTCGTCAATGTCTGTGCATGTGCCGAACCACTTGACGATTCGCCCGGTAGAATCTTTCATCGGCACTGCGCGAGTCAGGTGCCAGCGATATTGTCCGTCCGCAGCTCGTTTGAAGCGATTTTCGATTTCGTAACTTTCGCCCGCCTCCACAGCTTGATTGCAGCGCTGTATCGACACAAGTCGATCGTCCGGATGTAGGACAGAGAACCATCCGTCATCCTGGGTTTGTGAGAGGGTTAATCCGCTGTAATCAACCCAGCGCTGATTGATGTAATCGAAATCACCCTCTGGCTCTACAGTCCAGACTATCTGCGGGATGGATTCAGCGAGAAAGCGATAACGCTGTTCGCTTGCCTCGGCTAATTCACGAGCTTCCTGCTCACGGCGCAAGAGCTGGGCGCGTTCTTCTTCTGCCCGCTGACGCTCGCTGATTTCACTTTGTAATGCTTGGTTGATCAGCCTTAACTCTGCTGTCCGCTCGTTAACTCGCTCCTCAAGCTCGGCATTCAGGGTGCGAATGTGTTCCTCTACCTGCTTGCGTTCGGTGATGTCGGTGGAGATGCCACAAACTGCATAAAGAACGCCACTAGAGTTATAAAGGGGAAACTTAATCGAAATGTAGGTGTGTAACCCGTCATCGTGAGGGGCAACTTCTTCAATTTCTATCGGAATTTTGGCGGCGAGTATCTTTTGGTTATTCTTGACAAAGGCATCAGCGATCGCAAACGACCAGATATCGTACAGGCTTTTACCGAGGAGCTGCTCTTTATTCAGGTGAAACACATCTTCAAACCTGCGGTTGATCAGCAGAATTCTGTGTTGAGTATCCATTAGATAAATCAACGCTGTGGAATTATCCACGATCGCCTGTAGCCGTTCCTCGCTTTCTCGCAGTGCTTCCTCGGCTCGTTTACGCTCAGTGATATCGTGCATGGCAACAACAGCACCCAGCTTGGTTCCCTGCGAATCAAAAAATGCCTGTCCGCTAGCTAATAAGGTGCGAACTTTGCCTGATTTTGGGGCGATCGCCATTTCTACATCGCGGATATGCTCCCCTTGTAACGCTCGAAACAGCGGGATATCTTCCCGCTTCATAGGCGTTTTGCCGTCGGACAGATATAAATCGTAGTATTCTGCCCACTGCTGTGCCGGAAGCGGTTGTTCTGGCAAGCCATGAAATGCTCGTGAAGCCTGATTAAACAGAGTCAGGACACCATTGGCATCACAAGCAACGATTCCGGCTTCTATGTTATCTAGTAATACTTTTAAGAATTCTCGTTCTTTTTGGAGAGCTGCCTCGGCGCGTTTGCGATCGCTAATGTCGCGGCTCACAACCAAGGCAGTTTCGATTTCACCTTTTTGGTTAAACTCTGGAACTACACGCGATTGGAAGTGACATAATCCATTTACTGTGGGAGTCTGGAATTCAATCGCTTGTTCTTGACCTGTTTCAAAAACCATCCGCAGCGTATCTTCCCAAATCTGGCACAACTCTTTTGGTGAGCCGACTTCTTGGGGAGTCTTACCGATGAATGCCTGCGCGGGGATTCCCGATACCCGCTCGACAAATGAATTTACATAGACATAACGCATTTGTCTGTCAAGACGCATCATCGCATCGGGCGCATTTTCATGCACTGCTTTGAATTCCCGCTGACGCTGGGAAAGTACCTCCTCTGCTTGCTTGCGTTCGGCAATTTCGCTTGCCAATTGTTGGTTGGCTTGCCTCAATTGGGCTGTACTCTGCTCGATTCGCGCCTCCAGTTCTGCATTGAGTCGGCGCAGTTCCTCTTCTGCTTGTTCCCGTTGGGAGTCTATGGCTTTGAATGCTTTCGCATTCCACCAAACCAGGATGCCAAAAACCACCGCGTTCATCACCCCAACAATTGCCGGTTCGATGTCGCGGTGGTAGTCCTGTGGAAAGACATTCTTGAGGATAGGAATATCGAACAGCCAATGGAGCATCAGCAAACAGCCAAGTGGAAACGCGATCGCGATCGCCGCTTGAGACGCGATTTGCCGGAAAGAAAGTAGACGAGAATGAGATAGAGGCATATTCGTGGTTTAGCCCTAACCAATGGAGCCGTTTTCTTTGACGGGTAAGGTATCAGCGCCATCCTAGAAATGTGTCCTAGAAAGAATTGATCGTGAGTTTTAAATCGAGGCGGCTAAAGGAGTTGGTTAAGTGACTCATTCAAACCTAAAAATTGTCTCTTTGATTCCCAGTGCTACCGAAATTTTAGCGATCCTGGGGCTAACTCATGCGATTGTCGGGCGATCGCATGAATGCGACTATCCGCCCGAAATCCAAAATTTGCCCGTTTGCACCCAGCCCAAATTCAACCCCGAAGGCACCAGCCCAGAAATTCACGATCGCGTTACGGATTTATTGCAATCTGCGCTCAGCGTTTATCAAGTCAAAACCGACGTTCTGGAACAGTTGCAACCTACCCACATTTTGACTCAAGCTCAGTGTGAAGTCTGTGCTGTCAGCCTCGGTGAAGTTGAGCAAGCGGTTGCTACGCTTACCCGCAGCCAACCGCAGATTATTTCCTTACAGCCTAATTTTTTAAGCGATGTCTGGGCAGATATTCAACGAGTTGCTGATGCCTTGGGTATCGCCGCGCCACCTGTGCTGGCTGGTTTACAGTCTCGCATCGACGCTTGCGTACAAAAGACGCAAGCACTACCCGACACCGCCCGTCCTACCGTTGCCTGTATCGAGTGGATCGATCCCCTGATGGCAGCGGGAAATTGGATTCCCGAATTAGTCAAAATGGCTGGAGGTCGATCCCTGTTTGGCGTTGAGGGTGAACATTCTCCTTGGTTGAAGTGGGAAGCGATCGCCGCCTCTAACCCTACTGTCATCATCTTCATGCCCTGTGGCTTCGATTTAAACCGCACTCGCGCTGAAGCAATGCCGCTACTCCAACGTCCCGAATGGCAAAGCTTGCAAGCCGTACAAACCGGAAGAGTTTACATCACCGATGGCAATGCCTACTTCAACCGTCCCGGCCCCCGCTTGGTAGATTCCCTGGAAATTTTAGCCGAAATTCTGCATTCCGAAAGTTTCCACTATGGATACGAGGGTACTGGCTGGGAGTGCTTATTGGGTCATTCCCCGGCATAGAATGCATACTCCCTCCGCAAAAAAATCTATCTTTGGGCTGACCTCGCTCCACTATCCAGATGAAGATAGTAGTTTAGGAGTGCTGATACCTAAAAATGTGTCTGCCCAAATCTAGCTGAGGGTTGATTTTTTTGTCTGGCTTGCCGCGAAACTTGCAAAGAAGTTGCAGGTAGCCTGACAGTCGAAATACAGGATTTCTGTAGTTTTTACGGAAGCCATATCCTTCACTTGATAGAACAGGCATCGCTGGTTTCATTAATCATGCAGCACTGCAATTAAGGGAAACTACCAAGATTATGAAGCCTGTCGCAGTACAAATTTCACCAACCAAGCCGGAACAGTTATCTAGCAGTAGACTTGACTGGATTGATTATGCCAAAGGCATCGGCATCATTTTAGTTGTCTATGTCCATGTTTTGACAAACCTCAAAAATGCTGGAATGGGAATGCATGATTTATTTCATGATTTCTCTTTTCATTTTATTTCTAGCTTTCATATGCCCCTTTTCTTTTTTCTTTCCGGTTTATTTGTAGAAAAAAGCTTATTAAAGGGTAAGAAGAAATTCTGGGGGGATAAATTCAATACAATTGTGTATCCCTACTTACTTTGGTCTGTTATCCAAGGTAGTATTTTGGTTTTGATGTCAAACTATACGAATAATCCTATCAAGTTGCAGTTGAAAGATTTACCGTTTTACATGGCTTTCAATCCGATTCCTTTAATCACTCTTTGGTTTTTATATGTTTTATTTGCATCTTATGTAGTCTTTGTGTTTGCTCAAAGATTCATCAACATATATATTTTGCTTTCTTTTTCTATTTTAATTTACTTGCTGAATCCTTATGCACCTAGCGAAATACTCACTAAATTTATGAGTATGTTTGTGTTTTTCGTCGTTGGGGCAATTGTGGCACGCTGGTTGCAGAATGACTTGAGAAATATTCCGAGTACCTTGTATAAATTGAACAAGCAGCAAATTGGCGCGATCACGCTGATATTTGTCATTTTTCAAATGACCATTTTGCAACTTGGTTTAAGCGAACAACCAGGAACTAGATTTTTCATGGCATCTGGAGGAATCATATTTACTTTAGGAATATCCTTTTATTTGGCAGAAATAAAAAAATTAGATATTATTCGCTACCTGGGTTTTTTATCGATGCCCATCTATTTAGCTCATCTGTTAGCAATGGGATCAACTAGAATCTTCTTACAAAAAGGTCTTCACATCAATCATGTAGTTGTACATATCATTGTGGTAACTTTTTTCAGTTTGCTCTTCCCAATCTTGTTATATGAACTAACAAAAAAGATAAAATTTCCTTACCTATTCTCTCTGAGTAAGGGTTCAGCCCTATCTTCAGCAATTTTGGCAGATAAAAGCACTCAAGCATTGCAGCAGTAGGATTGGGATTGCTAACGCGCTTAAAGTGCCCGTTGAAAGACGAGGGTTTTCTTCGTGTCCTTCGCGTATTCGTGGTTAAAAAATGTTTTTTTGAACCACGAATACGTGAGGGGAAAATGCTGGCAGATTGGCATAATTTACCAGCTTTTTTCTCACCTTTACAGGGTTAGATAAAAATTTCCCACCATACATTGCAGTTAAAAACTTATCCTACAGAGCCACCAAACACAGCTAAACCGTAATATTTCCAAGGAACAGCTACTGTAGTAAACCCAGAATTTGTCAACATTTCTAGGTGGGAGGTTAGAGTCGCTAATTGATCTTGACTAGAGTAACCTTGAGGATTGCTCTTACCAATTTTGTCGCGAATTTCTGCCAGCGTTGTTCCTTGCTGCAATGTCCATTCTTCCCGTGCCGTTTGGTAAATTTCCTGCATCGCTGGTGATTCTGGCAGGATGGGATCTGCGTTCCAAAAGACGCCGCCTGGGTTAAGGCTTTCACGAATCCGCTGAAATAATTTCAACTTCATTTCGTCGCTGAGATGGTGAATTGCCAAGGATGAGACACAGGCATCAAAGCTTTCTGCCAGTTCCAGCGCATGATTCGCCCAGTCTCCGAAGTCGGCTTCAATCCCCGTCCACCTGTCTGCATAGCCTGCTGCGTGGATTTTCTTTTGTGCAAACTGAATCATCCGAGGAGAGTAATCTACAGCAACCAGTTGGGCATCAGGACAACGCTTGAGGATCTTTAAACTGAGTTCGCCAGTGCCGCAGCCGAGTTCCAGGATGGCTTTGGTTGTAGAGGGTAGACAAAGGGCAATCGCATCCAGCATTTCGTCATAGCGTGGCAACAGATGGCGAATCCCAGTGTCAAAATCAGCGGTGTTGGCGAATACTTCTCCAGGAAACATAATTTAAACCACAGAGGTACAGAGAATACGAGGAAATAGAGAATAGTAAGATTCTAGTAGGTTTGAGCAAGGCGAAGGATGCAGGAACACGAGCAACTGACAATTGCGGAGTACCAAGCGACAGCAGAATCGTTTCGGGAGGGCACTTGGGATCACGATGTTTCCCAAAATCGTGATGCCTTGATAGCGGCAATGCCTAAAAATCCAGGGAAAATCCTCGATCTCGGCTGTGGTCCCGGACGAGATTTGCTGGCATTCAAACGTCAAGGGCATACTGCGATTGGCTTGGATGCAACGCCTGCATTTGTGGAAATGGCGCGACGAGCGACGGGTTGTGAGGTTTGGCAGCAGTCGTTTTTCAATCTTGACCTGCCGCCAGAAACCTTTGATGGAATTTTTGCGAATGCATCGCTGCTTCACGTTCCCCATGCCCAAATGGTGAAGGTGCTGAAGGATTTGCATCAAGCTCTGGTTCCTGGCGGCGCAATAATTATTTCTATTTGTCGTGGAGATAGCGAGGGATATAGCGTTCGTCCAACCGGCTATCGCTTTGTTTCCGGATGGGAATATGAAACTTTGGCACCCTGTCTAGAACAAGCTGATTTTGAGATTCTCCACCACTACTATCGTCCCCCAGGAGTGCCCTGTGAAGCTCAATCTTGGCTAGTGATGGTGGCGAGGAAAAAATTAGAAATTAAACATTAAAAATGCAAAGTTGAAGAAGGTGCCGGGATTTACATTTTTTATTCGCCCCAATTACGGCAAAATATGAAATACAAGTTATGACGGTAAGAATTTTAAGATGACAAGTGAATCCTACATTTTTCTTGCGGGTGCAAGTCGGGGCGTTGGTCGAGAAATTGCTAACTACTTAACCAAGCAAAATCAGAAGGTGAAGGCACTGCTGCGCTCGCCAGAATCTTCTGCCGAATTGGAAGAAATGGGGATTAAAGCGGTTATGGGAGACGCTTTAAATGTTGCCGAAGTTGAGCAGGCAATCCTAGGAGATGAACCAATTCATGCTGTGATTAGCACTATCGGCGGTTTACCCAAAGACGGCGAAAGAGCTGATTATTTGGGAAACAAAAATCTCATTGATGCCGCTGTGAAAGCAGGGGTCAAAAAATTTATCCTAATTTCTTCGATTGGCAGTGGAGATAGTGTCGGGGCTATCCCTCCACAAGCTTTAGAAACGCTGAAGTCAGTGTTAATTGAGAAGGAGAAAGCCGAGAAGTATCTGATTGACAGCGGACTCACTTACACCATTATCCGCCCCGGCGGATTGAAGTCTGAACCAGCAACTGGCAATGGAGTTTTGACGGAAGATCCGCGAGTTGCGGGGACGATTCATCGCGCTGATGTCGCGCAGTTAGCTTGCCAGTGCCTTAATTCTGATGCTGCTAACAATAGAATCCTCTCAGCGGTTGACCGAAATATGATGTATGGGCAACCAGAGTTTGCGGAATTTAGCTTGACTTAAACGGTTTTACCCAGCCAAGCTGAATTGTCCAGTCGAGGAAAAGACGAGCGATCGCAAATAGCAAAATACTCTCTCCTCCCAGAATCCCAAACGACCAGAAGGCATCGGGGAAATTTAACCCAGCCTCCACTTGCCCTAATCCCCGCACCAACCCAAAGGCAAACACAGCGCCCGTCTTGAGGTGCGGGTTGGGGTCTTCCCGAATAATATAGCGGTAGGTGACGCCAAACAGAAAGCCGCTCAAAAGAGCGATCGCCATACTCACCAGAAAGTGAACGCCATTCGTGACTTTCAGATTGGCAAGTGTCTCAAACTGCTCCGACAGCACGAGAATATTGCTCAGGGTAGCAATGCCATAACCCAGGAAAAAAGACAAAGCAGCAACCGTTCCTGCTTTGATAGATTCTATTCGCTCAAGCCGATCAACCATCTCGTGCAATATCCTGTGAAAATCGCTCCTAGTTCAGTTAAAGGTTTTTTTGGCAACCTCGTCATTCGCTGAGGTCTGCCATAGATGCCTCAAATTGAATTATGATAGGCGCTGGAGTGATTATTGGGCATTTATCTTTACATACAACTATGGATATTTTGACGCTGGGTTGGGTTTCAGTTTTGGTTTTGTTTACTTGGTCGATTTCAATGGTCATTTGGGGCCGTAACGGCTTCTAGAAGCATTGTGGAAACTTCTGTTCTGACTGTTCTGGCTTTTTCTACCTTTGCCCTGTTAATGGTGGTTTCTGGGGGCATTATCTATCTGACGCTGATCGAATGGCGCGATCGCCGTCGCCAAGATCGGGAGAGGCGAGAGAATAAGCCCTCTCGTCGTCGCTCAACTAAAGTCTAGGGTCTATAAAAGGCAAAAGTAAATTTTTACTTTTGCCTTTTGCCTTTTGCCTTTTGCCTTTTGCCTTTTGCCTTTTGCTGCTTGCTAGCTACTGGCAAGTTCCAAGGCTTTAGAGGTGAGGTTCTTTGATGATGGGCAATTTTACACATTTGATATTAGCCCGGTGTTATTCAACCATCGCCTCCCATTCCTGCTTTAAGATGCCGTATACGAGCGTGTCATGCCACTGCCCCCGGATGCTGACATTCTCTCGCAACCGACCTTCTTGGGTCATCCCAAGTTTCTGCACCAATGACACTGCCCCTCTATTCTCAGCGATACAGTGTGCATAAATGCGATGCAGTCCAAGCTCTGTAAAGCCAAATTGCAGTAGCGGACGACTCATTTCAATAGGATAATTTCGACCCCAGTGTTCGGGAGCCAATTCACACCCAATTTCTGCTTCTGAGGCATCGCGATCGCTTTTGCGAATACCGCAATTACCAATCAGTCCGTCTTGTCTCCGGACGACTGCCCATTGATACCTCCATCGGGGCGTTTCCTGCTGCCACAGGAGGAAGCGATTAACGAAGGCGCGAGCGTCTGCCTCAGTGCGCCCGACCTCTGGATAAAAGCGTTGATATGCTGGCGTGGATTGATATGCTAAAACGGCAGACCAGTCAGCTTCCGTAAATTCCCGCAGCAGCAAGCGATCGGTTTGAATAAACATGGCTCCATTCGGAAGTGAAAACCTACTTCATCTTCAACGTTGCTCGCACCGGGTTAACGACTGATACGGACTCCGAAGATTAGCGTCGAGCGCAATTATCGCAGTGTCCGCACCGCCAGCCAGCTGCCTCTTGGGTGAAGCCAAAAGCCTGTAACAAAAACTGCCAACGGCACTGTCGCGTGTTCAGGTATTGCGCCATCTGGGACTGAACTTGCTGCTGCTGGCTACTGAGTTCCCCAAAAGAGCGAGATTTTCCAACCGAACGCCGAACATAATTGAAGGGATCTTGCCACTCCAATTGTCCAGCACTATGGAGGAGAGCGAGAGCGACAGCACCGTCTCGAAACTGTTTGGTTACGGCGGTTACTTCCCCTTTTGGTGGGAGTTTGGATGCGAGTTGCTGAGCTTCTTGATATTGCGATCGCATCTTTCCAGCAAAAAATTCTCGTCTTTGCTTATCCTCCGGGTTCAGCCACCCCGTCCGTTCGCTCACCAAGGTTAAAGCTTCAGATAATTTACCATCTCGTCCAGCTCTTCCCACTTCCTGCACGTACTCGGAAAGTAGCAAAGGCGAGTGAAAATGAACAACCCACCTGACATTGGGTTTGTTAATTCCCATGCCGAAGGCGCAGGTACACACTACAAAAGGCATTTTATCGCTCAGCCAGCTCGCTTCAATTGAGCGCCGTTCCTCTGGACTCAACCCCGCGTGATAAGCTGCTGTTGCATAACCGCGATCGCTAAGTAACTGAGTTAATTCTTCGCTATCTCGCCTGGTGCGGACGTAAACTAATCCCGCTTGTTTGGGTCTTTCCTGAATAAACTTGAATAATCCTTGGCGGCGTCCTCTGGGTGTCCAAATGGTTTGCACTTTCAGGTGTAGATTTTGCCGATAGGGGCTATTTTTAAAAACCGCTGGTTGTTGTAGTTGTAAGACTTGTTGGATGGTTTGCTGCGCTGAGGGATCGGCAGTAGCAGTGAAGGCAGCGATCGCAATTTTTGTCCCAGCTGGCTTTAATTTTAGCAGCGCCGGTCGCACCGCTCCCAGCCGTCGATAAGTTGGTCGAAATGTCTCTCCCCACTGCACTAAGCAATGCGCTTCATCGAGAATTAAGCCGTTAATTTTTAGTTTTGGTTGACACAACTTTTCCCAAACTTGGGAACTCAGCAGCGTTTCTGGGGATAAGTACAATAATCTCAAATGTTCAAGAGTTTGCAGCGTTTGCCGTCGCTGGTGAGTCGGCACTTCGCTATGCAACAAGGCGGCGGGTAACTTGCGATCGCGCAATTCCTGCACTTGATTTTCCATCAGCGCCACCAAGGGCGAAATCACTAACGTTAGCCCTGTTTGCAGTAGCGCCGGGAGTTGAAAACAAATCGACTTTCCCCCGCCCGTTGGCATCACGATTAGGGCATCTTGCTTTTGCAACAAGCTGCGAATAATTTCTCCTTGGGGAGGTCGAAAATCATCATATCCCCAGATTTTTTTGAAGGCGACGCGGACTTCTTCCCAGGATTTTGTTTCAGAATCATTCATCATTCGTATGTAGATGCGATCGCTTCTATAGCAATCCTAAATGATTCGTGAATAACAGCTCCCCGACTTCTTTCTCGAAATTGGGAATCTGAAGGGCTAGCATCTACAGCTCAAATAGGGTTGATTCTAGTGGCTGTTCTTAGCAATAAGATATATTAAGCTTTAGCGCAATATAACGTAGTTTGTTTTAGTTTTTTCTTAAAAAGGAGTGTCCTCAATGGTTAACTACGGTTTAAATTTAGCCTCGATACTCGGTTTAGTGTATTGGGTTATTGCTTTTATTTATCCAATAATGACTATTATTTTAATAATTGAACGTTCAAGACAGATGAGGCCTTTATCGGTAATTTTTTATGGTATTCAAGTTTTACTTTTACCAATAATAATGTTCTGGTGTGGCTTAATGTTATTGTCTCAAGGTTGGCGTATAGATCCAATCCTTCAATTTGAACAATTTCTTTTAACAGGGGTCATTATTTGCATAATTATTAAAGATAATTTATATTGATTTTATTTAAAATAATAAAGGATTTAATGAAATGATAAATTTTGGTTTAAATTCAGCATCGATTTTAGGACTACTATATATTATTCTGGCTATCACCTACCTAAGTTTAATTAGAGGTGCAGCATCGAGACGAACAAATAACTTGAGTGACTCAGTTTTAAAATTAGATAAATTTGTATCTGTAATTATAAGAAGTTTGCTGCTAATTTCCGGGATAATTTTATTTTTGCAAGGTTGGCGTTTAGATCCAGTTTTACAATTTGGGCAATTTCTTTTATTTTCATTAATCCTTTATATGATAGGGAAAGATATTGTGATTGAGCGGTTAGAGCGACACAGATAAATTAAGAAGAGTGTCCGGTGAAAAAGCGGTAATTCTTCAGAGCGATCGCCCTTTTATTTTTTACTACTCAACCTAATTAAATATGACTACGTTTTTCAAGGAAAAAAGGTAATAAGGCTTTGAGGATAGCACAGTTGGTTGTGCTATCCTCCTATCGGTGGTCAGTTGCAATTAATCGCTAACTATGGGCAATTCCGGATTATCAATTACCCATTACCAGCCCCAATAAATTCAGTTTATTTTCACCAATTTGCGTGACTTCAGCTAATTAATAAAACTCGTAGGATTTCCCGCCGTAATCGGCTTGGGAATTGGGCTAGAGATGCCTGAAGGCGCTTCCGTCGAACTGGGTGGTGTCGCTGGTTGGTTGAAGTGTTGATAAGCTGCACGAGATACCTGGCGAATCAACTCTGAGGCCTTCGCGTCATTGTGGGGGCGTTGCACCATCACAGCAGCAATGTAGCGCTTGCCAGTGGGCATATCAATCAAGCCAACGTCCGCGATTAGAGAGCCAATATCGCCGGTTTTGTGGGCGATGTTAGCGCCTTTACCCAGTCCCCGTGGCAGCAACGAATTTGTCACTGTTTGTTGCATGATATGCAAGATGCGATCGCGCGATGGCACCGAGACCACATTGCCTTGATTGACCATTGCCATCACCGTCGCCAACTCTTTAGGACTTGTAGTGTTCGTCCCTTCCAAGTCCGGTAGGGGGTTGTGTATCACGGTTGACGTCAATCCCCAAGATTGGAACCGCTGATTTAGTGCCTCCGCACCGCCCAAACGCTGAATCAGCATATTGGTAGCGGTGTTATCACTAATCGCAATCATCTTAGTTGCCACCTCTAGGGCGGTGTACTTCGTCCCTGGCTTTTTGTACTGCAAATCGCCGGAACCAGAACCCATCAGATTTTTCTCTAACGTTAACGGTTCATCCAGACGAATTTTTCCAGCATCCACATCTTGGAAAAAGGCGACGAGAATTGGCACTTTAATCGTGCTAGCCGCTGGGAAGGTTTCGCTACCCGACAAGTCGAGATAGGCACCTGTCTCCAACTCTACTAAAAAGACGCCTGGATTTAATTTGGAATTTTGCGTCACCAGCGCCTGTAGGTGTGCTTTCAGCGCTGGAATTTCTTGATTCAGCGTCAGGGCGGAAGTACCCGCCGCCGCACCCATCGCCGCGTCAGCTTGAGCCGGTGATTTTTGTCCCGATGCTTGACCAATCGCCCCGACGGCTGACTGCTGGAGGACAGACCCCTTGCTAGCAGCGCCTGCCACCTGGCGGGTTGCTGGGTCCCAAGCCGATAAAACAGTTCCCGCGATCGCGCCAAGTCCTACCCCTAAGATGAGCAGACGGGCACCGTACAGCCAGGGAGAAACCGGACGTCCGGGCGATCGCGTCCGGCGTTGAGGTGAAGTTCCCCCGCTCTTATGCGTGCCTGCGGGCTGAGCTAGCTGGGAAGGAGGGCGTTTTTGGAAGCGTCTCACATTCCCCTTGGACGGGACGGGGTAAGGGCGTACTGCCTCGCGCAGACTTTGATTGGGGATCGAACCGCCTTGACGTGAGCGATGGCGACGGTTTGTTTGGGGTAGGGGTGCTTCTATCCGCTGCCTTCCCTGATTCACATCGGAACCGAACCGCAAGGGTGATTTCCTGATTGGCGTGGTGGAGGGCGTCGTGGATCTTAAGGAACGATTGGGAGCGTTATTTGACTCCCCCTGTCGCAATGACAGACTGGCACCGGAGGAGTTTCGAGTGCGTAGGGACGGGGAAGATTTCTTTTGTTGTGTGTCTAGGGGCGCATTTTTCAAACCGAAACCTATCCTTGCTGAACTTTGATTCTTTCCTCGCGGCGTCGCAACCCCTTCACGGCTCACGCTCAAGGGCGTAGTTTTGAGTACATCGCGTCGATTTCGTGACGCGGGTTGTCTTTTTTGTTGCCCCCGCCGACGTTCGCGGATGTCAGAACGATTGTGTGGGTTCGGTGAGGATGAACCGTTTGGGCTTTGCCCATTGTCTTTAAACGTACTTCCTCCTGACACCTCTGACACAACTGACTGAGTTTCAGACTGCTGAGTCACTCCTAACTCCTCCACCAATATGGTTATTGTTAATTGTTACCTGTTAATAAAGAGTGACTAACCACTGTACCGGCGAAGCTTTAGCTTTACTTTTCCAGGGTCTATCACTTGCATAAGGGAACGAATGCTTTTGCTTATCGCAACACTGCTAACGCATTGCTAACGCTAACGGTAACGTTCTTACCAACTTTTGCTTATTTTATGGTGCGTCTTGCTGTTCTGATTCATTCGTAACAGAATCTGGCAGAAATTGTAGCGCCCAGTCCATCTGGCTGAAAATGCCTCGGAGCATTGCCACTTCTGCTTTGGAGGGATTGGCTCGGTTGAACAGACGCCGAAATTTTTCCATTCGCCTGCTGGCAGTGTGGGGATAGAGATAACCCATTTTTAATAACACGGCTTCCATCTGTTGATAATACCCATCCAAAACTTCTAATGAGGCAGGGTCAATTGTCAGTTGGGGGTTGTCCGTTGGTACGGGCACGGCACTACCGTTCTCGTACCGTTGATTGCCAGTGATTTGCGGCTGACTGCTGAGGGCTGACCAATTTTGGTAAAGCTCGTAACAACAAATGCCAACTGCTTGAGCCAGATTTAATGAAGGATACTCCGGATTAGTGGTAATGCGTACAAATCGCTGAGCATAGTTTAATTCCACATTACTTAACCCTCGATCTTCTGGGCCAAAGAGCAATGCTGATGGCAGCGGTTCTTCCAGCAACCAAGGTAAAGCGATTCTGGGATTTTCTAGCGGCGTTTCTAAGGTTCGAGGGCGGGTCGTGGTGGCGATCGCTTTCACGCACCCTTGTAATGCTTCTGGGATCGTCGCGACTACCTGAGCCGATTCCAGTACGTCTAGGGCATGAACTGCCATATCTGTTGCTTCTTTCGAGAGGCGATCGCATTGGGGATTCACCAGCACCAACTGCCGCAATCCCATATTTTTCATCGCGCGAGCCACAGAACCTACGTTCAGCGGGCCTGCTGGCTCTACTAATACAATCCGCACCCTGGCTAATCTATTCTCATCCATGATTCAAAATAATAAAATAGTCTAAAAGCGCATCTCTCTATGGGCGGACATAATTACCATAGTTCCGATCGATTTCGTAAAATTGAATATTGGCAATGTATCGTCAAATTAGCATGAAGCGTGTTCGCTCCAAGTCCGACTTACCCAGCAAAATTTGCCCGGTATGTCAGCGTCCCTTCACCTGGCGCAAAAAATGGGCCGATTGTTGGGATGATGTGAAATACTGTTCGGAGCGCTGTCGCCGCCGTCGCACCCAAGCCAATTAGCACACGTAAAAGCCCAAGTTTAGATTTTGGATGCCTGGATTGAAAACATCACAAATCTGAAATCTGAAATCAAGGCTAACTAATGGATTAAAAATTACAAAGGATTGAAATATGTCAGTAAATCAGGTGCAACCCAAGGTGATTATTCACGGTGGTGCCGGTAGCGCCCTCAAAAGTCAAGAGGGGGCTGACGCAGTCCGCAAGTCACTCTACAAAGTAGTGGAAGAAGTTTATACCCTGCTGTTGGCAGGAGCAACTGCCCAAGCAGCAGTGGTGCATGGTTGCCACTTGATGGAAGACGATCCCCGCTTTAATGCGGGAACGGGTTCGGTACTGCAATCAGATGGTCAAATTCGCATGAGTGCCTCGCTGATGGATGGGGGAATTCAGCGATTGAGCGGCGTGATTAATGTATCGCGCGTTCAACATCCCATTGACCTAGCTCAAGCTTTACAAGCTTCTCCCGATCGCGTGCTATCAGATTACGGGTCGGCAGAACTCGTGCGGGAATTGCAAGTTCCGATTTACAATCCAATGATCGAGATTCGCTTGCAAGAGTGGCTGCAAGAGCGGAGCGAGAATTTTATTAAAGAAGCCGCTGGGGTTGTGGCTGAAAAAGAGCTGGTGGATGACCCAGAAGCTGGACGCGGCACGATTGGAGTGGTGGTTCTGGATGGTCAGGGAAATTTAGCCGCAGGCACTTCGACGGGAGGCAAGGGTTTTGAGCGGATTGGTCGAGTCAGCGATTCGGCAATGCCTGCGGGGAATTACGCGACTGCTCAAGCGGCGATTAGCTGTACGGGGATTGGAGAAGACATTATTGATGAATGTCTGGCGGCGCGGATTGTGGTGCGGGTGACGGATGGTTTGTCTCTAGCAGATGCTTTTGAGCGTTCCTTTACTGAAGCGCGTGGGCGTCAGCGGGATTTTGGGGCGATTGGGATTGATGCAACTGGAGCGATCGCATTTGGGAAAACGAGCGAAGTCCTCCTCGCCGCTTTTCACACTGGCGAACAGATGGGGGACACCTTGGAATGGACGGGTGACACCCTATCTGGCTTCATTGGTTAGCTCAATCTTCAACAAAATCCCAGCCCTTTTCCCCCCCGTTATCGGCTACCGTGTACACACAAGTCTTCTGATGTTGCCCCACAACGTTTTGATCCCCCCAACCCCCTTAAAAAGGGGGGACTGAAGTCAAAGTCCCCCTTTTTAAGGGGGATGCAAGGGGGATCGGACAGCGTTTCGCATTCTGTACAAGATGTGTAAACGGTAGCCTTGTCGGAGAGGTGAGGGAGAGGTTCGCTCAAAAATATTGAAGTGGCGGATTTTGGGCAACGCCAATGGCTAAAGTTAACTGGGTGATTCTTCCGATTGAGGTTTTAACCGCCAGCCCTTTCTGACGATTTGACGGGCACGGGCGATTACCAAAGAATCATCTAGAACGTCTTTCGTGACCACAGACCCGGCTGCAACCGTTACGTCTTCTCCCAGTGTCACCGGCGCAACCAGAACACTGTTGGAGCCGGTTTTCGTGCGATCGCCGATTTTGGTACGATGCTTCTTCACGCCGTCATAATTAGCAGTAATTGTCCCTGCCCCAATATTCACTTTATTCCCTAAAGTAGCATCGCCTAAATAGGACAGGTGGGCAGCATTCGTGCGATCGCCCAAAGTGCTATTTTTCAGTTCCACAAAATTTCCGATGCGGCAAGATTCCCCGACTTCTACATGACCGCGTAAATGGGCGTAGGGGCCAATCCGCGTACCATTTTTAACCACACTGTCAGTCACCACGGAATAAACTACCGTGACATTTTCCCCAATCTGGCTATTTTCAATCAAGCTACCAGGGCCAATGCAACTCCCAGATGCGATCGCGGTATTTCCCCGCAGATGAGTTTGCGGTTCGATCACCACATCCGGTTGCAACTGTACCGTGTCATCAATGGTGATTGTGTCTGGACTCACTAAAGTCACACCCGCCGCCATCCAGGCATCCTTGACCCGCTCTTGTAAAATTTCGTAAGCATTGCTAAGTTGTTTACGGTCGTTGATTCCCAGGATTTCCTGGTAATCCTCCACATCCACAGCCATCACCGGCTCCATGAATTTAACCGCATCAGTCAGATAGTATTCCTGCTGATCGTTGTTCGCTACCAGTTGTGGCAATACTTTTTCCAGTTGCGGCCAATTGAAGCAGTAAACCCCTGCGTTAATCCGGCGATTTTGCTTTTGAGCAGGCGTGCAGTCCCGGTCTTCTACAATCTCTTTAACTAGATTTTGACCATTACAAAAAACCCGCCCATAGCCTTTGGGGTTGGGCATTTGGGCGGTGAGGAGGGTCGCAATGTTCTGATGCTCTCGGTGAGTTTGCAGCAGATTTTTAAGCGTTTGCGATCGCAATAACGGGACATCCCCATTTAAAACCAGCAAATCGCCGGTGAAGCCTTCCAGATGGGGGAGTAATTGCTGGACGGCATGACCCGTGCCCAACTGCTGGGTTTGTTCGACAAACTCCAGAGTGGGAAGTGGAGGTAATCGATCGATGACCTCTCCCAAGGCGTCTATGATGCGATCGCCTTGATATCCAACGATGATGTGGCACCTTGATGGTTCGACTTCAGACAGACTATGGAGAACCCGTTCGACGAGCGATCGCCCTCCCAAGGAATGTAGGACCTTGGGCAGATTCGATTTCATCCGTGTCCCCCGTCCTGCTGCAAGAATTGCTACTGCTACCATATTCAGCTTTTCGCGTTATCAGACCAGCTAAAACAATAAAGGATGAAGCATGAACCATGAAAGAGCATTCGTGGTTCTTTGTCGGTGAAGCCTTGACCCAATCAGCCGCCAGCATCCGACTAATTTTTGAGCCAGCCGACCTGTCGGTTCGCCCCTACACGGCTTCTGGCAGCGTTTCAGCGAGGGGAACTGATTGAATAAACTCAGTAAACTTCTCTACTAATTGAGGATTTCTCCAACCTTTTGCCGTTTCTTCTGCAAAAATTTCTAAGGCTTCTGCCGGTGTAAACGCGCGTTTGTAGGGACGTTCGCTTGTCAGGGCATCGTAAATATCAATAATTTGAAAAACCTGGGCCAGAAAGGGAATCTCCTCTTTAGCCAAACCATCGGGATAACCCGTTCCATCCCAGCGTTCATGGTGATTACGAATAATCGGAATGACGCCCCGCATGGTTCGCAGGGGCTTACAAATTTTCTCACCAATCAGAACGTGCTGCTTCATAATTACCCATTCTTCGTCATTGAGTTTCCCAGTTTTGAGCAGCACGGCGTCGGGAATCCCTACTTTACCAATGTCATGGAGATAACCTCCCCACATCAAATCTCGAACTTCGTTGCGAGAAAGATTCAGAAATTCACCAAAAGCTTTCCCCATATCCACCAGTCTTCCACAGTGATCGCCAGTCACGGGATCGCGGCTTTCAACACTGCGGGCGATCGAGAATAGGACTTGTTCGGCGTGATCCAAGTCTTCATTCAAGCGCTTTTGCTGGACAAGAGACCGGACTCTGGCAGAGAGTTCTAAGCGATCGAAGGGTTTGGTCAGAAAATCATCTCCACCTGCCTCAATACCCAGAATGCGCGATCGCCGGTCATTGAGCGCTGTGATGAAAACAACCGGAATCAGGCGGGTTTGTTCGTCTTGTTTTAGCTTCCGACATACCTCAAACCCATCCATACCCGGCATCATTACATCCAGCAGAATTAAATCTGGATTGCACTCGACGACACGCTTCAATGCATCTGGCCCACTTTCTGCCTCCAAAACTTCGTACCCTTCTACCGACAGGAGTGCTACCGCCGTCATGCGGCTGGAGGGATGATCGTCAACCACCAGAATTTTGGGCAACTCCGAATCTAGAAAGCTCACTGAAGAAGAGTTTGTTTGAGAAGCAGCAGCAGCAGTTGATAAATTGAGCATGATTTATAACATAAATTTGTTTTTAGTATGATCGAATCGCTTAACCCTGAGATCGGGTTTTTCACGGATATTAACAGCTTTAATCGGAAATCTTGATTTCAGCTCCAGCCCTCAGACATGAAGGTATAGATTTAATCTTTTGATAACCTTCAAAATTTCAGGGATTCTCTGGATATCCGGGGTTTGTCAAGCTGTTCTAAAAAGTTAATAATATTTCACTTGAGCGGTTGCCAAGAATGCTACGATTATACACCGCAGTTTGGAAGCAGACCAACTGAGCGATCGCATTGAATCCCGATCGGGGACTAGCAGAAGTTTATTCTAAAGCCCGATTCTGCTGGAGCGATGGAATTCCGAGTCGGGATGGAAATACCAACGCTTTTTCCAATGAGAGGTTGGCTCTAAAGCACTGGCTTGTTGAGCGATTTGACGACGCTGCAAAATCGCATCAGCAGGGTCACACAGATTAGGGTCACAGTAGGGAATGGCAGCTTTGGTGTGCAAATGCTCTTGTTCTTGTAATGAAAGCGCCACTAAATCTAGGGTCGTAAAACTAGCGACCGTTCCAGGCGATCGCCTTCCCACAGGGAATGTCGCGCCAATTTGCAACCCAGCCGCGATTAGAGCAGCCCGCACCGCCGCTGCACAAGAATAAGTGGCAAGTCTCCCATCGGGTTTTAAGCACTTGGCAACCCAGCTCAAGAACTCCACCGTCCACAATTGCGGACATCGGGGGGGTGAAAAAGGATCGAGAAAAATCGCATCTGCCCGGAAGTTTGAGTAGTATATCTGCTGAATTGTGGCTCTGGCATCCCCCAGAATTAGCTGAGCATTCAGGCGTTCGGTCTGAATTTTGCCAGAAGTGGCTAGCTGGTGGAAAATTTGAGCGTGTTCTGGGTTCCAGTGGTTCAAGAGATGATGCGCGATCGCTGCTTTCGGCACCGCTACATCTAATTCCAGCCCCCTCCACTCGACTCGGCAATTCGGATTCACTTTCCAAATCGTTTCCAAAGCCGCTGCGGTGTTGTAGCCCAGACCATAGCAAATATCTAACAAATGTAATGTTGGTTGCTGTGCTTTCTGCCTAAGTTGAGTCGGTTCGACAAACTTAAGTTCGGCTTCCTTCTTCGCACCCTGCTGACTATGAAAAGTTTCACCAAACTCTTCTGAAAAGAAGGTGAATGAGCCATCAGCGGTAAGTTGGGGTGTAAAGATGCCCATATCTTGCATTTTTCAGAGAGAAAGGTAGGTTATTAAAGCACTATAAAAGCTGCTTAAGCTCAGTTGAAACTAAATTTAATTTGTCAAGAGGATGAGTGAATCTTAGGAAAATCTCACGACTTCGGCTGCATTTGCCGACTCTTAAACCCAGTGTTTACGTAATGCATCAATTACTTCGGACTTTTCAATAAGAGAGAACATGAAGCCCGGATTACCAAAATGCCGATTTAAGTAATTTTTAAAGTGATAAAACTCGCAGTCCTCTACTCTTAAAAACCTCTCATGAAAGCTTGTTGACGGGCTTGAAAATTTAGCATACTGCTTATTAAATTCATTACCAACTGTTTGCAGTTTATTTTGTGAGACTGACTTAGCCTTGGTAAAAATCTAACCTTTCCCGCTTGGCGATAATTTCGGGTTTTGTCATTTAGTTTGATGACTCCTAACACTCATCTAACCCTATAAATTGTAAGTGAGCCACATGGATATTTAGGGCTGAACTCCAAACAAAAACGCGATCGCTTGCCCAGCATTGCATCGGCAACACAGATGCGATCGCTCCCTGAAGACTTGTACACTGTTTTGATTGCAGAGAGTCAAGTCAATGACCGATACCCCTTTTGTCGTTTCCGCCCAGTGGCTTTCCGAACACCTGAACCTTAGCGCAGCGGCTCCGGAGCCTTCGCAAGTTATCGTTGTGGACTGTCGCTTTTCCCTCGCCAATCCGGAATTAGGACACCAACAGTATCTCACCAGTCACATTCCCGGTGCCCACTATCTGGATCTCAACAAAGACCTTTCTGCACCCGCCGGACAGCACGGGGGAAGGCATCCATTGCCCAATCCCGATGAATTAGCCAATAAGTTAGCAGCCATTGGGGTAAATTGTCAGGAAACCTTGGTTGTCGCCTATGATGATTCCCGATTTGCCTTTGCTGCACGTCTCTGGTGGCTGCTGCGTTACCTAGGGCATGATCGCGTGGCTTTGCTAGATGGCGGCTTTTCCGGATGGCAGGCAGCGGAATATCCGGTTACAGACGTTCTGCCAACGCCACACAGAGGCAAGTTTGTGCCTCAGGTGCGACAAGACTGGGTAGTCGATATTGAAACCGTCAAAGCCAGAAAAGACTTGCCTGGAGTGGTATTGGTAGATTCGCGGGAAAGCGATCGCTTTTCTGGCGAACAAGAACCCATCGACCCGATTGCTGGTCATATCCCCGGAGCCGTAAACTATCCTTGGCAGGAAGTATCAACTAGTCAATCTTACCTACGACCGATGACGGAACAACGCGCACGATGGGTAGGCTTAGAGCAAGCCGAGGAGGTTTTAGTCTACTGCGGTTCTGGCGTTACTGCCTGCGTGAATCTGTTGTCTTTAGAAATAGCGGGAGTTCACACTGGCAAGCTATATGCTGGTAGTTGGAGTGATTGGTGTTCCTACCTGTAAATACTATAAAGGCAGTGCCTAAGTACTTGCCCTAATTATACGATAGTGCCCACTAGGACAGTAACAGAGTCCTCAACTAAGGTAGAGTTTAAAGAAGAAGTTATGTTTGACTTTATCAGTGCTATTTCCCTTTTTCGACTTTAATCGCCGATTTTACCCTCAAAACCTCCTGAATGCCAGCAGGGTTTGAGAAACTCGGAAAGATAAAAAGAAATTGGGATTGCACTAAAGTACTTATGAATAACTATTCGTAACTAATTGCTAGAATAAATCATTCCACTAAAATTCTTTTCTACAAATTTTAGGTTTTAGTTTCTATGGCTTTCTTAATGAACCGTCTTTCTATTTTTGTAGACGGGAACAATATGTTCTACGCTCAACAAAAAAATGGTTGGTTTTTCGATCCTAGACGAGTATTGGAATACTTCAGAAAGGAACAACCCGATACAAATCTCATCAATGCTTTCTGGTACACCGGGCTAAAAGATCCGCAGGATCAGCGGGGATTTCGAGACGCACTAATTAGTTTGGGATACACCGTCCGTACAAAAATTCTTAAAGAGTATTACGATGACACTTCCGGTCGCTATTCACAAAAGGCGAACTTAGATATTGAAATTGTTGTCGATATGTTTAATACAGTAGAGCAGTACGACCGGGTAGTTTTATTCAGTGGAGATGGCGATTTTGAACGAGCCATCGAACTGTTACGTTCTAAAAATACGCATATTACAGTAGTTTCCACAGAAGGAATGATAGCGAGAGAGCTGAGAAACGCCACAGACCGTTATATCGACCTGAACGAAATTCGGGAATTTATTGAAAAGACTGAATATTAGCCCTCAAACCTTAGTTTTTTTGGCTATAACTAATTAGCAAGAAGTGATGCAATAACTAACGGCTAATGAATCAAAGTTGAAGGATGTGTTTTTTTGAACTATGAAAGTCGAACCTAACCAAGACCGGATCATTATTTTCGATACGACCCTTCGAGATGGGGAACAGTGCCCCGGCGCAACTCTAAACGTAGACGAAAAGCTGAGCATTGCTCGACAATTGGCTCGTTTGGGTGTGGATGTAATCGAAGCGGGTTTCGCTTATGCTAGCCCAGGAGATTTCGAGGCAGTTCAGAAAATTGCCAAGACAGTAGGGACAGAAGACGGTCCCGTTATCTGTAGTTTGGCAAGGGCGATCAAAGCAGATATTGAGGCCGCCGCAGAATCGCTAAAACCGGCAGTAAAGGGTCGGATTCACACCTTTATTTCGACCTCTGATATTCACTTAGAATATCAGCTCAGAAAGACACGGCCTGAAGTGTTAGCGATCGCAGAAGAAATGGTCGCCTACGCTAAATCCTTCATGGACGATGTAGAATTCTCCCCAATGGATGCCGCTCGCTCCGATCCAGAGTTCCTCTACCAAGTGCTAGAGCGGACGATTGCAGCGGGTGCCAAAACGGTCAATATTCCCGATACCGTCGGTTACATGACTCCCAGCGAGTTTGGTAACTTAATTAAGGGAATTAAAGAGAACGTGCCGAATATTGACCAAGCCATTATTTCCGTACACGGTCATAATGACTTAGGCTTGGCAGTTGCGAATTTCTTGGAAGCCGTGAAAAATGGCGCACGCCAGCTAGAATGCACCATCAACGGCATTGGCGAAAGAGCAGGGAATGCTTCACTGGAAGAATTGGTGATGGCACTCCATGTCCGGCGTCAGTATTACAATCCATTTTTAGGACGCCCTGAGGAGTCAGAAGAACCCCTCACGAATATTGACACAAAGCAGATTTACAAGACTTCCCGGTTAGTTTCCAACTTAACAGGGATGTTGGTGCAGCCGAATAAAGCAATTGTGGGCGCAAATGCTTTTGCACACGAGTCTGGCATTCACCAAGATGGGGTGCTGAAAAACAAGCTCACCTACGAAATCATGGATGCCCAATCTATCGGTTTAACCGATAATCAGATTGTACTGGGCAAACATTCCGGTCGTCATGCCTTCAGCGCTCGGCTGAAAGAATTGGGGTTTGAACTATCAGAAAGCGAGTTAAATAAAGCCTTTCTGAAGTTTAAAGACTTAGCGGATAAAAAGAAAGAAATCACCGATTGGGATTTGGAAGCGATCGCCAACGATGAAATCCAACAAGCCCCAGAACTTTTCCGCCTAGAATTGGTGCAAGTCTCTTGCGGCAGCAACTCCCAGCCCACCGCAACCGTTACACTTCGCACTCCCGCAGGCGAAGAACTAACAGACGCCGCCATTGGTACGGGACCCGTAGATGCCGTTTATAAAGCAATCAACCGCGTCGTCAACGTCCCCAACCAACTGATTGAATTTTCCGTTCAATCAGTAACGGCTGGAATTGACGCCATCGGAGAAGTCACGATTCGCCTACGGCACCAAGATCGAGTATTTTCCGGTCATGCTGCCAACACCGATATCATCGTCGCCTCCGCCCAAGCCTATGTCAACGCCCTGAATCGGTTGTATGTTGTCTTGGAAAAAGAAGAGACGCGATCGGCCGTAATCTCCCAAAAAGTATAAACCGCAAATAGCCACAGAGGTACGCAAAGTGAGAAAATCCTTTGCGTACCTTTGCGTTTACCTTTGCGAACCTTCGCGTTTAATTCTTAAATCATGGATATTTTTGACAAAGAGAAAAAATTCCACGATCAATGGGCATCCACCATTGATGTAGATGGAATCAAAGTTAAAGATTATTTTGAAGCTTGTACTGCCCCTGAAAATCGTTTCATCCTCAGAAAACTGGGAGATATCAGAGGCAAAAAGCTTCTCGATTTAGGGTGTGGTGCTGGGGAAAATAGCGTTTATTTTGCTAAAAAAGGGGCGCTGTGCGTAGCATCTGACTACTCTCCCGGCATGGTGGAAGTTGCGCTGCAACTGGCAGAGAAAAACGGCGTCGAGATTGAGGGGCGAACCATGAATGCGATCGCTCTCGATTGCCCCGATAATAGTTTCGATATTGTCTACGCCTCGAATTTGTTGCACCATTTACCCAATCCGAAACTTGCCATTCGGGAAATGCACCGGGTACTTAAACCTGGTGGAAAAGCTTGTTTCTGGGACCCCCTGAAACACAATCCAGTCATTAACGTGTACCGGCGGATTGCGACGAAAGTGCGAACTGAAGATGAAACGCCGCTAGATATTAATATTGTCGATTTTGTAAAATCCCAGTTTTTAGAAACGTCTTACGATACGTTTTGGTTAGCAACGCTGTGGATTTTCTTGCGCTTTTATTTGATAGAAAAAATCGATCCCAATAAAGAGCGTTACTGGAAGAAAATTATTATTGAACATGAAAGATTGGCACCGAGTTACCAACGGTTAGAGAAGCTGGATGCCGGTTTTAAAAAGATTCCTTTAATGAAGCGTTTTGCCTGGAATCTTGCTGTAGTCGCAACGAAATGAGTTGTATTACTCAAGAGCAAAAGTTGGAAGTAAAAATTAAAAATGAAAGATAAATTCTTGCATTTTTAATTTTTCATTTCTAATGATTAATGGCTGCTACTTCATCCAGTTGAGCAAGAGTCTGCCAAACTTCCTGCAACAATTGATCTAGTCCAATGCGGGCGACCGCTGAAATCAGGAAAACTGGCGCATGGCTTAACTGACGAAGCTGTTGCGCGATCGCTTCCACATCATTATCTGGATCGGTCGCATCCACCTTGCTCAGCGCCACAATTTGCGGACGATCTGCCAGCCCTCGACCGTAAGAGTGCAACTCCTGCTGTATCGTTTGATACGCGCTAATTGGATCTTCGCTGGTCGCATCAATCAAGTGCAGCAGTAATCGGGTGCGCTCGATATGACGCAAAAAGTCGTGTCCCAACCCGGCACCCGTATGGGCACCCTCAATTAAACCAGGAATATCCGCAAATACAGTACCGTCACCGCTGGGTTTGCGTACCACACCCAAATTCGGCACCAACGTTGTAAAAGGATAATCTGCAACCTTCGGTCGTGCCGCTGAAATCGCCGAAATTAGCGTAGACTTACCGGCATTGGGTAAACCAATGATCCCCACCTCAGCTAAGAGCTTCAATTCCAAACGCAACTGCCGTTTTTCACCCGGCAACCCATCTAAAGCATAATCCGGCGCTCGATTGCGATTGCTCAGGAAGTGCTGATTTCCCAGTCCTCCCTTGCCACCCTGAGCCACACAGAAAGTTTGCCCGGTTTCGACCAAATCGCTCAGCAACTCATCCGTTTCGGCATCATAAACCATCGTGCCACGGGGAACATGAATCACGCGATCGCGCCCTGCGGCACCCGTGCGATTATTTGGTCCTCCCCGCGCCCCATCCTCAGCCTTGAAACGATGGGCATACTTAAAGTCCAGCAAGGTTTGCAAATTCTCAACCACCTCTAGAATCAGCGAACCACCGCGACCTCCATTCCCTCCGGATGGCCCCCCAGCTGGCACATATTTTTCTCGTCGGAAAGCGACAATTCCATCGCCGCCTTTTCCCGCCTCAACTTCTACTTCTACCTGATCGATAAATTGCATAAATTTCCTTTGCTAATTGCTAATTGTTACCGATTGATTGTTTGCTCCGGGATGCCATGAACCATGAACCATGAATCATGAACCATTAGCCATTAGCCAGTCTTCCATTAACAATACGGTGACACATCTTCACCACAATCATCCGCCAAATAGGACAAAGCTCGGAAGCGCAAACCCACTAACTGCTCGTAGATAGGATTGAGCTTACACAGGGGCGGGATGTGGACAATTTTGTGACCAAATAGCTTGACATCGCGCTCAAACGGGCACTGAGCAGGAATCATTTTGCACAAGAATCTTGCCAATCGGGAATCGTGAATTTCTAACCCATCGAGCCATACCCGTACAGGTCGCAGCACATCCCGCTGCCGAATGCGAGCCGCTGCTCCTTTGTCCGAGTCAGAGGAAATCTCGCTTTCCGGCGTCGGAATCAGCGTTTGCCGCAGCAATGAAAGCGCCTTTGGCTGCTGTCCTAATGCCTCACAAAACTGGAATAGCAATTCATCCTCGCTGACGGAATAAACGCCATCTGCGACTGCCACCATAACAGCGGTACGTAGGAAATCTTCTGCGCCTCTGGGGTCTTCCTTAAAAGCCGCTGCTAATTCATCAGCCGTAATCGGTTCGATCGACCCCAAATCCATTGTTGGCGCTATTTCGTTCTGAGTCAACGATGAAATTAATTTCTGTTCTTCGGCGTCAAAATTGCCGTCTGCCCAGGCAACCATTAGCAAGCCGCGTATCCAAACCGCCATTTGCTCGCTGGTATAGGGAGATTGAAGTACGCTCGTCATAACACTCTGATTTACTTGAATTTACGTTGCGATCGCTTTGAGTCGATTCTAGCTCTGGCTCTGCCTCGGATGGCTGTAAACTTATAGACGGATCTCCTCACTTTATTGATATTTCTGTGAATTCACCAGAATTTGGATTATTCCTGATTTCGATCCTAGCGAGCGTTGCAGGGCAATTTTTGCTCAAAGCTGGAGCTTTGAAGTTAGGCAGAGTCAATGTAGATAATTGGATCGGTCATCTTTTGAGCATTCTCAGTACACCAGAACTTCTAGCAGGTCTGGCTTGCTATGGTTTAGGGGCGTTTGCTTATATTTTGCTACTGACGCGGGTGAATCTCAGCATCGCTGGCCCTGCGGTGAGTCTGACTTATATATTCTCTGTGCTGCTAGGTTATTTTATTTTCCGAGAAGCGATTCCTTTGAGCCGTGCAATCGGTTTGGGTCTGATTGTCAGCGGTGTGGTGTTGGTGATTTGGAAAAACTAAATTTTGTGCATTACGCCCTGCGCCACTTTTTCTTAACCCCCCCTTGAAAAGGCAGGGCTGATTCATTGAAAAAAGGAAAATAAACGATGTACATCATGAGATAAATGTCGAAGCCCTTTAGTGATAGAAGGGAAACCCGCTTGACGAAACAAATTCAGTGCGATTGTCCGCACAATGGCGAAATTAGCAGGGGCATAGCCATCGCACAAAGGAGCCTCATCCTCCTGGAGAACCGCGTCTTTAGACCAATGCAGCTGATTTTCAATGTGCCAGTGCTGGCGAATTCGTTCGGCAAAGCCAGCCGCATCTCATCTAGGGTCAGAGAACTGATA